>JAGCUY010000020.1 GCA_017962605.1 Kiritimatiellia bacterium | reverse complement strand
TGTACGACAAGCCCCGGACTCCGCTTGAAAGGTGCAAGGCAACGGGCCAGTGCGACCCCGCGCGCATCGCCGAACTGGAGAGGAGGCGTGACAAGACCAACGTGATCCAGCTCGTCGCAAAAATCAAGTCTCTCGTAAGGACGATAACGGACAACGCAAGTCAATAGCGAGCAGGCGGATGGGCTAGCCCATCCGCCGGCTCGCGACGCGCTTCGGTGTCCAGCTTTTTGAACAACGGGGTCAACCTTTAACGCGCTTCGGTGTCTTTTCTATTTGACAAACTGCGCGCCTTGCGTCATGGCAAAACTACAAGGCATTGATCCCGGCGCGCGGGCAAGCCTCAATGCGACAGCATCAAGGCCGCCCTCGCGTGCCGAGAGACGGCGCAGCGGTTCCTAATTTGACAGGTGTAGCACCAGGCGCAGCCTTGCTGGCTCACGATTGGCTTGCCACAGTCCCAGTGCCGCCCGCGTCCCGGATCTCAAATTCGCCATCGATGACTTCTCCCGAGAACGAAGCCTGTCGGGCAGGCCTCGCCTCGCGCATGGCGCGCTCCGCCCGTGCGGTAATCCTGGCCCGCAGCAGCCGCAGCGGCGCCGCAAAGAACCAGGCCGCCAGGCAAATGAAGGCAAGGCCAACGACGCATTGGATGGAATTGGCCAGTGACCTGACAGGCCGCGTTCCTTCCTTGATGACGTCCGGCAACATCTCGGGATGTTTCTCCGCAATGTCCTTCACGCTTTCGCCGACATCCTCCATCGCGGTGCGCGCCCCCTTCGAGACATTGTGGGCCCCCACGGCCATCGCCGCTGCGGCGCCGCCAGCGAGGACCACCCTGGGCCTTGCGACCACCTCCACGATTTTTTCCGCCACGGTTCGTTCGGCGGGTTTCCGCGTGGCCGTTGCGGCCGCTTCCTCGGCGACCTCTCGCGCCACACGCACCGCGACCTTCTCCGCAGCCTCGCGGGCGGTCCTTTCGGCGGCCTCTTCCGCGACCTCCCTCCCGATGACCTTTGCCGTCGCCCTCCCGGCGACCTTCCCGGCGGTCCCCGCCGGACCGGCCAGAGCCTGCGTGGCGAGAAGCGCGGCGAGCGCCGCGACAATAATAGCCGAATTGCCCGTGGTTGTCTTTTTCATGGTTTGTTGTTCTCCTGTGTCTTGTTTGCAGATTGCCTGTTGCCAATCCTAGTTTGCGGGGCCAAGCGCCGCCTCCGCGGCCTTGCGCATTTCATTCGTTTCCGCCCAATAGGCGTTGATGGCGGCCTTCGCGCGGCCCTTCACGTCGGTAAGCGTCGCATCCTCCATGGAATCGACACTGTCTGCAAGCCCCTTGCGGAGTTTTCGGGGCATTACGTGCGTCAGGTGGTAGATGTCCCATGCCGTCCAGGCGAAGCCTGCGACCGCAATGACGTCGCCTATTGGGAGCGGCCCGTCCGCAGCCGGCGCAGCCGCGCTAGCCGTGCCCTTGGCGGCTGCCTTGGCGCAGATATTGACCACGGCCCGCGTCGTCGAGCGGATGAACGCCAGCTCAAGCGTGCCGGCCACGCCGACGGCAACGCCCGCCCCGGCCGCCGTGCCCAACGCCTTGGCGGCAGCCCTGGCGACTTCGCCGCTGCGGGCGGAAAGCCTCTTTTCAAGAGTCTTCCCGTTCGGCAGGCCGCGCACCTTGCCGGCGGAGACCGTAAGCCGCCCGCACGCTTTCCGGCGTGCCTTCTCCATGTCGGCGAGAAGCGTGTCGTAGGCCGCCTCCATCCGGCCGGCTCCCGCCAGGGCCGGCTCGAACACGGGCCCCATGAAGTCGGCGCGGATCAGCTCCTCGACACGGTTTTTATTCCTGATCTTGTCTTTGACGACGGCGGTGACCACCTTCCTGTTCTTCTTGAAGGTCCCGTATGGCTTGACGGCGGCCGGAATGGCGGCGCGCGCCTCCGCAAAACCGGTGCGCCCATTCTCCAGCCTGCGCCTGAACGCCTCCGCGGCTGCGCCGACCTCCCTGTCGTAGTCCGCAAGGACTTCCTCGACCTCCTTGCGGTAGCGGGACAGCTCGGCCTGGTCCGGAACAGGGGCTGGCTTGTCCTCCTGCCCGACGGGGGCGTCGTGCCCGGACTGGCCCACGCCTCCAAGGCCGGACAGCCTCCCGCCGCCCCTGACAAGCAGGGCGAAGCCTAGAGCGGCCAGGACGAGGGCGAGAATATGACCGACCGCGCTGGCGCGGCCGCCGTCACGTGTCTGCCCGTTGCTTGTCTGCCCGTTGTGAGTCTGTTCGTTGCGCGTTTGTTCGTTGTTTTTGTTCATGACTTGTTTTCTCCTGAATTAAATAAGCGACTACTCTGCGGAATTTCCACTTGCGGCTCCACCAGACTGGTCCCGCATCTCCTTCACGCGATCCAGGATGGGCTTTTGGCTGCCAGTGGCGGTGACCTCGTCATTACGGAAAGAGAGGTGTCCCAGCTCCTCCATTACCCTAGTTTTGGGATTCGTCGGAACGGGCATGTTGAAAAATGCGGACATGATTCTTTTTGTCTCCTTCTCCACGAAGTAGGCAATCACTTCGCCATTCAAGTCATTGACATCCGCATCCTTTAGCATATCGCGCGCGACAAGGACGATTCCATGGATGAACACAGTCAGAGTCTCTTGAAGGGGCGCCGAGTTGTTCACCCAGACAAGGCCGATCTTCGCGTCGCACCGCCCGTCGATTTCTGTTTTGATGCGCTCAAAGGTGCAATAGGCCCTGGCTGGCTCACCCGGCACCTCGTTGTTGTGCAAAATGTTTCCGCACAAGTCCTGAAACGACGTAAAGTCGCTGTAGGAGTAAACAAGCGGGACAAGGAATGTCTCATCATACCCCGCCGTGAACTTGCGGTTTTTGTCACCAGTCCCACCGACCGCTTGGACGACGGAACCGGACTCCTTTTCACCGACAGGGGTGTCTTCCTTGCTAGACGGCGCCACCGCCTCCTGCAAAGAGTTTTTCTCCAGCAGGGCTTGCAGTTTTGCCATTATGTCGGCCTTTTTGCTATCTGTTGTCGGCAGATGGAAGAATTCGGCCAAAATCCTTCTCGTCTCCCGCTCCACCAGATACGCCATCGACTCCCCGGTCGTGTCATTGACTATGGCGTCACCAAGGATGGCCTGGGCGGTGTGCACAATCTCGTGGACGAAGATTGGCAGGGATTTCTCAAAAGGCGTGGAGGAATTGACCCACACCAATATGACGCTGTGGTCGCAGGTGCCGTCAACTTCAATGCCGAGCCTGCCGATACTGCAGATCCCCTGCGCTGGGTTTTCGGGCGGTTTCTTGCTGAACAGTATCTCCTTGCAGACTTTCTGGTAGGTCGGGAAGTCACAATAGGTGTACACAATCGGGACTTCGAATGTCTCGTCGTCGCCTATGGTAATCTTGAAATGGCCGCCCACTGCCTCGAAAGCTTTCTGGATGGCGGCCTTGAGATCAGCCTCGTTGACGGGTGCGTCGGCCTTGGCCGGCGGTGTCCCAGTTTTCTTCGATGTGTTCTTCTTCATGGTGTTACTCCTTGTTTGCATGACACCATTTATAAGTCATGGCGCCGTCCGGTTTCCACCGGCGGGGGGATGGGCATCATGCGACGCGGCATCGGCATCTCCGCCGTTTTCCTCCCGCATCTTCTCCAAAGCCTCCCGTTGCCGCCCGGTAAGGATGTGGGGTTGCGGCCCCTTGACGCGGGGGTCGTTGTGTGTCGGCGGCCAGATCTCGCCCCCGCACAGCTCAAGCAGTTTTTCCCAAAAAAAGTTCATGTCTTTCCTCAAAATCAGTTCAGGGCCAGACACCTCTGGTGTGCCGAATCGAACTCCTCTGCGAGCTGCCACCCCGCGGCCTCCGTGAGCGCCACCGAAACCGTTGCCGAAATGGCCTGCCCCAAAAAGGGGATGAGCTTCACGCATTCCTTCGCGAGATATTTCATGGGCTGCTTGAGAATCACCTTCTTCAACGCCGCGTAGGCTGCGCCGCGTGCCGCCGCCGTGGTGAGTTCCCGTCCGAACACCGATGCGAGCGATACGGCCATCATGGTCATGGCCGTCATGTCCGCCGCCGCCCCCAATCCCGGGAGGGGCACGACATTGCCTGCGCCGGAGGCCGCCGAAGC
Source organism: Kiritimatiellia bacterium (assembly GCA_017962605.1). Classification (GTDB taxonomy): domain Bacteria; phylum Verrucomicrobiota; class Kiritimatiellia; order RFP12; family JAAYLN01; genus RGIG5952. The sequence goes on along the minus strand of JAGCUY010000020.1, from coordinate 19,816 downwards.
CGAGTGGATGATGATGTGGCACTTGTTCCGTTCTTGTTCAGTCATGGTTTTTTCTCCTGAGTTGTTCTTCTCACACTATCAATAAGCGCAAGCCCCGCGCTTTTTCCACCGGCGGGTGTAAAAACTTTTTTGACGGGCAAAGGCGCGGGCGCGCCAGGAGACATCGCATGCGCGAACGGTTATAAAACGCCTGCGTGCTTGTTGCTCACACAGAGGCACAGCGACACAGAGTTTTTAGGCGCTGCCGCGCCAATTAGATTCCAAGGATTGCCGCCAATGCCTTCGCGTTCGCGGCGAACTTTTGCGGATCACGCATCCTGAGCGTTTCAAGGTTTTTCCGCTTCCATTGTATGGCAGGAAGTCTCTCCAGGCCGGGGATTGCGAAAACGTCCGCGTCGGCCTCAAGCGCCGTGAACGCCACAAGCCTTTCACGGTCGTCAGGTGTGAGCATGGCGGTAACATCGGCCACCAGTCTCCGGAATGTTGCCACATGCTCTTCAATGGAGAAAGGGATGTCGCTCATGCCTGAAAACTGCGATGCAAACGTCTCTCTCTGGTCCAGCATGTTCGGCGCAAGGATTTCGTGCAATGGCCTGTTGTGGCCGAGAGCCGAAGCGAGGAATCCGCCCTTTACGTCGCACACCTTACCGCCTTGCCTAAAAAACTGGGCCACGTCGAAGAGATCCCGTGGATGCTGCCTGTCCAACGCCGCGCAGAACTTCCCGCCATACAGCTCCTCGCGCGAAAGGACGTTCATTCGGCAATATCCAAGAATATCCTCCGCCTTGGGGCCGACGGTCATTTCCCTAACAGGGAAAACAGCTCCCCTCAAGATGAAATTCGGCTCAACCTTGATAACTGCCTTCCCATTTGAACAAAGAATCTTCCTGGAAACTTCGCTGCCTGAAAGACTGGCAGGAATCCCCGATTTGTTCAAAGCTGCGCCTATCCTTTTCAATGCGGCATTGATGTCGCGGATTGCAGTTGTCCTATCGGTGACAGGCAGAAATGTCAAATCAATATCTACGGAAAGACGCGGGAGGTCGTTTTCAAAAAGGTTGATGGCCGTTCCACCCTTTATGGCGAACTGCGGCTCCTGGGCTACAAAAGGGAGGACTTTCACCACGAGACGGGATTGTTCTAGATAGTGCGCATCCACTAGATTTCCCTCCATGGCTTGACCACAAGATTGTATTTCGCATTAAAAGAGCCGCCCTTGTCAATCACTCGGCAACCGGAGCCGAGGTCAATCGAATCTGATTTTATCTCCTGCCACCAAGGTGGATTCAGATCGTCCGCCAAAAGGAAGAACAGTCTCTTCACTTTGATGGAAGAGCAGCGGACAAGCAAATCGTTGAGGAGTTTTGGACGCAGGGTCAACATCATTTCCAACAACTGATATGCCTCAGCCAGCGACTGTTTGCCTGGAACGCCATAAAGGAATTCAAGGAACGCCCGCTCCGGAGAGGAAACAGGACAACCATCCATCTGTTCCACGCCTAACCCGTCATGGAGAAAACCTGTCTTTACGAGGCTGAACCGTCCGTTGTAATAGCGGGAGAACCAAGCGGGCAGCCTAACGCCTCGCTTCATGAAAACGGTAGCGGGCAATTCGGTAAAAGGGACAAAGTGGACATATCCTCTTTTAGCCAAGGCGGAACGCCCGCCAAGATGCACGGGAACCGCCATCTGTTCCGCCATGGCCGAAATCGCCGCCTCAATAGAGGGATGACTCCCGGCTCGGCAGTAGGCGCCACGACCAAGCGAATCCATGTAGCCGCTTTTCACATAGCCTTTTAAATTTTCATACGAATACCCCTGTTTGAGCAGAAACGTTGCCGTTACCACTTGGTTGTCGCCAAGTGATAGCATCATCGTCTTTAAATTTGGGCTTTTTGGGGAATTCATGGTTCTCTAATTGTATCAAAAATAAAGCAATGATGCAAGAGATGATTGGAAAAAGAACATCTCTCACAGAGGCACAGAGACACAGAGGAGCATGCTGCTCGCAACGCTCGCGACGATGGTGGGCGATCTTTCTGCGGAGCGGCTGGAAGCGGTCTTCGCCCAGTGGGCCGGATTGTCGCTACGCGACGCCCACAGGGCGCAAGCCCCTGCTTCCTTCCAGCCGCTCCGCGCCGCCATACAGTATTTCTGGGCGGGGAAAAATGCTGTCAGGCCCGCCATTTCGGCGGGTGTTCACAGCAACTCTGGAAGCTAATCTTTGGGGACGGGCCGCTGTCAGGCCCGCCATTTCGGCGGGTGTTCACAGCCTTCGCCGTCGGCGAGCCGATGGTGGAGGAGGGCTGTCAGGCCCGCCATTTCGGCGGGTGTTCACAGCCTATCGCGCGTATTTCAGCGCAAAAGTAGCTTTCTAGCTGGAAAACCGCTCGGAAAAAACGGGATTCCCATCCCAAAAAGCACATCTATTTTCTCTTTTTTTTGAAAAAATGGCAAGTCGGCATCGTCAGCTCCAACGTAAATGGCGCGGCCTTGCGCGGGGGCTTGCCCACTAGCGCATGGCCGGGCCTTGTCGCACGGCGGCACAGCCGCCCTCCGCCGATGCCGGCTTTCGTGTTCCGCGCGAAGCGCCTGCCACGTATGGAAAGCGAAGTTCAACCCCTTTGTCATTGGTTCTGCCCTTCCGTTAAAGGCGCGACATGCGCAGCTGCTTCAGCCGTTCAACATCATCCTCCAATGCCAGAATTTGCCGATCCTGGTTATCATACGCCTCCTTGAGGCGCCTGAACTTGCCTTCGGAAGACCCGACACCTTCGGCCAGGCCCCTTTTATAGCCGTTCACATCCCCACTTTCATGAGCGAGAAACGCGCCAATCACACCAATGATGGTGGCTGCAATGCCTACTTCAAGGCCCACTTTAGTTGAGTCGTTCATTTCAGTTCTCCTCTATTGACCAAAGCCGTTGTTCCCAGTTGCCATCTACTTTCTTCTTGAACTCCTTCGAGATAAATTCTTCGCAGACTTTGCGCATGAAGTCCACATCCCGGATGATTCTCCAAAGCAACACCGCCAGACCTCCGAAATCAAGATGCCTCCACGACCCCGCATCCCCAAGCAAACTGCGTATCGCTACCGAAATCACATTCGACGATTCCGCGATGGCATTCGACCAAAGGATGATCTTGCGGGTCTTAACCTCGAAAACCTCCCTCGACGGGTATTTGCCCTCTTCGAAGAAGTAGCCGTGAATCTGGGCTATGACGATGTTGATCAAAATAGCCGCATTCGCCTGCATCGCGACAATCCCCATGTCTTTTGCAAGGGAAAGGGCGTCATAGTTTTCCTTGTAAAGCGACGACGACAAATCGGGAAGGACAGCCGGTATGACCGGGATGGGCAGCCCCGCCTTGGAGAAGAAATCCGATTCCAGGTGAATCGCCTCCTTGGCAATGGCCGCCGCCAGTTTTCTCTTATCGGCCATGCAACTTGCGTATGCCGCCTTAAGTGCCTCCGTGAAAACGGTTTCCTTCGCGAAGTGAAGCCTGGGGGCACGCGACATGGCAAACGTCCGTCCGTTCTTGATGGTTGTAGTGTCGGTCAAAATGTTGATCGTCCCAAAAAACCATCCGAGAATCGGATCGTGCCCCAGTGTCATCTCGCGATGGTTGTTCCCGCTCAGTCCCAGGCCGAACTGCGCCGCGCCATCGATTGCGTCAAACGGGACTGGTTCCACCAGTATTTCCCGGACTGTCCTGCAATGTATCACATCACTCCCGCGACGCATGCCACGCAGGTCGCTCATTTTGTCAATCATTGAATCTGTCGATTCACGCTCGCCATCCTTGATCGACTTGTCGTCATGGTCGAGCCGCCCATCGCGGTCGGCGCCGGAACCGAAATCGGTCAAGTAGTCGATAACGACCCACCGGGCGGTTTGGAATGCGGTGGCGACGGCAAGGAAAACCATGTCGGTTGAGTTCAAACCCGTGAGGCGGCAGAACTCCCTGTCTATTTGCTCAACCACACGCCGTGAATTGGCGGCCAATTCGCACATTCTATCTGCCTCGTCCCTTAACACCTGCCCATTATGCGAAACTATCGCAAGCCTCTTCCGTATTCTGCCGAGCCTCAATTCAAATTCCACGTCCGTGCACTTATTCTCAGAAAAGGCGACATCCGCATTTTCTGAAAAGGCAAGTCCCGAAGTGCGATAAGGCGTGGCGATCATCCTACCGCCTCCCCGCGCGACGCCACTGGGCCGCCGCCATGACAATGGGCGGGACGAGGACCACTGAGCACATGAACCGCGCCCGCGCGCCAGGTTGCGGGAAGGCGGCTGGGAACAGCGCGAACATTGCCGGCACCAGGACCGCAAACGCCACAAGGACGGCCAGACGCCAGAAGGCGACCCGCCGCACCGTGACGTTTTCGCGATGGCGCAGCCACGCGGCCCAGGCCGCGAACTTCCAAATCAAGACGTCATACAAGGCCATGCAGGCCGCCGCGACGGCGAACGTGGCAAGGACCGAGCATACGGGATGGGCGCCCTCCAGCTGGCGCAGCGCCTTGAAGGCGGCATATACATCGGGTCCCTGGCCGACAATGCCAACGGATGCGATAATGGCGATGTCGCATGCGCCGACAGCGGCTATGGCCGAGTAAAGGTAGGCGTTAGAGGGCGCGCCATCAATGCGCCTTGCCGTACAGGCCTTTTCCGCTTCGCCACCGGCCATGACTGCCACCTCATCGTTTTCGCCTTCGCCGCGCTTGGCAAGTTCAGTTGTCTTCTTACTGGTGTTTTCCATGTTCCTGCTCCCTGGTTGTTTCAGTTGTGTTCAAAAGGCTGTCGGCTACGATTGCCGAAGTCCTTTTAATGTCCCTTCAACATTAATAAGGACGTCGGTGAGAGTTTTTCCACCTTCTTCTTCACGCAAGCTCGGCGAATGCCACCGGCGCAACCTGGAGGCGTTCAGGCGCTCGCTTGCGGAGGGAATCTGGCTTGCCGCCGGGAGACGGCGCAGCCGAGATGCTACGACTCGGTGCCAGAATTCCTGTATTTGGCCAGTTGAGGCTGCGACTGAAGTACCTCTAGCCAATTTAGTGGATTCAGCTTGCCCCAATCGCAATGTCTGCAGAACTCCGGACGAGGAACAGATGTGCCATAATTGTCACTAAGGAGGAATTCCCAGGCGTTTCCATCCAGCTTATCCCAAGGGCACCTGTCCGCAAACTGCGGCTGCGAATTCAGGAGATTTCTCCAATTGGTGCCGTCCAGTTTATCCCAATCACAACGGTCCGAAAACTGCGGCTGCACTGCCAGTAATTTCACCCAATCTTCCCCATCCAGCTTGTTCCAAGGACAGTGTTCGGAGAATTGCGGCTGCTCTGCAAGAAGGCTGGCCCAAGAGTCCCCATCCATGAGATCCCAGGGGCAGTCGTCCGCAAGCTGGGGCTTTATTGTTAGCCGCATGGCCCAGCAGTATCCCTCATATCCAGTCCAGGGGCAGTCGTCCGCAAGCTGGGGCTGTAGTTGGAGGACATCATCAAAATCCTCTAGATTGAGCTTGTCCCATGGGAAGTGTTCTGCGAACTGCGGTTGCTTTTTAAGGAGAAAAGACCAGTCTTCTTCATCCAACTGGTTCCATGGGCAGCGGTCGGCGAACTGCGGTTGTTTGCTCAACAGGCGAGCCCAAGCACCCCCTTCCAGTTTGTCCCATGGACAGCGGCCCTTTAATTCAGGCCGCTTTTCAAGCAGAGTGGCCCAATCATAACCATCGAGTTTATTCCACGGGCATTTGCTATCGAATCGCGGTTGAACTACGATTAAATTGGCCCAGTCTTTCCCGTCAAGCTTGTCCCACGGACAGCAATGGCGATCGGCAAATTCAGGCTGCTCCTCAAGCAGAATAGTCCAACTTTCACATTCAATTGCGTCCCATGGGCAGAGGTTTTCAAGTTCTGGGCGCCTTTTAAGTAGTCTAACCCAAGCATAACCATCGAGTTTATTCCACGGGCATTTGCTATCGAATCGCGGCTGGGCTCCGATTAAATTGGCCCAGTCCATCCAGCCCAACTTGTCCCACGGGCAGCGATCTTCAAATTCAGGCCGCTTTTCAAGCAAACGGCTCCACCCTTTTCCACGGAGCTTTTCCCACGGACAGCGGTTCATAAATTCAGGCCGTTTTTCAAGCAGATCAACCCAGTTTCCCGTATTCAGCTTGTCCCATTCGCATCGCTCCGCGAAGTCTGGCCTGCTTGCAAGAAGATTTGACCAGTCAGTTCCATTCAGCTTGCTCCACTGGCAGTATTTTGCATATTGCGGCTGATTTGCGAGCAGCTCCGCCCAATCTTCTCCGAGCAAAGCCTCCCATTGAACCGAATCCTGAAAATCGGGATGCCTCGATAGGATATGGAATTGAAGCGTCCGTCCACGGAACTCCACCAAGGCGTGAAGCAATGGCCGAGGGGCAAATTTGACTATGCCATAAGATTCAATCAACGCCAGCCAGTCCTTCGGGCCAGCACCTTCAAAACTGGCCAAAGCCTTGCCTATTTCCTCTTCAAGGGAATGGTCGAGTTCCCGCGCCGAACGACGAAGAGCCTCGGCATTAAGGCGATGCATTCGAAGTTTGCCTCTGTTACATGAAAGAATCCAATGCCAGCTAAGGACGTCGAGAGCTTCTTCGAATGTGCAACCTGCGTCTGTGTTCGGCGCAATCAATTCATCCCACAGATGGCGAAGGATATGCACCTTGAATCCATCCGGTGAAAAGAAAGACGAAATGTGGGCGAGTTTGATCAGGGCAACGCCAGCCGAGTCCTTCGACAGTGCTTCGCTCGTGAGATTCCAAAGTGCATCTGGCGTCCTGTCATCGTGGGTTTTATCCATCGCGGTTCCGACCATGTCCAACAGCTTTTTCCGTAATTTGGACTCGAGATCGGAATAGGACGTCGCGAATGGTCTGGGCTTCCCCGCCAGTAAGGCGCGAATACGGCAAAGGTAGAGTGGTATCCCGCACAACAGTTCAGCGATTTTCGAGGCCGCCCTCTGTTCGGCATCTGTGTCGGCAGGATGATTTTGAACAAGAAGCTTAATGGATGTATCCAATGGCAGTGCCAGCAGTTGAAGCTCTACTCCTCGATCAAAACTGATGTCGGCTTGCCTCGCCGTCGCGACAATGCTGACAGAAGGTGGCAGCGTCGTTTCGCGCTCCAAAATCGATTCCCCAAAAAAGTTCTCCACGGATTCAACATTGTCTAGGAAAAGCAGAATCCTCCCGTCCTGCTCGGCACGTCGGGCGAGGGCACCTGCGATCTCAATTGCCGTAGGCTCCTGCCCATTGTCCCCGTACTTTTCAGGTTTGGTAAAACCGAGAAGACTCCGCATGTTCACGCGAGTGGTCCCGAGCAACCGGCGAAAAGCCTCTTCCCAGTTTTGCACAGTCTCCATGTCTATCTGAAAAAGGCCACCGGGGTAATCGGTCTTGTGCCGTTCCGCGTATTGGAAGACAAGTTCGGACTTGCCAGTCCCGCCAGCTCCAGTGACAACAGGGATCTTGCCATCCAGAAGCAAGCCATGCAGCTGCTTAAGTTCATTGTCGCGCCCGACGAAGTTTGTGGCCTGAGGGGGGATGACAGACGAATACACCTCCCTAGCGGGAACGGCATCGGTGGCATTGAACTTACCACGAGGAATTGAGATGCCAAGATCCTTGAGTTTGGCGGACAAATCTTCCCGATCAAGGAAAAGTTTTTGCCGTTGATCTATATATTCGTTGAGCTGTGGAACGTAACAGACTTCTTTTATTTCAACTTTTTTTACTCGTCCTACATCTCCAGCGCTTCGGCGTGGGACAAAGCGTCTTTTAGTACTGCTTTTGATACACTCGATTTCAAGTGGATATTTCCCAAGTGGCAGCGGAGGTATAATTAATGCGAGAACTTCCGCATCCTTGTAGTGACACCATCTTGAGATTACCTCAATCTCTTTTGTGGGGACTATCCAGGACAACTCATTGGGACATTTGAATTCTTTATTCTCACGGAAAAGTCTGTCCTGAACCGCCTTTCTTGCATATTCGTCTTTGCCATTGATCCAGATTCTGCCACCATCGTTGTCGGCGAAAGGCACAGGTTCGTTGGTCTTGTCGTCAATTCCTATGAAAAGAACACCTCCCCGTGAATTGTGGATGGCGACTATGGCAGTGGCGATATTTTCGAGCAACTCATTGTTCAGAGATTCCTTAACTTGTTTAATCTCTTTGGGGTCGCGACATTTCTCCAAGGCTTCCCGGTATTCCTTGTCCTTTGATTCAGACCGATAGACGGCGGCCTTTTTCTCAAGCCAGTCCGTTTCTGCGCCGTCTGCGCACTTGAGAAGAATATCGACGGCTTCGTCGCCTTTTTGCTCGATAATTGCCCGGGCGAAAACAAAGCCATTGACCGATTCTGGGGTGGTATTCATGGAAGGTATTATAGCATAAGCCCTGGAGTGATGTAATCGCTACGCGCCGCGTGCCAACCGCCGTTGAATGGCAGTCTCAACTCGCGTAATAAGCGCTGGGAGTTCGGCGCGTTCGACGCGCGTCTCAAGCACCACTGCGCCTCGGTAGTCCACGTAGGTCGTCGTGCGGACGGGGATGCCAAACAACTGCGATGCCCCCGTGGCAAGGTTGCAGATGCGGATGCGGTTCCCCACGCTTTCAGAAAAAGTTCCGCGATTGTCATAGACAAGAATCCACGGGTCGGCCGTTGAACGGTGAGCTTCCAATTGTCTAAGCAGTTTCTCCATGCTATTCGGAATCTTTCAACAACATGAACAACTCAACAACATCGCGCTTCTGGATTTTGTCTATTTCACCCTTAAGTGGATGCCCGATGGTGTCTCTGGATTCCTTGACATGGTGGAGAAGCGACATAAGCCTTCTGCGCGATTCGATTTTACTACGAATGCCGTTGAAACTCGGCTCATCCCAAAGACTTTTAAGAATAGCCTGGAATTGTCCCCAGCTTACTTGCTTCCACTCTTCAATCGGTTTTCCCAACATATCATTGCCGTGTGCAAGGTCTGCGATTCCAGCATGGGCGATATCGGCCAATTCCTTTACCCGCAGTTCAATGGCCTTTACCAGATGATAAGGTTCTTCATATCGAAGTAGTTCTTCGAACCGATCTGTTTTAAAACGAAGTTGGAACCGTCCGAGTTGAACTTCGTCGCCGTTTTTGATGGTGATTGCACCTTTCGCGGCGGTGACTAGAGTGTCGTTTACCCATACTCCGTTATTTCCGGTTCGATGCCCATGGCATGAGCGGAGAACCCATTTCGCACGGGGGAATGGCTCATAATCAATCTCAATATGCGGCGAATAGATGCCCTTTTTCCCTTCTTCCCATATGTGCAATTGCAACGAACTGGGGGCGTCCTTCCCAATGGTAATTGGCAAATAATCGGTTGTCGAAGAGTCCCCAAGGCTTGACATAGGATTAGGGAATGGGATAAAGGAAGGACGTGGTGCCAGCCTCTCTGAAGGAACTGCCAGCACATCAAAACCTATTTTAGAGTCAATGGCTGAGCTTGCCACCCAATCTGGCAGACGGCATGGCTGCTCATCATGTGCTTTCTGCAATTTTGTGGTTGAGACATCTGGCATTTTTAATATTGTGACATTGGCAAAATCTTTTGACAAAAACAACGAATGCCTGCTTTCAGGCAGTTTGACAAAAAAACCGCGCTCCGCAAGTTCAGGCACAAAACTTGCCAGAATCCAACGAGTTGAAAGAATGACAATGCCAAATGGCGCGTCAGGAGTATTGCAGGCCTCGCCTAACAGCTTTCCGAGAAGAAACGCGCACCAAGCCTCGGTCGAACCTTTTTCTTGTTCAGTCCGAATGACCCTGATATTAGCGTCTGGGAACCACCAACTCAACAGACGATTTGTCTGCTTGAGTCCATTTTCCTGTTTGCCAATGACAAAGATTGCGTCAAAAACTTGATCGATTGACTCAATCCATCCAAGGGCCGTATTCCAATCAGGGCCTGTAAACCTGTCGGAGTCGAAAACGAGGACATTCCTCATTTGTATCTCTTTCATTACCGGAAGTTGAACGGGAGAACAGCCTTCGCGAGGTCGAGGGGGGCGAGGCGCGTCGCCGGGTCGAGCTGTCCGCGCAGGGCGGCGAGGCGGGCTTCGCCCAGTTCGGGGACGGCCTCGGCGCAGCAGGCGACGAGGTCGCCGTAGGCTGCCGCGTCGGCCGCGCCGCCGTCGCAGAATGCGGAGCCGGAGATGACGGCGGCGATGACCTGCAAAGTCGGGCCATTGTCGTCGGCGAGGGCGAGTTCACACGCCGCCTCCAGGCGGGCGTTGCGCTCTTCTCCGGCGGGGAGAAGCAACGCGCGGTAGAACTCGATCAGCTCCCACGGATGGCCAACTGACGGCTCCGCCCACCTGGCCTTTTCCGAAAGGTAGGCGGCGCGGGCGGGGTGGTTCTCCGGCAACTCGACGAGACGGCGCAGCAGGATGTGGTGCGCGTATTTCTCAACGGGCTCCGCGGAAACGGCCAGACGGCGCGCCTCTGCGGCGAACTTCTCTTCAGAGAACGGGCCGCCCCAGAGATAGGCCGCAAGCCGATCGTCCGCATCAGGCGTCTTGGCGTCCATCGCCGCCGTGGCGGCGTAGGCGCCAGTCTGCGCGATCTCAAGGCCAGAACCCTCGGAGAGATCGCGGAAGAGCGAGATTGCCTCGTCGAAGAGCGGCAGCGCGCCGACGGGGTTGCCGAGGAAGGCCTCATGCTGGCCAAGCGACGAAAGAAGCCGCCCCTTCATGCGCAGGCCCATCCCCTCAACAGGCCATTCGCGCATCGACAGAAGCAGGGCGCGGGCCTTCTCGAACTCGAACGCGTTCGTGTAGGAAACGGCAAGGTGGAGATTGGCGTGGGCGCAGAGCGGGCAGTCCTCGCGGTAGAGGCGCGCGACAAGTTCGTCAAACTCCTTGCGGAAAGAATCCACCTCGTGCATGTCCGTCCGTCCGGCGTGGTTCGCCGTTGCAAGTCGAGAAACGAGCCACAGGAGGCGCATGCGCGGTGGCATGGCGGCCTCATCGGGCGCCCATTTCTCAAGCCAACCCAGCTGGCGTGCCAGCACGTCCATGCGAATGGCCTTGCTGTCGAGATGGTTTCTTACCTCGTCGAGGAAGCCCTTCCATATTTCGACATTGGCCTTGGCCTCCTGTCCGAGAGCCGTAAGGAGCGCCGCGACGAGCGACGCCTCGTTGTCGGCATCTACAAGCGCAAGAAGTTTCCGCCAGTCATTTGCGTCCGGGACGTCTTCCGAGCGCAGCGCGTCCAGCGCCCGGCGCATAAGCGATGCGGAGTCGCCATCGAGGAAGCATGACTCGAGCCACCCCGTTTCCTTGAGGACGAACTGTATGGTCGAAGACCCCCATGTGAAGGCGGCAGCATCGACATAGCCATTCCACGGATGATCTTTCTTGGCGATGATCTTGCCGCATACGGTGATCTTTTTCGCCCGCTCCGGGAAAACCTGCGCAAGACGGTGAAGGACATCCGTTATGGTTTTCTCAAGCATGGAGGTCCCCATAGCCCCCGCAACGGACCCACGCTGCTCGACAAAGAGCGAGAGTTTCGTGGCCCCCTCCATTGGTAGAAGCCGCAGGGACAGGGACAGAAGCTCCTCAAGGCAGGAGAACCATTGATCCTCCTGCGTCGTGTAGGGGAGTGCCGTTATCGGTATGCCAAGAAGGCCGCTTCTGGCTGTCTGAATCCGCTTGATGACATCCAGAACGCCATTGGGGCCATCCAAATGCCCTTGTTCAACGGCATGCCATTCCTCGGGGAGATCGTCCAGCGGACGTTCTTTGGGGACAAAGAGCGCGACAAGGCGCCCACGATTCTTGCCGCTTGCATCGGAAGAGTAGTTTTTGCCCGTTTCGTCAATCAAGACAGTCCATTCATCGGATGGCGCCAGGGCCGTAAGGGCATTCGCGTTTCCATTGCCAATAGACGCGATCGGGGAGACTGTCGCCGAAGGCTTCGACGCCGGTGCGGGATCGAACATTTTGTCAAAGACCTCGAGAACGGACGCCTTAGCCTTGTCTTTAGCAGGCTGCGCAGCTGCGGGAGCCTTCCCCTTCGCGGTTTTTCCAGACTTCATTTTGCGCTCTAGGGCTTTTGCCTCCGCCCACTTCTTATTGGCTGCTACGCCTTTCTCGTATCCCTTTCTGGCCTTTTCTTCACTATTGTTGTTTAGAAGATTGGAAGCCTTCAGCATTTCGAGTATGGGCTCGAAAGGCCTATTCGAGGCTCCAGCGTGAAAAGCTTTGTCAAGTATTTCCCGCAAGCGCCTACCCTTCTGCTCGTGACTTATGCCTTGGGCCACCGATTCCGGGTAGAAACTCTTCAGCTGGTCTTTGACAGCGGCAAGCATTTTCTTCGCCTCGGGACCATCCCAGGAGGCATATTTGCTTATGTCATGCAAAAGCGAATTCAGCGAAGGGGCCTTAATCTCCTCGCGAGCAGGCTCTTTAACAGCTTCGCCCAGTTGGCTTTTAGCCTGTTCTCCCAACGAGCCTTCCAGGCAGACGCAGGTAATCAGGCCTTCATCGAATACTTCGACCCCGGGGACTTCCGAGAGATAGACCTTGGCGTTGGTGGAGCTTGGCGGAAGGCCGCACTTGGCCGAAGCCTGCTTGATTGCGGCTTTAAGCGCAATCCCGTTCTTTTTTTCAAAGAGCTGGACATAGCGCACAAGCATAAGCTTGCGACCCTCGGCCAGTTCCTTTTCCTGAAACTCCTTCAGAGTCGCCAACACCTGCTCGTCAAGGGCCTTTTTCTCCGGGGTGTCCTTAAAGTCGGTCGGGGCCGCAGGCGCCGGTTCGGTGACAGCCGGCTGCTCCTCCGCGACAGGCGCCGGTTCAACAACGACAGGCTGCTCCTCCGCGACGGGAGCAGGTTCATCCTTCGCCGGGCGATCTTCAATTACTGGCACCGGTTCGTCGACAACGGCTTTTGGCTTTGACTCGGCAACACTTTCTGGCCCGGGATCCGGCACAGGCGGGGCCTGTTCTGCGGACGCAGGTGCGCTTTCCCGCTTTTTGCCTTCGCCTAATCCGAGAAGCTTCAGAATGGCGTTTATTTTGTCCTTGACAATCTTGATGATGTTCATGTGTTTCTCCTTGGTGGTTCTTGACTAGTGTTCCAAAATTACAAGCGCCTGCGGCCCGGTTTTTCCACCATGCGGTCAGTACCAGTATGAAAGTCCCGGGAACGGGGCGGTGGACGGCTCCTCCAACCAGGCGCGCCATGCGGTCTTGGTTGCGGCGGCTGAATCGCCAGTTTCAAAGAAACGGAGAGCCTCGGCGCGGCACTCCTCGGCGCGGGCGGCAAATTCCGGGAAGCGCTGAAGCGAGCGAAATGCCTCGGCGTGGATGGTCATGCGGATGACGCCAAGGACTCCCCGCGCGCCTGGATCGACGGCTTGCGCCGCCATGTCAAAAAGCCTGGCGGCTTCCTCCTTGACGCCGGCCACCGCGGCGACGGCGCCCAGATACTTCGCGGTCGTCCCCGCTATCCATCCGTTTTCGTCCGTGGAGGCGAGAACCTCTCTGAAATCCGCATTACCCAACTGGGGGACAGCCTCCCCGCGAAGGACGGCGCGGTAAAGCCCCATCGCGGCGTCCCGGTGGGCGAAGAGGCGATTCTTGCGACCGGCCTCGGCGTCAAGGGGGCAAAGCGGTTCGACGCATTCAAGTGCCGTTTCAAAAGCGGACGGGACTCCGCCAACGTCAAACAGGGAATGCCAGAGAAGTAGGTAATTCGCGTCCTGCGCCACATCGCCCAAGCGAATGGCCAGGGCATCGCCCTCGGCCTCTTCGCAAAGGGACTGCGCGGTTTCAAAGGCTGCATCAAGATGTCCTTTTGCCGATGCGGGGGAACATTCGCCCGGACGAATGCCGGCAAGACATGCGTATGCGTGAAACTGCCCCATTGATCCGTGGAAACGCATTTGCAAATCAAGGGCCGGCTCCGCCCCGCCCTTTTCACAAGCGAACGCGTCAATCCTTTCACCAAGGCCGGGCGCCAGGTCAAACAACCTGTCAAAGTCCTCGAAATCCTGAAGGATGACGAGCTGGTCCACGAGCGCCCGCAGGAGTTTGTCCTCATACTTTGGCTTCCCCTCGCAGAAGGCGACCGCCTCGGCGTTGAGTCTTGCGGCTTCCTCCGTGTTCCCAGCATGGCAGTTCGCGGCGGCCCGGAGCAGAAGCCCCGTCAGCCATGCCGACGGAGTTGGACCGGGCTTGAGTCCGGCGCAGACATTTTCTAGCCGTCGCAACACGGCCCCCCACCCGGCAAAGCACCTTTGGCGAACGTCCGTTTCAAAATCCCGGATTCGCCCCTTGGCGTAGCAGAGCGACGACTCGCACTCCTCTTCCGCCAGCGCCCGAACGGCCTTTAGCACCTCGCCAACTGAGGAACCTTCGGGAAGAGATGTCCGCGTTGGCCGGGAATGGGATTCCGAGGGGGAGAAGAGAATGCCGCCTTTTACGGCCGACATCTTCCGCGCCTTCTCTTTCGTTTCAACACGGCTAAGCAGCCCGGCACGAAAAGAACCGGTAAATACAAGGCGGTGGGTGTCATAGCGCGGAATCTTCCCCTCATGGCGCCACCATGCCGCCAAAACCGGCAGAAGCAGGCTGGATCCCATGGGTAGGCAGGAGAGGGTCTTCGGCAGCGCAATGCCAACGCGCACATTCCCCCCGACAGGTTCCGGCAAGTTGGCCATCTCGTCGGACCAGGCCGCAATGCGGGTGCCGGCGGCATCAACGACAACGGGAGCACCGGTGGCGGCCTCGCCGAAAAACGAGAAAGGAAGCAGCCAGGCCTCGCCGTCGGCGGGATTGAAAACAGGAATGACGCCATCGGCGGACAGCACATCGGAGAAACGGGCGCACAACGCCCCGGCCACCACGTCACCAGGTTGTCCATCAAGCGTCTGGCGAAGCCCGTCAAGCGAATCCTTCCCGCAGGAGACAAGTGCACAGCGGGCAAGGAAGTCGCGTAAACGCTCGCTTCCGAACACTCCCTCCAGTACAGGGAGGAAACTGTCGTCACGCGACAAATAGTAGCGGGCGGCAAGTTCGGCTATTGCCGTTGCGCGGTCTTCCAGCGAAAAATCACCAAAGGTATTCTTTATCGCGTCAAGGAGGATTTCACTTGAATAGAAAACCGCATTCCCTGGATGGGCGGAGACTGTATATGCGAAGTATCTAGCCGAGAACGTAGGAGCCGTCATCCTACTCGCCCTCCCGCTTTTCTGGTTCCAAAGGCACAGGTTCCAGCGTCTCGGGGTTGATGAGCAGGAAGCCATCGGCTAGGGCGGATTCCTCGGCTACTAAAACGCCATCGTGGATTTCCCCGATTGGCGACGCATCTTGGTCTGTGATGAAGAATCCCTCGAGCGTCTTGTCGTCGCGTTCCCCGCCCTTGTAGATGACAATGCGCACCTTCTTTTCGGAAGGCGTATGCTTCACATCCAACTCTACGCCGTGCGCGGGTACGGAAAAGGTCTCAATAGTTTGCGAAGACTTGTCCCCGGCCGCAAGCGCGATAGGCTTGCGATAGGCGGTAGCGTGAACGACAAAGCCTGAAAAATGGCCTTTGGCGCCCGCAACTTTCGAGAGGCCTTCAAGTTCGCGACTGGCGGAGTTCATCGGCGCAAACTGTTTCCTGAACTCGGAAAAATAGACCCGACGTGGATCGGAATCATAGAGAATCGGGCCGCCGCAGAGCGGCGCAAAGTTGTCGGGCAAAGACTTCCTGGCCATTGTGTGACGGAAGAGCGTCTGCGCTTCGCCGCGCAACTTCTCCCCCGCCTCGCCCGCCAGAAAACTTCTGGCAAGAACGGACGAATGGACAGACCGAGTGTTCCACGCCTGGAGGACACGAAGGCCAGACTGTGGAATCATCGTGGCCATTTCTCCTGGCGAGGCCGGAATGCCATAGGGGGAGAACGGCATTACCAACCACATTCCATGAAGCCACTTCCCGAGGACAAGGATGTATGGCACATAGTCCACGTTCTCAACAAGGCTTTTGCTGAGAATGCGAATCTGTCCCTCGCGAATGTCCCCGTCAAACGAATCAACCGCACGGGACAAGGCTTCGTTGTCCTGGCAAATGTCCGTTATGCCGTCCACAAACTTGTGGCCAGCCGCGTCAGCCTCCCGCTCGTTGAGCCAGGCGTCAAGAAGGACGGCGTCGGCGAGATTTCCGGTAAACAAAGATGCGTATGTGCTTGCTTTCATTTCAAATTCTCCTACTGTCTACAAGCTACAGAGTTTTGTTTTTTCCACTTCTTTGCCGTCCGGCATCAATGAAATCCTTCAATACGCCGCAGGCCGGGTCGGCTGAAACAGCCTCATACACGGCATTTGTAAGCATTCCGCACCGCAGGGCCTCTCCAAGGACCTCCCTTTCAACGTGCCCCTCTGCGACAACGTCGCGGAGCATTTTAACAAGAAGTTCACGCCGATTGTAAAGCGCGGAACCTCCCACGCCAACCATCTTTTTGATTTCCGGAGAATTCATCGAAAGGTCGAATGCCTGACAGGCGAACGCCACTTTCGCGGCCATGTCCAGTTCAGGCCACTGCCTGAAGAGCCTCTCCCGGAAAAGTTCCTTGGCCGCCTCGACATCCGCCGCAAAAGCCGTTTTCTCCTTTTCCCTCCATATCTCTTCGGTCCCTGGCAAGTCTTCGGGATTAAGTTCTATCTCCTCACCTTCTTCCCCCTTTATTGGTGCCGCGACTGGGGTCCCGAAACTTTCATTTGCAATCGTTCGAAGAACCCCCCTTATCAAATACCCCCAAAGGTTCTTTGACATTCCCCCAGGCCGCGTGGCAATATCCTCAAAAAGGTAATTCTTAAAACCCTTGCCATTGAAAACCTTGTTGCCGGCAGAAGGTTTCCGCCGGGATTCGCCCTCTTTAACGTAGAGGTGGCTTTCAAGAATTTCAAAGGCGTTGGGGACACCTTTTTTCCCAAAGTCCCTTACATACTCAAGATATTCCGAAACGGCATATCCCCTCGCTGTCAACTTTTGCTGGACATGCGGAGTGGCCTCGGCATCTCCAGCGGACTTCCATGCCCAGTCATTGTAGTCTTCCGTAATTGATTCCGGCCTATTGGATGGTCGCTCTATCGAACCCGAAAGATCCGACATTCCCTCATAGGAGAACTCCCCTCCCTCGTCCCCTTTTGAAGATGACAGGGATGTGGGCTTTCTCGGATTCGCTATCAGCTTGGTGAAAAGCTTGTTGGCTCCGGCAATAACCCTTTCCCGTCCGTGGTCGCGGCAAAGCGCTATTGCGCAAGTATCCTTCCATTCCAGCCAAAAGGCAGTCAAATCCTGTTTGGCTTCATTGTTCTCTTCTTTCATTTGCTTGCAAGAAGTTGACATACAAAAAAGAAATTAAGGAAAGAGCAGTCGCCCTACTTCTTCTGCTGGGTGGGGCCGTAGTTGGAGGCGGTGGCGGAGGTGACGTCGCTCGGCTTCGGAAGGTAGGGCTTTTTCGCCAGATCACGCTGGAAGAGGCGCAGGTGTTCGCCATGCGGGAGGATGTCGATTACATCCGGCCCGCGCCATACGGCCTTATACGTCTTGCCTGCCGCAATCTCCACCTTGGTGACTGTCCGCACCGCGTGGCGCAGCTCCGCCGTCTGCCCAGCCTTGAGGCGCGGGAACCAGAGGATGCCCCCCTTCTCTTCCAACGCGACTTCCTTGCCATCGACGAACCCGTGCGGGGCGCGTCCCATCCACGCATAGTGACGGAATCCGGCAACGCCACCGCGTTTCAACTTCAGGGCCATGCGCCCTTCGTCGGGATAGGCCGAGGTGAGCGTCCAGGCCGCCGTCTCGCGGTCGAGCGGGACGTTCACCACCCAGCCGTCCTTCTCGCGGGTCACGCTGTCTTCCCAGACCACCTGCATGGCCTGGGGCGCGGTGCCACCGCAGCAGCCGGCGATTGACCTGAACTTGCTGATCGAGATGCTGTTCGGCAGCGAGCCGCCCGTGAAGCCGCCAATCATGCGCTTGTCGATGTCATGGTAGGTGATGCCGCGCTCGTGGTCGTCCGGCGTCTCGTTGTCGCACACCACGTAGGTGGCGCTGTCTATCTGGTTTTCAACGAGCTGGTTGCGGGCGAAGAGGTTGATGTCGTTCCAGTATTCCGGGTAGCCGCACCGCACGAGTTCGCGGGCGCAGACGATCATGTCCTTGAGGCAGCAGGTTTCGCAGTGCTCTTCGGTCATCGGGTGCCACTGCGCGTATTCGGGAACCCAGCCGAAGGAGGAGGAAAGGGAGCGGGCGTAGTCGTAGATGCCCTTGGCGGCAACGCGCTGCTGCTCCTTGCCGGTGATGAGCGAGAGCTTGGCCAGCCCGGTCGCCACCCACACCGCCGAGTGGACATGGCCCATGAACTCGTGGCGCCAGTTGAAATAGCGCGACTGCCCCAGCAGGGCGGTGGCGAGGCCCGAAGCGAGGTCGAGCGCGACTTCGTCCTTGGCGATGACGTAGCGGTCGGCGAGGGCCTCCAGCATCACGCCGTTGCGGATGAACTGCTCGCCGCGCCCGGTGTGGCGCGTGAGGTCGAAGCCGCCTTCAAGCAGATAGACGTCGTTGGGGAACTCGTAGTTGGCCTCGGGCTCGTTGTAGTCGCCCGACCAGAAGGTGCGGACCTTGCGCTCGATGACGAGCGACCGCATCCCGCGCACCAGTCCGGCGGCGCGCTTCTCGGCCTCCTTGTCGTCCGGGTTGTTGCGGACAAGGCGGTTGAGGGCGGAGAGGACGTAGCCCATCTCGTGGAACGAGCTGTGCATCGTGTGCGTCCAGGGATACTTGTGGTGGTAGCGCAGCCCGTGCGGGCCCCAGTCGGAGAGGAGGAACTTGCGGAAGGCGGCCAGCACTTCGGCGGGATGGCCATCCTTGACGCCAAGGATCTTCATGCAGGCGTCGAGGCCCTCGTACCAGGAGGCGACGAGTTCGGCGTCATCGACGCGGCAGTGGGCGGCCTCCGCCGGCTTCGTGTTGGGGAGGATGAGCCAGTAGGGGAGGTATCCTTCCGACTTGTCGGTCATCTCGGTGAGGTAGTTGAGGGAGCGCCACGCGCAGGCCGGGAGGTCGAAGTGCTTGTATTTCATGGTTGCCGGTTGGTTGTTTCGTTGTCAGTTACTTGGGGTGGGCGCCCTCCTGCGGGCGAACGCGCATTCGGCGCAGTCGGACTTGCAGGAAAGGCAGAAGTCGTTATGGATCTGGATGAGGCCCTGCTGGAGCAGGCCGCTGCCCTCGTAGAGGGCGCGCGGGTTGTGGTCGGGTCCGAAGATGCGCGAGGCCATCAGGCGCATTGGCTGCGAGGTGGTCTCGGGCGGAAGGGCGGCGTAGATTTCGCGGACGAGTCTCGGGTGGCGCGCCGCCATGAAGGGGACGAGGGCGTTGGTGACGATCATCGAGGCGGCGGGGCCGCCGACGAGCGCCACGGGGTTCCCCGGTGCGCTATTCCACGACAGGACAGGCTCCAGCTCCGGGAAGGCGGCGAGTTCGGCGACTTTCCTCTCAAGCTGGCGCGGGGTGGCGGGGTCGGAGGGGTTGGCGCCGCGCACGGCGTCGAGCAGCGCCGTTCCGCGCGAGAAGATCGCGGCAGCGGCGGCTAGGCGGCGGAACGGCGCGTTCTGCGGCCGCACGCCGTCCAGCGACCAGGCCACGGGCGGTTCGGGGAGGTCGAGGGAGTTGTGCCACCAGGCATCCCAGAGGCGGCGCACCAGCGGCGCGAGCGCCTCGGCGCGC
>JAGCUY010000159.1 GCA_017962605.1 Kiritimatiellia bacterium | reverse complement strand
GTCGTTCATCAAACTGTCGTGGTCCAGCAGCCTGTGGTGGTGCAGCCGCGCCCGGTTGTCGTCCGCAGATGGTAGAGGCATAGCAGCAGCCGGTGGTGCCGCAAGTCAGCACCACCGGCTTCTTTTTTTACCCTTTTCACGGAATGCCTATTAGGCGCAGAGCGCGCACTTCCAATGGGGCTACGCGGCGGGATGAGACGCGCAGGGCGAATGGCGGATCGGTGGCGCCCCAGTCAAATTCAACTGTTGCTATGTCCGCATCCTGTCCCTCCACAGGGGCAAAAGTGGATGAAGCCACGACTTCGTTTTCGCCGCGCACTCCGCGAACGACCTCTAAGATGGCCCCATTGGCGCACGCACCCTTGACCTCTGCTTGGGCGCGCCAGTGTCCTGCGCCAATCGGGACGAACGGCCCTTCCAGAACGACACTGTGCTTTTCGTTCCCATCGGCCGCAATAACGGCTGCGCCATTGGCGATTGACGAAGTTCCTTCGTGGAACATCAGCGCCGGGGTGATGGCGCCGTTGCCGATGCCTTCGTCGCCGGCTGCCAGGATGATTAGCGCCGGGTCGGTGACTCCCTCTGGAAGCGCGTATTCACCGCCCATCGGGTTGTCAAGGGGGATTGAGTGCCAACCCGTCAGGCGATCGAGAATCATGTAGCGCATTCCCGGGTGCATGAAGACGGGAGCGCGCAGCGCGAGGTTGATGCGTCCGGGCGCGGATGCCGTTTCCAGCGAACGCGCCACCTGGCGCGGGTGCCAGACAAGCGCCGAGGCGTAGTTGAGGAAGGATCGAGCTGGCGGCATGGGCACCTTGTTGCCGTCTGCGGAGCCGCGGTCTTTGAGCCTGAAGGCCGAGACACGGTCGCCCTGGAAGAGCGGCTCAAGGTATTGGTTGCACCAGAGGGTGGCGAGTGAAAGACCGGCGGGGAAGGGGGATACCTTGTCTGGGAAGGCGTCTTCATGGAAGATTAGGAAGTCAACGCCCATTTGTTTGAGCAGAGCGTTCTGGTTGTAATCGAGAAAGCCCTGGTTGATGCTTTCGAGAGGTTTGAAGACCGAGTCGAAGTAGTCTGCGGGCGGGGAGGGGGAGTAGCCGTTCACGAGGCGGAGGCGCGACTCCATGATGCCGAGTTCATAGAGGGAGGCGAAGTGGGAGTCGCCTGGCCAGATGGGGATGGCCACGGCCTTAGGGTTGGCGATCCCTGCGGCGTCGGCCGCTTCGCGAGTTGCGCGGTAGGCGGCCATGGGGTTGTCCAGACGGCTCACGACGGTCTGGAAGCGCGAGAGCTGCTGCAACGGCATGACCAGGGCGAGGCCCAGGCAGAGTGCGTCGATGATGCGGCGGCGCGGGTCGCGCAGGGAGATTGCGGCGACCATGGCGAGAAGCGTCGGCATGAGGCAGAATATCTTGGCCGGCTGCCTTATCATGGTGTATTTGGGGACGATTGCGCGTGCCATGCGGAATGGGAGTCCGTTTATTGGCCCGTATGCGCCTGCGGCAAGGAGAATGGCGGCGAAGGCACCTGCGGCAAGGATTGCGGCTGCGACTAGATGCGGAATGGTTGTGCGACGGTTGTTGGCGCGGAGAGAGACGAGTGCAAGGCGCGCCAGCGCGAGCGGGAAGAGTATGCCGGCGGCAACACCGACATATATGGAATTTGTCGCGCCTTCAAGCGCGCGCGTGGTGAATAGTCCTCGCAGGACTGGCGAGAATAGCAGCGTCTCGCGGAGGGTGCGGCCGCTGGCCATCGCCGTGGAACCTAGGCCCGAGGACGCGGCTTTGGACAATGCCAGCGCCGCGACGGTGAAGGCGAAGAGCGGCAGGAATGCCAGGGTGGCCGAGCGCGGGTTGCGGCGGATGACGCCCCCCGCGCTGTCAGCTGCGGAGACGATGACAAACAGCGGCGCAGACAGGGCGCAGAAGTAGAATGTGTGGAGGTCGGAGCAGAAGGCGAAGAGCAGGGCGAGTCCGGCAATCGCCGATCCGCACTTGGAGCCGTCGCGGACGATGCGGTCGATTCCGTAGGCGAACCAGGGGACGAGGCCCATGGCGAAACCGGTCGGGCTGCCCGCGATAAGCGTCGCCCAGCGGTATGGGAAGGCGGCAAGCGAGGTCGTAAGAATGAAGGCCAGCCAGTCTGAGCCGCCGAGTCGGCGCGTGAGGAGGAATGATCCGAAAATGCCCAGGAGGACGGAGAATAGTCCTGCCACATTCCAGGCCCCGGAGCGGCCTAGAAATGGCGCGGTCGCCGAGTAAACGAGGGAGAAGGGGATGTAGTGGGTTGAGAACTCGTGCCGCGAGGCGTCACCGGCGGAATTGAATTCGAAGACGTTTGAACAAGGCGGCATGTGTCCGGCGACGACCTCGCCGGCAAGCCAGAAGTGGTAGAGGAGCTGGAGGTGGTCGCCGGGGGTGGTGGCGACAACGCGTTCCGCTCCAGGAGATGCCCTGTCGGAAATCGGAACTGCCGTGGCGAACTTAGCCGGTAGCGGCCAGGTAATGCATGCCCAGACTGTGATGCCGGCTAGGAGCGTCAGGAGTAGTGGCGTGTGCCTTTTCATGGCTGCATCTTCTGGACTGCCGGCACTCCTGGCTATTCTTCCTGGCGCCCCGCGCGTCTCAGCGGGCGGCCAGAGCCGAGCAGGACGCCAAGCGGCTTGAGCGGCTCAAGGTTGTCGCAGACGATCTTGATGGCGGCCGTGACTGGCGTCGCCAGCAGCGCGCCTGGCACTCCCCAGAGCCAGTGCCAGAAGAGCAATGACACCAGGATGACCACCGGCGAGAGGTTGAGTCGGCTGCCCATCAGGCGAGGGGATATTACGTTGCCGATAATCATCTGGATCGCGAGGATGGCCGCCAGTGCCTCGAAAAAGGGGATGTAGCTCTCGGGCGCATGCTGCACCAGCGCGATTAGAAGCGGCGGAATCGCGGCAAGGATGGAGCCGATTGTCGGGATGAAGTTGAGGATGAAGGCCAGGAAACCCCATGTGGCGGCGAAATCGACGCCAATCGCCCAAAGGGCCAGCCATGTGACAATGCCAGTCGCCGCCGAAATCACGCATTGCAGGATGAGGTAGCGCGAGACCTGTGTGGAGATGCTGCCCACGACGTCGAGGACGCGCCCGGAGTCACCACCGAAGGCGCCCTCGGCCTTGAGGGAGAAGTCGCGGTGTTCGATCAGCATGAAGGCGGTGATGATCAGCACGATTGCCGTTGTGGACGAGGCGGAGATGACAATTCCGGACAGGGATAGGACCTGCTTCGAGAGGCCGGCCTGCCAGTCGAACTCGCGCAGCATCGCGACGGCCTGCGGATGGAGGGAGTCGTAGAAGTGCTTGAGGAGCGCCTGGAGCTTCTCGGCGTATTCGGCGTATTTGGGAACGAATGAGGATACGAGCGAGTTCACAAAGACGCCAACTTCGAAGAAGGCGAAGATCGCGACTGCCATTGCGATGAGTATGGCAAGGGTTTCCGGGAGGCGGAGCCACTTGACTATTGCCTTCACCATCGGCGCAAGGATTAGGGTGAGCACCCATGCGAAGGCGAGCGGCTTCAGCACGCTTCCAAGGGATTTCAGCGCTACGAATGCCAGCACCAGCGCCACAAAGCAGGTCGCCAGCGCCATCCAGCCGCTGAAGGAGGAGTATGGTTTTGCCTCTTTGTTCTTCATCCGTTTTTCTTCAATGGCGCGTATGCCATGCCGGACCAGGATATGCCCTTGTGGTTGGAGAACTCAAGGGTGTTCAGGCGCACGGCGTGTACTAGAATGGAGAGCGCGCCCATGGCGATGTTTAGGCCGTGTCCAAACAGCAGGATCGCCACGACGACGGGGATTTTCACATAGAGCGGGAGGTTCATGTCCAGCGCCATGGAATTGAAGTTCTCCGCGACCTTCACCGAGGCCAGGCCAACTGCGAAGAGGCGGACGTAGGAGATGATGTCGCCAAGGCAGCTGATGATGTTCAGCGGCATGACCATCAGGTTCATGCCTTCGGTCTTCAGTTCGTCGCGGTGAAGCGTGAAGAGGAAGACAAGGAGAATCGAGACCGGTGCCACCGCGAACATGAAGCGCGGGAAGGCGAAGGTCGGGATGACGACCGTGCATGAGGTGCAGTACATCGTCCAGATGATTCCGGCCCAGCCGATCTCGGCCAGCGCCTTGGTGTCGGGCCAGAGCATCCCCGCGCTCCAGAGGCGCGCCACCGTTAGGTGAATCGCGCCCAGGACGAAGCAGAGCTGCATGATGTTGGTGTAGGAGGGGTCGTTGAGCCAACGCGAGATGCCGAAGTCCAGCGACTCCGGGTGCGCCCCGAAGTAGTTGCACGACAGCACGCCCCAGACGCAGGTGGCCACGGAGAACACGCCAAAGAGGATGAATGGCGAGGCCGGGGCCTTGCGGAACTTGCAGCGAAGGAGAATCGTCGCGATCAGCATGAGCGCGCCGTAGCCGAAGTCGCCAACCAGCATCGCGAAGAAGATTGTGAAGAAACCGTAGAATACGGCGCTCAAATCGACCTCGCGGTAGCCCGGGGAGATGTCGAGCATCTTGAAAACCAGGGAGATTGGCCTGAAGATGCGCGGCGGGCGCAGGAGTGTCGGCGGGTTTTCGTCTTCACGCGGCGGACGCGCGGCGACGCCCCAGCCATTCTTCTTGGCTGCGGCGCGGACGGAGTCGAGGGCGTCGTCGGGGCAGTAGCCGGTGAGCCATGCGATGCCGTCGCCGTCGCCCATCTTTGCTGCGGCCGCAGCAAGGTCGCGCGCGGACTCGCGTTCGGCGACGGCCTTGGCAAGGACCTTTTTGGCGTCGGCGTTGCCGACTAGCGCATCAAGCTCGGCAATCGCCTCTTCAAACGCCTTGCGCTTGTCGGCAAGGGCCGACTTCATCGCGGATAGCGATGACTCTGGAAGCGGAATCACCTCAATTCCTGCATCGTCATGCGTCGGCGCGCCGATGATTGCGCCATAGAGGGCCTTTTCCTCGGCGTCTTCTGAAAGTATCTTCACGATTGCGCCGCCATCCGCCTTTGGCGCTGCGCCTGCCTTGGTCTTGAACAGGGTAACTGCAATGCCGCTGGCTGCGAGGGAGGTGGCCTCCGCCGGATCGAAGTCGCCAAAGCGCGAATAGAGGGCTGTCTTCTTTTCAAGCGCGGCGATATCCTGCCGGAGCGACTCCATTGCGGCCTGGCGTTCAAGCACCGCTTCAGGGGAGAGTGCGGCCACATCGGCCTTGCCCTGCGTCGGCGCGGCGGCCTTGGCGATTTCCATGGCCTTCTTGGCCGCCGCAAGGGCGGCTTCGGCGGCGGCGAGGTCGCCGCCTTCCGGCGCGGCGCCATCCTCGCGCGTAACATGCACAACACCCAAATCGCGCAGGAGCGTGAGCGTTGATTCGCGGTCGGAGGAGGTGCAAAGCACCGTCAGGTGTTTCATCGGGACAATCATGCCGTCGCCTCCTTCTCGGCTTCCGCCGTGCCGCGCTTCTTCGCGATCTTGCCGCGCGCAACCGCGGCCGTGCTTTCGTCTCCGAGGTGAATCCTGATGACGCGGATGTTCTCGCGGCATTCGGGGATTTTTACCTTCTCGAAAAGGTTCACGCGCTGTGATGTCGAGCGCAGTTCTTCCGAAATAAGTTCGCGCTGGCGCTCTAGGACGCCGCGCTTCGCCGAGAACACGAAGGCGTTCTCAAGCGCGCCGGCGGCGTCGTCGAACCAGGCTGGGGTTTCGTAGAGGTCGATGTCGCGGCGCTCGACCTCGATGCCCTCGTAGATGGGAATCGGAACGCCTGCGATGTTCCCGGTGGTGGTCTTCACCTTCTTCAGCGACACGAATCCCTCCGGCAGCTCGGCCATGGCGAAGAGACCAATCCAAGGGCGCAGCGACTCCCGCCAGCTGCGCTCCTCCGCATAGACGCCCTCTATTTCGGACACGATGGAGGCAATCTCCGCCTGAAGCTGCTGCTTCTTCAGCTGCAGCATCGGGAGAAAGCGCTCGTAGCGCTTCAGGGCGTCATTCTGAGCCTTGAGTTCGGTTTTTGTGTTTTTTATCTTCGCCATGGCTTCAGCACATTATACCAAACCGCTTGGGTTTTTGATTGGCCGGATGGGCGCGCTGCTCTAATGGTGGTCGCCCGCGACGTAGAGGGATTCGCCTGCGGCGGTCTTTATCTCGAAGGTCTCCGGGTGGCGCATCGGCTCGGAACGGAAGCTCAGGTGGCCGCCGTATTCCTTCTGGAGGCCGATCATGATCGCCTCGTCCTCGCGCCGCATCCTGTCGAGAATGACCGGCGCCACGAGGATGACGAGGTCATCCTCCTGGCCCTGCGCCTTGCGCTTGCGGATGATGCCGCCAATCTGGCGCTGGATCTTCACGCTCATGGAGAGGGCCGACTGGATCACGCCGTGGCCGCGGCAGTACGGGCAGGTGTCGTACATCTGCGAAAGCAGGCTCTCCTCCTGGCGCTGGCGCGTCATTTCGAGCAGCCCGAGTTCGGAGATGGGCAGGACGTTCGTGCGGGCGCGGTCGCGCTTCACTGCGGCCTTCATCGCCTTGTAAACGGTGTTCTGGTGCTTGCGCGAACGCATGTCGATGAGGTCGATCACCACGAGGCCGCCGATGTTGCGGAGGCGCATCTGGCGCGCGACTTCCTCCACGGCCTCGAGGTTCACTTCGAGGATGGTGTCCTCCTGCGAGCCCTTGCCCTTGTGGCGGCCGGTGTTCACGTCGATGGCGATGAGTGCCTCTGTCTCGTCGATGACGAGGTAGCCGCCGCCCTTGAGGTTCACCTTGCGGCGGAAGGCCTCCTGCAGCTGGCTCTCCACGCCCTTGGCGTCGAAGATCGGCAGCTGGCCCTCGTAGCGCGATATGAGGTTGCTGGAGCGCCGCGAGATCCGCGCCGCTATGGCCTTGATGCGCTGGTAGGACTCGAGATCGTCGATGAGGACGCGGTCCACGTCCTCGGTGAGGCTGTCGCGCACGACGCGCTCCACGAGGTCGGGCTCCTGATAGACGCACGATGCCGGCGGCTTGTTCTTGATGTTGTCCTGTAGGTCCTGCCAGATCGAAACCAGGTTGCGGACGTCCCGCACGAAGGCCCGCTTAGAGGCGCCTGCGCCGATGGTGCGGACGATCAGCCCGATGTCGTCCGGCAGCGGCAGGCGGTCGAGGATCTTCTTCAGGCGCTGGCGCTCCTTGGCGTCGCCGATCTTGCGCGAGACGCCGCGCATCTTGCATCCCGGCATCATCACGAGATAGCGGCCCGGGATGGAGAGCGAGGTGGTGATGCGCGGGCCCTTCGTCCCTATCGGCCCCTTGGAGACCTGGACGATTATGTCGGATCCAACGGGGAACCGCTTCGCGATTTGCTCGTTGGTGTAGCGTTTGCGGCGCGGAACGCGCTGCTGCGAGGTCTCGCCGTCCTCGATGTCGAGGCGCGACTCGTCGTCTGGGAACATGTCCCAGTAGTGGAGGAATGCGTTCTTCCCGAGGCCGATATCGACGAAGGCCGCCTGGAGGTCGTTCTCCAGATTCTGTATCCGGCCCTTGTAGATTGAGCCGACGAGGCGCTCGCTTGAGGTCTGCTCGACCTGGAACTCCTCGACCCTCCCGTTCTCGACGACGGCTACGCGCGTCTCCAGTTTTTCGGCGCTGACGATGATTTCGCGCTTGATTTCGCGCTTGCCCAGCACCCACTTCACGGCGCTCTTGAGGCCGTTCTTAATTGACTCGATGTTCATTTCCCTTTTGTTTTTCCTTTGACTTCTGGACGCCGGAACGCACTGCAACGCCCTGGACGAGTCCGAACGCCAATCCCAAAGCCGCGAGGAATGTTCGCCCATAGCTGACGAACGGCAGCGGCATCCCGGTGATTGGCAGCATACCAACTGACATGCCTACATTGACGAAGGCATGGCAGAACACAAGCGTCGCGACACCGACGCAGAGCAGCCGACCGGAATCCTCCGGGGCTGCGGCGCCCGCTGCAAGAACGGATAAAAGCAGTATTCCGTAGCACACGAGCAAGAATGACGAGCCGGCGAAGCCCTTTTCCTCCGCCAGCACAGAGAAAATGAAGTCGTTGGCAGAAACCTGCTGGGGTATGTAGCCCAGTATGTTCTGGTCGCCCTTGAGGAAACCCTTGCCGAAGGCGCCGCCGGAGCCGACGGCGATCATGGACTGTCGCCTGTTCCAGCCGCGGCCAAGCGGGTCTCGGTCGGGGAAGAGGAAATCGAGGAGGCGCGTCTTCTGGTATTTGCCCATGAAGGACGTGGCGCGTTCCGCGAGACGCCGCGCCGTCGGCGGCGTCTTCGGGTTCCCCTCGGCCGCAACGGCGGCCAGGATAATGCCGGCGGCCAGCACGCAGACTAGGACGAGCGACAGTAGCAGGCGCGGCGCCGTGCCGGAGGCAAAGAGCATCGCGGCTACGACTGGCGCGAAGACGAGCGCAGTGCCGAGGTCCGGCTCCATGAGGATGAGGACCATGGGGATGATCGCCAGCAGTGCGGAGAACGCGAGGTCTAGCACGTCTCGCGCGGCGTCACGCCGGCCAAGGAAATGCGCTATGGCCATGATGGTGGCTACCTTGGCGATTTCCGATGGCTGGATGCCGAATATCCAGCGAGTCGCGCCCATGCGCGTGGTGCCGAAGAACGGAACCGCCGCCAGAAGCGCCACTGCGGCGATGTAGAGGAGCGGGCTCCAGCGCAGGATGTCGCGGTAGTCGATGAGCGCAAGCACCAGCCCTCCTGCTATGCAGATGGCGCAGAGCCGCGCCTGGTCGAGGTAGAGGGCCTGGAGCCGGGCGCTGTCGCGGAAGGCGTTTGCGCTGTAGATATAGCAGATGCCCACGGCCATCAGGGCAATCATGGCGCCAAAGGCGAACCAGTTGGCGAAGCGCAGGTTGCCGAGGCCGAATGGAAGCGTGAACTTTTTTTTCATGGCGCGGCCTCCTCCTCCCGCGCGGCGGGGTCGCCGCGCGGCTCCACTGCTGGTCCCTCCAGTCCCTCTGGTCCCTCCAGTCTCTCTAGTCCTCCTAGTCTCTCTAGCCCTTCTAGCGGCTCCGGCGTTGTGCCAAAGTATTCGGCCAGGGTCGCGGCCACTACGGGTGCGGCAGTGGTGCCGCCGCTTTCGCCATCTTCGATAATGGTGGCCACGGCGATTTCCGGATCATGCAATGGGGCGAAGGCGATCATCCATGCGTGTTTGCGGCGATTTCGCATCGGCCCGTATTCGGCGGTGCCGGTCTTGGCGGCCACTGTCACGCCATTCACGCGGGCGCGACGTCCGCCGCCCTTTGGCGCGTTCACTACGTCAAACATCCCGTTGTGCACGACGGCCAAGTCTTTTGCCGGGATTGCCACCTTACGCACGATGGTTGGCGCTTCGTCGGCGCAGAGGCGTGGCCGCCAGAGCGTCCCGCCATTGGCGAGCATCGCCGTGTAGAGGGCAATCTGGAGCGGCGTGGCAAGTAGGAATCCCTGGCCGATGGAGAGGTTGGCGGTATCGCCCTTGCTCCAGCCGCCGCCTTTGGTGCGGCGCTTCCATGCGTCGTCTGGGACAAGCCCCGCCGCCTCGCCCGGAAGCGAGATGCCTGTCCTTGTTCCAAATCCGGCCTCGCGGGCGAAGGTAGTGATGGCGTCAACGCCCGCCTTTACGCCCAGTTCGCAGAAATATGGGTTGCACGAAACCTCAAGCGCCTTGCGCATCGTTATGTTGTCGCCATGCCCGTAGCGGGCGGCGCAGCGGATGCGCAGGGAGCCGATTTCGAAGACGCCGTTGCAGTCAACGAGGAAATTCGGCGACAGGCCCTGGCGGAGCGCCGCGAGGGCGACGGCGGGCTTGAAGGTGCTGCCCGGCGGATATAGGCCGGTGATGGCACGGTTGAGCAGCGGCGTAGCCGGGTCTTCCAGCAGCTTCTGCCAGAGGTCGGCGGGGACGCGCGGCGTCATGGCCGACACGTCGTATGACGGCGAACTGCAGAGGGCGAGCACGTCGCCGTTGCGCGGGTCGATGGCCACAATGGCCCCGCGCCGTCCTGCAAGCGCCGCATAGCACGCGCGCTGCAGTCGCGTTGAGATGGTGAGCTTCAGGTCGGAGCCTGGCGTTGGGCGGTTGTCCATCACGCTGCGCCTGTAGCCCGACACGTCCACGGTGAGAAGCTGTCCGCCGGATACGCCGGAAAGTGTGGCGTCGCGGGTAAGCTCGATTCCGTCTCGCCCCTTCATGCCCATGGTGTCGTAATGGGCCTTCTCTCCATCGGGCGCCTTGGGCTTGTCGCGGCCGACGCGCCCCACGAGGTGCGCCATTACGGCGCCCTCGGGATAGACGCGCTCCGGCTGCACGACGATGTCCATCCCGGCGTTTGGCGTGACCAGCTCCTCGAAGCGGGCGTGCGTCTCCTCGTCGATGTCCTGCCAGGCGAGCAGCGGCATTGGAAGCTGGCGGTAGATGTGGCGTTCGATTTCAGTGCGGCCGATTTGACGCGGTATGCCGAGTTGGAGCGAGAGTTCGTCGAGGCGCGCGTCCACGGCGTTCACTGTGTTCGACCATGCTCCGGGGCGGCGCAGGTCTTCGATGAAGAGGGCGATGCAGTATGATGGGCGGTTGTCGGCCAGGCAGACCCCGTCGCGGTCGAAGATTCGCCCGCGCGTAGCTGGCAGAAGGACTCGCCTCACGCTCTGGCGCATCTGCGACGAGGCGAAGGCTCGTGATTCTTCGATTTGGAGCGCCCATAGGCGATGCCCGAGTGCGAAGAGGGCCAAGACCATCATAACGCCAAGGGCGAAGATGCGCCAGAAGGCGTGGGATTCGGCTATCTCTTCGCGCTTCATGCCGCCTCGCATCCTTTCACCCTGCTGACGTTTTCCGCCAGGAGGTCTATGCGCGAGAGGATTTGGAATGCCACCGTCGCGAAGATGGCCGCCGGGGGGATTGTCCGAATTGCCTCCGCCGCGATGGCGGATGCGGAAAGCGGCATAATTGAAGCCAGCGCCATGCGCAGGCGCTGCGAGGCGAATATGAACGCCAGGAGCACTGTCCCTTCAAAGAATATGCGCAGGATTGGGCGGCGCTTCGTGGCGTCGCGGAAGGCCACGCCCAGGATTGCCGCGATGAGGAGCGGTAGCGTGGTGGTGCCGGCCGGTAGGAAGCCGAGGGCGTCGGTGAGGAGTCCTGCCCAGAGCGCGGCGCAGAGCGCCATCTGCCATGGACGGTCGAGAATGTAGTAGAGGGCCACGGCCGGGAGCAGTTGCACTTTGGCGGCGGTGGCCTGGCTGGCAGGGCAGGGGATGCCCGGAAGTGTGTCTTGAAGGGCGGCTGCCACGAGCAGCGCGGCGATCATCACAGGGAGGTCTAGCTTCATTGCGCCATGCCTCCTTCCCCGATGAGGACGGCCATCGTGCGCAGGGCGGCGAAATCGACTGCCGGCAGGACTTCTCCGACGCCGTAGAGGCCGTCGGACTCAAGGCGCGCGCTGATGAGCCAGCCTACTGGGATGCCGCCGGGTATGTCGCCGCTTAGGCCGGATGTGACGATGCGCGTGCGGGAGGCGAGCAGCCCTTCGTCGAAAGCCGCGCGGCCAATGTATTCGAGGCGCAGCGGTTGCGCGGTGAAGAGAAACGGCAATGCCTCAATCTCAGATAGCGCAACTCCAATGTCGGATTTTGCGGCTCCAATATCGGAGGGTGCGGCTTCAGCCGCACCGTGGGCGGTCGCCCTGCTGGCGGCCGCCCACCCGGCGCCTTTCAGCACTCCGCGCACGGTGGGCGCGCCCGCCGGGAGGGCCAGCGTGCAGGAAATACGCGAGTTCTGGTCCGTGATGAGTTGCACCTCTGCGGCGCGGGAGTAAACGGCGCGTACACGGCCGACGAGGCCGTCTGCGCAGACTACGGCGTCGCCAACGCGCACACCATCTGCCACTCCCCGGTTGATTTTCAGCGAGCGCCACCAGCCCAAGGCCCCGCCCCATGAGAGTGCCTCGCAGCGTAGCGGACGGCGCAGGGTGGTGGTTGGAAGCCCCAGGGATGAGCGCAGTTCGTTGTTTTCGGTGGCGAGGTCTTCGAGAATCCTTGCGTCAAGCCTCAGCTGCTCGACTTCGTCTTCAAGCTGGCGGATGCGCGAAACGGCCTCTTGTGCGCGCCAGAGGGCGCGGGCGCGCGTATAGGCACCCCGCCAGAACCAGCGAAGTCCATTCTCCAATGGCCACACGGCCTCACCGCCGGTGCGGTGGAGAAGCCTCGTCCCGGCGCCCGTGCAAAGAAGCACCAGCGTCACCGCGAAGAGCCAAGTCCAAATTTTAGAAGCCTTCTGCAAATCCTGTCGCTACTTTCCCGCCGGGTTGAACTTCGGACGCGGTGCGCGGCGACGGAGGATGCCAAGATCAGTTGTTAATCGGGTTCTTCGTGTCGTCAAGTCCGGCCAGGGCGCGTCCCGTGCCCAGCGCGACCGCGCTCAGCGGGTCGTCGGCCATGTGGACGGGCAGCTTGGTGCGGTTTGCGATCAAGGTGTCGAGTCCAGTCAGCATGGAGCCGCCGCCGGCGAGGAACATTCCCTGGTCTATGAGGTCCGCCGAAGGTTCGGGCGGGCACTCGCGCAGGGTGTCGTCGATTGTAGCCAGGATTTGCGAAACTGGATCCGCAAGGGCTTCGCGGATTTCCTCTGAGCCTACCTGCATCACCTTGGGGCGGCCGGCGACCAAGTCGCGGCCGCGCACTTCCATTGTCTTTTCCTCGGCCAGTTTGGAGGCCGAACCGATTTTGATCTTGATCTCCTCCGCCATCCGCTCGCCGATCTTCAGGTTATAGACCCGGAGCATATACTGGGCGATGCATTCGTCCATCGCATCGCCTCCCACGCGGACGCTTCTGGCACAGACTATGCCGGAAAGCGAGATCACGGCGACGTCGCAAGTTCCGCCGCCAATGTCAACGATCATGTTGCCCCTCGGGCTCTCAACAGGCAACCCCACGCCCATCGCCGCCGCCATCGGCTCGTCCATTAGGACGACACTGCGGGCGCCTGCATCGACGGCCGCCTCCTGAATGGCCCTGCGCTCCACCTCGGTGATGTCTCCCGGCACGGCCATCACAATCCTGGGCTTGCGCCCCAGCCTGTGCGGCTTTGATCGCCGGATGAAGTATTTTAGCATCGCCTTGGTCACGTCGTAGTCGGCAATGACGCCGGATTTCATCGGGCGGATGGCCTCGATGCCGCCGGGCGTCCTGCCCAGCATGGCGCGCGCCTCGTCGCCAACGGCCATGATGCTCTTGGTCCCCTTGCGGATCGCCACCACTGACGGTTCGCGCAGCACGATGCCGACATCGCGCACGTAAACCAAGGTGTTGGCGGTTCCCAGGTCTATGCCGATGTCAGTTGAGAAGAGGTTGAAGAGTTTGTTCCACATGGCGGTTGACAATTCCTGACGTAGTTCTTAGGCACATGAAAGTGACCATAATAGAATGGACTTTCCCGCCGTTTCTGTCAAGCCTTTTTTTGCAAAATGTTTTTTTTGGTATAATCACCTTCTCACAAAACTTGCAAAATGATCGACCTCCATTCACACTCCAACCGCTCGGATGGCGTAAAGGCCCCGCATGAACTCGCCGAGGCCGCCTCGCTTTCCGGCCTCTCCGCAATTGCCCTGACAGACCATGACACTGTTGATGGAACAGGCGAATTCCTGAAAGCGTGCGACGGACTCGATGGAATGACCGGCATCGCCGGAGTGGAGTTCAGTGCGGAATCCGAGCGCGGGACGCTGCACATCCTGGGCCTTGGCCTTGACGCGTCCAACACGCCCCTTTGCGAGGCGCTGGAGCGCATCCGCGAGGGGCGCGACGAACGCAACCGCCGGATTCTCGCCCGCCTGAACGAACTCGGCTACGCCCTCACGTGGGAAGAGGTGGAGTCCTTCGCCGGCGGCGACGTGATGGGGCGTCCCCATTTCGCCCGCGCCATGATCGCGCGCGGCTGGGCAGAGAGCATCGCCGAGGTCTTCGAACGTTTCCTCGGTCGCGGCGCGCCCGCCCATGTAGAACGCTTCCGCCCCTCTCCCGAGGAGGCAATCACCCTGATCAAGGGCGCCGGCGGCGTCGCCTCTATCGCCCATCCTGTTTCATGGAGCATGGACTACGACTTCATGCGCGACGAGCTGCGCCGCTTTATGGGGTTCGGCCTTGACGCCATCGAGTGCTACCACCCGCGCGTCGGCACCAAGGCGCGCGCCAGCCTCCTCGCGCTCGCCGATGAACTTGGACTGCTTGTCACTGCCGGGTCGGACTTCCACGGCATCGACGGCGACGACGTTCTCGGCGCGCCCGACGGCGCACCTGACTCCCTCCTCGCGCCGCTGCTTGGGCGCATGAGCCCCTATGGGATTTCAAAGGCCAGGTGAGGAAATGATTTGGCTCCTATATGATTTTCTCCTCGTCGTCGCGGGCCTCATTATGGCGCCGCACCTTATCCTGAAGATGCGGCGGCGCGGCGGCTACCGCGAGAACTTCGGCAACCGGCTCGGCCGCTTCTCGCAGTCCCAGCGCGACGCCTTCGGTGATGGCGGCGCAATTCTCATCCACGCCGCCAGCGTCGGCGAGGTGGGCGTGGCCTTCCAGTTCATCGAGGCGCTGCGCCGCGACGACCCTTCGCTCTGTTTCGTCGTGAGCGTCACCAGCTCGACTGGATGGAAGGAGGCGGAGCGCCGCCTCTCGCCGCCAGACGCCCTTGTTTACTGCCCCATCGACCTCCCGTTCGCAGTTGCGCGGGCCCTTGACGCCATCAGGCCCTCGGCTTTTGTCATGGTCGAGACGGAGATCTGGCCCAACCTCCTCCGCGCCTGCCATGCGCGCGGCATCCCCATGGCGATTGTGAACGGGCGCATTTCCGACAAGTCCGCGCCATCCTACCGCCGCCTCCGCTTCCTCTTCGGCCCCGCGCTGCGCCTTGTTCGCCTTATCCTCGCGCAGTCCGCGCTCGACGCCGAGCGCTTCGAGGCCGCCGGCGCCAACCCAGCGTCGATAAAGGTTACCGGCAGCTTCAAGTTCGACGTCGCCCGCCGCAACGAGGCGAAGGAGGCGGCCTGGAAGCCGCTGCTGGCGCAGCTTGGGCTTTTGCCGCCGACGCTTCTCCTCGTCGGGGCCTCCACCTGGGAGGGCGAGGAGGCGCTGCTCATGGACTGCTACCTGCGTCTGCGCCAGCGCCATCCCGCGCTGCGCCTCGCGCTCGTTCCGCGCCACTTCGAGCGCCGCCCCGCCGTTGAGGCCGCCGCCGCCGCCCGCTCCCTCCGCGCCATCCGAAAGAGCGACCTCGACGCTGCCGCCAGCCCTGATGGCCAAACTGCGTTTGGCCCAGATGAAATCCTCCTCGTCGATACCACCGGCGAGATGATGGGGCTCTATCCCTTCGCCACCATTGCCGTGGTGGGGCGCTCCTTCCGCTCGCGGGGCGGCCAGAACATGATCGAGCCTTGCCTTTGTGGCGTGCCGACCATCGTCGGCCCCGAAACCCAGAATTTCCGCCCCGTGATGGCCGACCTCCTGGCCTCGAAGGCGCTGATCCAGGTTCCCGACGATGCCGCACTTGAGAAGGCCCTTGACGCCCTTCTCTGCGATGCCGCCGAGCGTGAGGCGCTTGGCCGCCGCGCCTCCGAGGCTGTGCTTGCGCGTCGCGGCGCAGTCGGCGTATGCGCGGCCGCCTTCCGCGAGGCCTGCCTCGGGCGGCGTTAGAGACGGGCCAGGGCACTTGCACGGCAGCATTGGAGAAAAGCCATGACCTTTGAGGCAATTTCCGCGGCAGACCGCTTCCGCACCCATGTCCTCCAGGGCGGGGGCGAATTTCTTGTTACGTCACCATACGGCTGGCGCATCCACCCGATTACCGGTGAGCGGCGCTTCCACTCCGGCATCGACGGCGCTCTCTGGACGGGCGCCACCCTTGTCGAGTGCTGGATTTGTGCATGGGGCGACGGCATAGTGGTCGATGCGCACGAGGCGAACGACAACTTCGCCGGCGTCCATGTGGTGATCGACCATGGCGGCGGCCTTGTAACCAAATACTTCCACATAGAGGAAGGCACTTTAAAGGTTAAGGCGGGCGAGCGCGTCACGCGGGGGCAGATATTAGGCTACATGGGCAAGACGGGACGCGCCACTGGCGAGCACCTGCACTTCCAGGCCGAGCGCGACGGCCAGCCCATCGACCCCGTCCCCGTCCTCCGCCAAACTCCCTAGCACCCTCCAACCTCCCAACTTTTCAACTTTTCAACTTTTCAACTTTTCAACTTCCCAACTTCTCAACTTCTCAACATCCAGGGCGCTTTAGCGCCAAACTTCCCAACTTTTCAACTTCCCAACTTTTCAACTTTTCAACTTCTCAACTTCTCAACTTTTCAACCTCTCAACTTTTCAACCTCTCAACTTTTCAACTTCCCAACTTCCCCTTGACACGATTCTGTATATTGTGTATAGTTTTAGCGGAAATGAAAAAGGAAGTTCCATTCAGAGTTGACCGCAATGACGCGCGGCCGCTTGTCCGTCAGGTTTCCGACGGCCTCCGCGAGCGCATCGTTGGCGGCTACTGGTCGCATGGCGATGTGCTACCGCCATACGACGAACTTTCCCGCGCGCTTGGCGTGAGCCAGATCGTGACCCGCGCCGCCGTGCGGCAACTTTCCGCCGAAGGGCTTCTCGTCGCCCGCCCGCGCATCGGCACTGTCGTGCTCGGCCTGGGCCTGAAGCAGTGGCTGGGACATGTTGCCTTCATCTGCCCGGAGGGCGATACGGGCTACTTCCAGACGATCCTGGGCGAATCGCTGCGCATCCGCCTCAACAAGGCGGGCTACCTCTTCACCCGCGCCAGTGTGGAGCACAGCGCCGCCGATGGCTCCTACGACTTTTCGCTGCTCGACGCCGCGCTTGCCCGTTCGGTCGATCTGGCGATTGTACTCTACGACCGTCCGCCGATTTTCCGCCATTTGGCGAAGAAGGGCATCCCTTACGCGGCGATTACGCATCTGGCGAAGCCTCTCACCGGGGCTGTCGGCCTTGTGCGCTTCGACTTCAATGCGGCTGTTCCCGATTTCGTGGCGGCGTGCAAGGCGTCTGGTGTCCGCAAGGTCGTCCAGTTCATCCTGCCGGAGGCGATGAGCGACGCCGCGCCGGCGCTCCGCGCCGCCGGCATTGCCGTACAGGTTGTCTCGCTGAAGCCGGACTACGCGCTTGGAAAGTTCCGCGCCATCGAGGAGGCCGGCCGCGCGGGCTTTGCCCGCTTTGCCGCGTCTAGGCGATTCGACCGCGACACACTTTTCTTCTTCACTTCCGAGTATGTGGCGCGCGGGGCCTTCCTCGCGATGGAGCGCCTGGGCCTTCGCGCGCCGGATAACGCGCGTGTCGTCGCCTGGGCGAACGCTGGACTTGGCCCCACCTACTTCCGCGAACTCTCGCGCATGGAAATGGACCCCGAACGCTCCGGCGCCGGCGTCGCCGACGCCGCCCTCGCCTTCCTGCGCAAGGGCGCCTGGCCAGAAGGCGCCGTAATCGCCCCGCGCTGGTTCAAGGGAGAGACGATGGGGGCGCCACTAGATCGACAGCCGCCGACTGCAATCGAGAACAACCGTCGGCAACCGACTGCAATCGGCAACCGGCAACCGAAAAATAAGGAGACAACATGACGAAGTTCCCAACAATTTTGCTTGCGTTCTGCGCCGCCTCCGTCGTTTCCGCCGCGATGGAGACGCGCTTCACTGATTCCGGCGAACTGGAGAGCATCCGCATCGGCGACGCCGTATTCGCCACCGGCGGTGGCAACCTCTGGGAGGCGGAGTTTCTGCCCGCCGCCTCCGTGCCGAAAGGTTCAAGGGAAATGTCTCCGTCGGTTGCGGAGGACGGCTGGGGCGACGGCACCGGTGCTCAGCAGAAAGCAGGCAACGGCAAGGGTGGCGCCGCCCCCCAGAGTTCCGCAAATCCGAGTCCCGCACCTGAAATACTCACGGTCGCCGCCTCAAACGCCACGGCTTTCGCGAAGAGCGAGACCGGCGAGGCCATCACCCTCGTCTGGCGCGGCATCACGCTGGGCGGCGAAACGAACGCCCTCGACGCCACCATCCGCATCGCGAAGAACGCCGACGGCTCGCAGTCCTGGACGCTCAACTTCGACAACCGCTCGTCGAAGTATCTCCTGCTCCGCACCCGCTTCCCGCGCATCAACCGCGTCACCCGCAATGGCGAAGGCGACGCCTTCCTCCCGTGGGCCGACCACGGCGGGACTCTTTTCAAGAAGCGTTCCGCCCAGCCGACCCCGGTCTGGGCCCATTATCTTGGCTACGCCCCGCCGGTCGCCGCCTTCTTCATTGGCGAGGATGGCCTCTACTTCGCAGCCGAGGACCCCGAGGCGCGCCAGAAATGCTTCATCGAGCGCGACGAGCAGGACATCCTCTTCGATTCCTGCACGGAGCTGGGGGCGCCAGGCCCGGGTTTCGCCGTGACGTTCGCGCCGCTCAAGGGCGACTGGTGGGAGGCCGCGCGCCGCTACCGCGCCTTTGCCCTCAGGCAGGCTTGGGCCGCGAAGGGACCAATCAAGGACAACCCCTCCTACCCGCGCCGCATCTGCGAAATCCCGCTCTGGATCAACATCCACGGCTACTCGGACGTCGCCTCCAATGTCCTCGCCCGCGCCAGGGAAATCTTCCCGGAGTTCACGACCGGCATGCACTGGCATCTCTGGCAGCAGTCGGGCCACGATATCAACTACCCCGAGTATTTCCCCGCCCAGCCGCGCGTCAAGGAGACGATTGACTTCTGCCATTCCATCGGCCAGGAGCCGATGCCCTACACCAACGGCCGCCTCTGGACGACGCTCACCGCCGGCTACCTTTTCGCGGAGCCGTTCGCCGTCCTAAAGGCCGACGGCACGCGCCTCGTGGAGTCATACGCCACTAAGTACAACCCCTACAAGCCGCCATTGGCCGTCATGTGCCCATGGACTAAGCAGTGGCAGCGCGTCGTGCAGACCTTCACGCACCGCGTCCTCGACGAATTGGACGCGACGTCGATCTTCATCGACCAGATTGCCGCCGCTCCCGCCCGTCCATGCTACGACCCGACTCACGGCCATCCCGTCGGGGGCGGCGGCTGGTGGCGCAAGGGATACGCGGCCATGCTTGAGCCGGTCCTCCGCGAATGGCATGAACGCGGCGCCTTCGTGACGACCGAAGGCGCGGGAGAGGCCTACATCGACCTCGTGGACGGATTCCTGCAGGTCGTCGAACGGAAACCGGAGGATGTGCCTTTCTGGAGCGCCGTCTATTCCGGCTACACCACCTACTTCTGCACGCCGGGACATTTCGATGACGACCCGCAGTCGTTCCGCTACCAGCAGTGCCGCGAAATGCTCTGGGGCCATCCCCTGGGCTGGTTCGACAGGAACATCCTCGACAAGCCCGACAAGTGCGAGATCCTGCGGGCGCTCTGCAACTTCCGCCAGGCGAATCTGGACGCGCTCGCCTACGGCAATCTCCTCGACGAACTGCGGCCCGTTTCGCCGCTTCCCGAAATCGAATACTCGTGGAAGCCCCGTTTCCACTGGCGTAAGGACGCCGCCGTGGCGCACGGCACGGCGCCAGTCGTCATCGGCAACTGGTGGCGCACCGCCGAAGGCGAGGTCGTGCTGCTGGCGGCCAACCTCACCGACAAGGAGCAGACGCTTGAATACCGCGTCTTCGGCACCGACCAGACCGCTACGCTTACGCTGAGGCCGCTGGAAATAAAAAGGATGTCGGCAATCGACGGCAATCGGCAGCAATCGAATGCAATCGACCCCGACAGTGATCGATAGCTTTCGACGGCAATCGTCCCATCTCTTTCATTAACCCCCAAAGGAACAAAACCATGAACACACCGCACAAACTGCACAAGATTCTCGCCGCAGCCGCGATGCTCGCGGCCACGACCCTCACGGCCTTCGGCCTCACGCTGGAAGGCACGTTCAACGGCACGACGCGCTACGTGTCAAAGTCGGGCAGCGACGCCAACGGCGGCACGAGTTGGGAGGACGCCAAGCTCACCATCCAGGCAGCCGTCAATCTCTGCGCCGACGGCGACACCGTCATCGTCGATGATGGCGAATACTCCGATACGACATCGTGGTCGACAACGGACTCCGGCACGACTTACACGATTCCGACGGTGGTGCAAATTACAAAGCGCATCCACCTCGTATCGCGCAACGGCAAGCACAAGACCCACATCGTTGGCCAGTGGGCGAACACATCGACAGGCGTCGCCAACGATGGTACCGCGCACCGCTGCATATTCATCGGCGCAAGCGTCGGAAACGTCCTCATCGAAGGATTCACCATCCGCGACGGTTCCGTTGCCGCCGCCACGGCGGGGAACAAGAGCTACGACTGCGGCGCGGGCGTATATGGGAACACCGGATCGGGTCAAACATACCTTCTCGACTGCGATGTCGTGAACTGCCGTGCCGGAACGGGTGCGGCGGCAGCCCGCAAGGTCGTTCCGATCCGTTGCGCCTTCGTCGGCAACTGCGGCCAGTCCGGCGGTCATGTCTTCTACCGCACCGATTACGCCTACGATTGCGTATTCGCCAACAACGGCCCCGCTTCCCGTAGCGGATCCGTCTTTCCGCCGGTTCAGGGGACAAGGGTCGTGAACTGCACGTTCATCGACAACACATGCAACGGGTTCTCCGCAAACGACAACCAAGCCGCCCGCACCCATCGGGCGTGGAACTGCGCGTTTCTCGGGGCCAACGAGTTTGGTGGCGTCACCGATGGCAACATGTATTTCACGAACTGCGTCCAGACCGCGACGGGCGGACGCATCGCGGAAGAAGGCTCTGCGGCCGGTGACGCCGTCGGCGTCTCCGAGTACCAGTATTTCTACGCTGCCGATTCTGATGAGATGAAGTTCCTCTCCGGCGGAAACATGAAGGACGCCGGCACCGATAACGCGCTTACCATCGCGGCGACTTTCGTTCCGGAGGAATACCTTGACACCGACTTCTTCGGCAACCCGCGCAAGGTCGGCGACCACATCGACATCGGCGCCATTGAGGCGCAGGGTGCTGCCGTCGCCGCACCCGCGAGTGGCTACATCCGCCTTAGCACGAATGTCGCCATTCGCGCGGGGGAGAAGATTGTCTCGCTGCCGCGCGGTCTCGTCGCTGTCGAAAGCGGTCTGGCCCAGGTGCGCCTCGTCCCGGCGCTCAGCCCCGCGACGCCCTTCTTCGGTTTCGCCGTCTCGGGGGCGTGGGATTCGTTTTTCCGCTATCCCGACCTCGGGGAAGATCGCGGCGCGTGGATGACACCGCCCGCATCCGGTGAACTCGTGACCGTCAACATAAAAACGGCTTCGGAGGAAAAATGGGTCGATGCCGCGTATGCGGGCGGCGACTCGGACGGCTCGGAGGCAAAGCCCTACACGACGATCCAGGACGCCGTGGACAACACCGCCGCATACGGTCTCATCCATGTCGCGCCCGGCACCTACGCTTCAGGCGGCGTCACGCTTTCTGGTCACTCCGTGGTATCCCGCGTCGGCATCGAAAACGAGGTCGCCATCCGCGCGACGGACAGCGCGGCCGACACCATCATCGAAGGCGGGGAAAACACCCGTTGCGTGGCCGTCCGCCGCCAGGCGGTCGCCGCCCACATCCAGGGCTTCACGCTCCAGAGTGGCATCGCCGATGCCGACAACACCGATGCGAGCGGCCTCGGCGGCGGCTTCTACGCGACACCGCAAACCTGGGGCGATACAACCGGTCTTCTTTTAACCTACCAGCGCAATGCCCAGGTGACGGACTGCATCTTCACCGGCAATGCCGCGCGCCAGGGTTCCGCGATGTGCGGCGGCTGGGCGCAGCGCTGCGTCTTCGTGGGGAATGCGGCCACGGCG
Organism: Kiritimatiellia bacterium; assembly: GCA_017962605.1. Taxonomy (GTDB): domain Bacteria; phylum Verrucomicrobiota; class Kiritimatiellia; order RFP12; family JAAYLN01; genus RGIG5952. The sequence goes on along the minus strand of JAGCUY010000159.1, from coordinate 7,891 downwards.
AACAACCGCGGTTCCGGGAACGACTACACGCGTGGCGCCGTCGCCTTCAAGTCGGTCTTGTCCGCCTGCCTCGTCGGGAAGAATCCGCAGACCCGCACCGACACCGTAAGCTCGCTCTACAAGTGCCACCCCTACAACGTGACATCCTTCGAAACGAATCGCATTGCTGGATCCACCACGTCGTATCGGCACGTTGACCGCAACACGCCGGCCTACAACTGCGCGTTCGTGGGCGGGTTTCTCGATTCGCACAACTCCTCCGTGACGATCGTCCCGGCCGGGAACGTGGGCGACACCACGCTCAACAATCAGTCCTGGCTCTCCCGCTATGACCGCCGCGAACTCTTCTTCGACCCGGATGGCGGCGACTTGCACCTGCGCGCGGCGACCGACGCCTCGACGAAGGGCGACGCCTCGGCCTACCGCGCCGCAATGTTCGCCGTTGGCGACTTCGAAGGCAACGCGCTGGCCTATGTCAACGGCAATCCCGTCCCAGGCGCCTACTCCACCCTCATTGACGGGCGCGAGATCTATGTCGATGCCGTGAACGGCGACGACGCCAATGACGGCTTCTCCTCCGCCAGCGCCAAGAAGACACTCGCCGCCGCCCTTGCGCTCGCATACACAGGCGACGTCGTCCACGCCGCTCCCGGCGACTACAACGAGGGCTCCGAGACTTATGCCGGAGGAACGGTTATATCTGCCCCGAATGGCGGTACCCACAGCCCGTCGCGCGGCGTGGTGAAGGTGGGTGTCACTCTCGTTTCTGATGAAGGCCCCGATGTCACGTTCATCAGCGGCGTTGTCGGCAATTCCAACGGTCTGGGCGACAACGCCGTGCGTTGCCTCACCGCCCTCGGCGGTTCCACCGTCAGGGGCTTCACTCTCCGCAATGGCGGAACCTTCAATACGACAGGCGCTGCACGTGACGAGAACCTCGGCGGCCTCGCACTGGCGCCATCCTGCCGCCATGGGTTAACCAGAACCGCTGTTTTCGAGGATTGCGTCCTCTCCAATGGCTGGGGTCGCACGGCCGGGTGCGTCGCAGGCGGCATTCTGCGCCATTGCAAGGTCTTAAGCGGGCATGCGACGTCCGGTGCTACGCTTTCGATGTATTCCCGCTTCGAAAACTGCCTGCTTGTGAACGGCGCCAGCGGCAACACGGGCGTGCGCTACTGCGGTGGTATGCTCTCCACGACCTACATCAGTGAAAGGGGCGCGGGGTCGGGGTCCAATGCCGAACTCAACGATAGCCTCTATGAATATGGCGCAAGCTACGAGAACTCCGTCATTGTCACCGTTAATTCGACCGGCAACGAATCTGAAGCCGTTACGATGAAGAACGTCACGAACTGCCTCTGGGTGATTGGCGGCGGCAACGCGACAATTGATTCCGCCACGTCGACGAACGTCACCACGGTCGCCACGGTGGCCGACGCCCTCGCGATGCTCGACGCGGACTTCCGCCCGCTTGCCGGGTCGGCGCTCGTCGATGCCGGCGACAAGACGCTTCTCGCGCACCTCACGGACGGTGCGACGACCGATGTCGTCGGTGGCCAGCGCGTCTACGGCGGACAGGTCGATATCGGCGCCTACGAATACGACCTCCGCGACGACATCGCAGATATCCTCGGTTCCCGCGTCGCTGTCAGTGGGGCAGGGGAAGATGTCTTGGTCTCCGGCGGCCTTGTCCGCATCCCGGATGGCGAGGTGGTGACGACCATCACTGTGGCCGAGGCGACGACGCTCCTCGTTCCCGTCGAAGTGACCGGCACAGGGACGCTCTCAATCTATGTTGCGGGTGAGCTCTGGCAGACGCTGACAAGCGCCGATGGCGCCCAGGGGCTCCGCCTCTCCCTGTCCAGCGGCGACACCGGCGTTGTCTTCTCATACGCGGCTGGAGCTTCCGACACTGGCGCGGCTACGATTGGCCACATTTCCGGTGCCAACCCGTTCATCCTAACCTTCAGGTAATGCTTCTTCTCTCAAACAACGTCTGGAAGTGCGACGAAAACCTCCCGAAGTGGGCGGAGCGCGGGCTGGACTGCTCTGCGGCCGCCCGCGTGCCCGGCCTCATCCACGCCTACCGCGAGGTGGGCGCGGATGTCATGGCCCTCCAGGAGGTCTCCCGAACGATGGAGGCCCTTTTGCTGAACGCACTCCGCCCGCTCGGCTACGAACTGGTGACTGGCGGCGACACTCCGCTCTTCTACCGCGCCGACAGGCTGAAACTCCTCGAGTCGGGCTTCCTGCGCTTCCCGGAGGAAGTCCCCGGCCTCGAAGGTTCCTTCAACAACGGCGAAACAAAGTCCTGCGCGTGGGGCGTATTCGAGACGCGCGACGAGACGAAGCGCAGCTTCGCCATGATGAGCGTCCACCTATGGTGGATGACCGAGGAGCGCCAGCCGGGTTCCGATGCGGCGCGCGAATGGCAGTTCCGTCTGGCATCGGCACGGCTTGGCGAGGCCATGGCGCGCCACAAATGCCTCGGCGTCATCGCCGGCGACTTCAACGCCCGCATTGGCAGCCCCTGCCTGAAGGCCGCGGCGGACGATGGGTGGACTGATGTCCACGACATCGCCGACGAAGCCGACGAGTCCAAGGGCACCCACCCGTGCAATCCGGACGGCTTCGCCCCGCTTGATTTGACCGCCCACTTCCCGCTCGCCATCGACCACATGCTGGTCAAAGGCTCGCCCCCATCTTCCCGCCCTGCCATTCCCTTCTTCCGCCGCCTGACGGATGACTGGTTCAATCCCCTTTCAGACCACTACCCCCTTTGGTGCGAAATCGAGTTGTAATCATGGAAAAGCTTTCTGGAATCATCCCGCCAATGGTCACGCCGCTGACCGCAAACCGCGCCCTTGACAAGGACGGCGTCGCGAAGATGGTCGAGCATCTCGTCGGCGGCGGTGTTGACGGTCTCTTCCTCCTCGGCACGACTGGCGAAGGCCCGCACCTCCCCTACGCCCTGCGCCGCGAGCTTGTCGCGGAAACATGCCGCGCCGTCGCTGGCCGCGTTCCGGTCCTCGTTGGCATCACGGAGACCGACATGGATGACGCCCTCGCCTTCGCCCGCGACTGCCATGGCTTTGGCGCGGCGGCGGCCGTGGCCGCGCCGCCATACTACTTCAAGCTCTCGCAGGGCGAGTGCGTGGCGTGGTACACGGCCCTGGCCGATCGGCTAGACATGCCGCTAGTCATCTACAACATGCCGTCGCATACCGACACCACCCTTTCGCCGGCCACCATTGCCCAGCTCGCGACGCACCCGAACATTGTCGCGCTGAAGGACTCCTCCGGCTCCATCTCGCTCTTCAACAAGGTCCGCGTCGCAATCGAGCCGTTCGCCGGAAAGTTCGCCATGTTCATGGGGCCTGACGCTGCGGTGGGCGAGGCTGTCATGATGGGCGCCGACGGCGGCGTCTGTACCGGCGCCAATCTCTGGCCGCGTCTCTTCAAGGACCTCTATCTCGCGGCAAAGGCCGGCGACACCGCCCGCGTCCGCGAACTCCAGCGTTTCACGACCGACGCCAACATGCGGCTCTACGCCATCGGCTCCGGTCACAGCAGCATCGTCAAGGGCGTCAAGGCCGCCCTCGCCGAAATGGGGCTGATCCAGAATGTCCTCGCCACGCCCTTCACTCCATTCTCCGGCAAGGAGCTTGAGACCGTGAGGGAGGCGGTGCGGACTCTGCGGGAGAAAATATGAAATGTGCCAATGTGGAAATGTTGCCAGTTCCCAAATCCAATTTCCAGTGATCCATGAATCGAAAATTGGCAACATTGGCAATTGGCATTGGCAACACTTCCACATTGGCAACATTTTCGATTTGTGTCTATGAGCGTTCCCCTCATGTCCAGCATTCCTCTCAACTCCTGGCGCTTCTGCCGCGATGAGGATCCCGTCCTGGCCCGCGAGTTCCAGCCCGAATGGATAAGCGACTGGGTTGCCGGCAGAGGCTCGTCACAACCACCCGTTCCTCTTTTCGCCCGCCCCGACTTCGACGACTCCACCTGGCGCGAGGTTCCCGTTCCGCATGACTTTGGCATCGAACATGCCTTCGACCCGTCGCTCAACCACCTCATGGGATGCCTCCGCACCACCGGCGCGGGATGGTATAGGACCAGGTTGAAAGTTGAAAGGTTGAGGGTTGAGGGTTCTGGCCGCCGGACTTTCTTCGATTGCGATGGCGCGATGGCCTATCCGCTCGTCTGGATCAACGGACACTTCGCCGGCGGCTGGTGCTACGGCTACACGCCATTCCGCGTCGATCTCACGCCCTGGATCAACTCTGATGGCGAAAATGTCCTCGCCGTCCGCACCTACAACCCGCCGCAGTCGAGCCGCTGGTACACGGGGGCGGGCCTCTACCGCGAATGTCGCCTCGTCGTCGAGCCTGCTGACCATGTCCTCTTCGGCTCCGTCGCAATCACGACGCCGGAGGTGACGCCCGCCCGCGCCACGGTGCGCGTTGCGTGGGAGATGTCGCGAAGCGGGCCGCAGGAGCGCGTCTTCACCGTGGAAAAACCGCGCCTCTGGGACATCGACGACCCGCACCTTTACGCCGTCGAAGTCGAAGGCCAGGCATACCGATACGGCATCCGCTCGATTTCCTTCCATGCCGACGAGCGCGGCTTCCAGCTCAACGGGCGGCGCGTCCAGTTGCGCGGGATGTGCCTCCACCACGACTTCGGGGCGCTCGGCGCCGCCTGGAACGAGCAGGCCGCTCGCCGCCGCCTTCTCAAACTCAAGGCGATGGGCTGCAACGCCATCCGCATGAGCCACAACACCCCAGCGCCGCAACTCCTCGACCTCTGCGACGAACTTGGCTTCCTCGTCATGGACGAGGTCTTCGACCAGTGGGCGCTTCCAAAGAACCCGAACGACTACTGGAAGCTCTGGCCGCAGTGGCACGAGGCGGACCTGCGCGCCTGGGTGCGCTCCGGCCGTAACCACCCCTCCGTGATCATCTGGGGAATCGGCAACGAGATTACCGAGTCGCGGACGGGGAAGGGGAGATGGCCGCAGTTCATCGCGCTGTGCGACGAACTCCGCGCCATTGTGCGCGAGGAGGATGCAACCCGCCCCGTCTGCGCGGCGGCCGACAACGCAGAAATCGCGCTCGAGTCCGACGCCCCGCGCCACCTCGACCTCTGGGGCGCCAACTACAAGGCGAAGCACTATGCCGCGATGCGCGCGAAGTTCCCGGCCGTTCCGCTCTTCGGGAGCGAAACGGAGTGCATCCTCTCGACGCGCGGCGAATACCATTTCCCGGCCCGTCGCGAAGACGGCTCCACTCACCTCTCGCCTTATCTCGACTTTCACGCCTCGTCTTACGGCTGGAGCGGCGACTACCCTGCCGACGAGGAATGGGCGCGCCAGGAGGAGACTCCATCCGTCATGGGCAGCTTCTCCTGGACGGGCTTCGACTACCTCGGCGGCCCTTATTCAATGTTCAAGGTGCGCCGCGCCCCGCGCTACTCAGACCCGGCACGCGCTGCTGCTGCGGCGGATGAGATCCGGCGCGACGGCGTCTGCCGCGACAACATGCACTCCTGCCCAACGGGGGTCTTCGACACCGCCGGCTTCCCCAAGGACCTTTTCTGGCTCTACCAGAGCAAGTGGCGGCCGGACATCCCCTGCGCACACATCCTGCCTCACTGGAACTGGCCGGAACGGCTTGGACTGGTCACGCCCGTTTACGTCTATTCATCAGGCGACGAGGTTGAACTCTTCCTCAACGGCGTCTCGCAGGGGCGCCGGAGTCGCGATAAGGGCCTATGGCGCTTCATGTGGCCCGATGTCGTTTACGAATCCGGCGAGTTGCGCGCCGTCGCCTACAGGGATGGCGCAAAATGGTGCGAGGAGACGGTGCGCACCACCGGCGAGCCCGCACGGCTGGCGCTGGAGGAGGAGCCCGTCCTGCCGCAAGGGCGAGCCGCAAATCCTGTGCCCGCAGGGGGCGCGGGGGGCGCAGCTCCCCGTCCTTTGCGCTTTCTCACCTGCCGCGTGGTCGATGAACGCGGCGACACCGTTCCGCGCACGCGCATCCCCGTGCGCATCGAGGTTGATGGCGGCGAGTTCGTCGCCGCCGACAATGGCGACGAAAGCGACATGGAGTGGTATCGCTCGCCGGTGCGCAGGGCATTCAACGGGCTTCTCTCCATCGTCGTGCGAACTCTCCCCAATGCAACTGACCCCATCCGCGTCCGCGTCTCCGCCGCCGGCCTCGCCCCAGCGGAACTAACCCTCTAACTTCCCAACCTCCCAACCTCCCAACTTTTCAACCTCCCAACTTTTCAACTTCCCAACTTTTCAACTTTTCAACTCTAATGACCCTTCTCGACTGGCTAATCCTTATTCTTCCCGTCTGCTTCGTGATGGGGATGGGGTTTTACACGCGGCGGTTCGTGCGCGGCGTCTCCGACTTCCTCTCCGCCGGCCGCCTCTGCGGACGCTACGTCATTTGCATGGGGGATGTGGCGAATTCCATATCCATCATCATGCTCGTCACCTACATCGAAATCCACTACAAGACCGGCTTCTCGGTGGGCTTCTGGTCGAGCGTCCTAGCGCCGCTGAGCATCCTTTTGAGCCTGACCGGCTTCTGCACCTACCGCTTCCGCGAAACACGCGCGATGAGCCTGGGGCAGTTCCTTGAGATGCGCTACAGCAGATCGCTGCGCATCTATGCGGCAAGCCTCCGCTCCCTTGCGGAGATGGTCGCCAACATGATCATGCCATCAATCGCCGCGCGCTTCTTCATGCAGCTGCTGGATCTGCCGCCTGTCTTCCACGTCTGCGGCATTCCCATCTCGACATACGTCGCGCTGATGACATTCTTCCTCTCGCTTGCTGTTACGCTCATCTGCTGCGGCGGTACGCTTGCCCTCATCGTGGCCGACACCGTCCAGATGACCTTCCTCTATCCGCTGCTCCTCTGCTTCGTCGGCTTCGTCTTCTGGCGCTTCTCCGTGACGCGGGAGATTATGCCCGTGATGGCCGATCGCGTGGCCGGCGAGAGCTTCATCAACCCATTTGACATTGGGAAGCTGCGGGACTTCAACCTCTTCACCATGGTCGTCGTGCCGGCCTACTGGATGGTGATGAACCGCGCCAGCTGGTTCGGCAACGGCTACACCACGGCCGCCAAGAGCCCCCACGAGCAGAAGATGGCCGGCGTCCTCGGCGCCTGGCGCGGGACGGCCGTGACGATGTTCTACCTGCTCATCGCCTGTGCGCTCATCACCTTCCTCAACCACGCCGACTTCGCCGTGGAGGCGAACGCCGTCCGCCGCGACCTCGCCGTGCGCGTGGCCAATGACGTGCTGAAGGACGACCAGCAGTCGCTTGCGGCGGTGAAGGCCGCCGTCGCCACAATCGAGCCGCATGTCCACCGCATCGGCGTTGATCCGCCCCTCTCGCAGACCTCCAACCCTGACACCGCCTTCCTCGAACCAGTCCATCAGGCGCTGCTTGAAGTTGCGCGGGAGAAAGTGGGGGAGTCCGGCTCTGCCCTGTCGCAAGAGCAAGAACAAGCGCGGCGCGCCGCGCTTGCGGATGCCGAGGGCCTCGCCAACGACCGCTACCAGCAGTGCCGCACACTCTTCCAGCAGCTCAACCTTTCGGCCACGATGCGGCGGCTCCTTCCGCCCGGCCTGTTCGGGATGTTCGCGCTGCTCCTCTTCCTGGCGATGCTCTCTTCAGATGACACCCGCATCTACAGCGCCGCGCTCACCCTTGCTCAGGATGTCGTGATGCCGCTAAAAAAGAAGCCCTTCACCACGCGCGGCCACATCCAGATGATTAGGCTTGTCTCCATCGGCGTGGGCGTCTTCTTCCTCGCCGGCTCCTACTACATGAAGCAGCTCGACTACGTTCAGATGT
>JAGCUY010000158.1 GCA_017962605.1 Kiritimatiellia bacterium | reverse complement strand
CAGCAGTGCGCCGCGTATGCGCGGTCCGAGGTTGAATGCCGCGCCGAGCGCTCCGGCCTCCGCGCCGATGGCCGTGTAGGTGGCGAGGCGGCCGAAGTTGTAAAGCGCGGCAGCGGCCCATGGGCGTTCGCGGCCGCTCGCGGCGGAGATGGCGAGCGCCCCGCACATGCCCGCGCAATGGAAGCCGGTCAGAAGGCCGACGGCGAAGAGCGCACCGAGCGACCCCGCGCCGTCGGGTGACGGCGCAAGCGAGAGAGGGTCGAAGCCGAGGACAGCGCGCAGACCGCACCACACAGCGACAAGCGCCGCGGCAATGGCAAGGGCAACGACCGCCCCGCGCCACGGACGCGTCGACGAAATCCATTCCGGCCGCGTCTCGTAGCCTTCGTCACGGACGGCGGCAACGATGCGCCCGGTTATGTCCGATGGGGCGAGCCCTCCGGGCGAGCCATCTGCCGACTGGCCAATCTCCAGCTCCGCCACATGGCCGTGAAACCGCACGGAGGCAACGCCCTCCACGGCGCCAAGCGCGCGGGTCAGGGCGTCGATGCAGTTCTGGCATTCGATGCCGGCTATGCGGACGAAAACGCGGTTATGGGTGTCGGTGCGCATATAGGATAACCTTTTGCGTAAAATACACTACCAGAACGGTAGCGAAAAGTCAAGGGTTTAACGCCGATTGTTCAGATCCCCACGCTAACGCTTCGGGCTAAATTTGCCGTGTAGAGCGCGAAGAATCGTGTAAGTTGCGATGGTCACCTGGGGGCGCGGGCATCTTGCCTGCGGCGACCAATCCGGCCTTGACCCAGCGGTTCAGCGACTTGTCGCGGCACATTCTTGCGACTTGCCTTGCGAAAATCGATTCCGCCGCCCCCCATGCGGCGGCAACTAGCGCAAACACCAGCCAGAACAATGCTGTCATCCTTGGGCCTTCAAGACGCAAGCGACTAGATCGTGCCGCCTTTCAGGGTTTCGCGGGCGGCCTGGTTGGTGGCATGGATCATGGCGATGGTTTGGCATCCCTCCATGTCAGGACAGTCGCCGCATGTCTCGAAGTCCTTTCCCCTGGCGCATTGGCGGATTTTGCAGCGGCTTTGGCAGAAGACGGTCTTGATGCCATCCGTGCGGCATCCCTCGCAGTTGATTTGTTCTGGCAGGATGACGATATGGTTCATCTCCGACCAAAGCTTGGCGGTTTTCTCGCGCAGGGCCTGGTCGTCGTTGACCGTCGCAAGGTAGGCGTCGCATTTCTCGCAGTCGAGCCCGCAGTAGGCAATCATCTTCTTCATGGTAGAAAAGTATATCACAAGCAGATTAGGCAAGCAGCCATTTCCACGCCGGCACGACGCGGATGCCGTCGATTTCGGCCTCGTCGTCCCATGTCACGATTGTGCAGTCGCCGATTCCCGTCTTTTCGCGGGCGGACTTCAGCGCGTGCATTTCGCGGTCAAACGTCGCCGCGTCGGACATCGCGAACGAAACCTGCACAAGGCTCTCCGTGTGCGATACTTTGTCATGGACATGGAAGTCCACCTCCGTTCCATCGCCATTGACAAAATAGGAAACCCTGCCGCCCTTACGGCGCAGCGCCATGTAAACGACGTTTTCCAGCATCCATCCCCGCTCGGCGTCGTTCTTTACGCACATGGCGCGAATGAGTCCCGGATCAATCAGATAGTACTTGTCGGGATTCACGCGCCTCACGGCAAGCGAATCGGAAAAGACAGATACCTGGTAGGCAAGATAGGCGTCCTTGAGCCAGTCAAGGTAGTCGGATATGCTTTCGCGGTTCGCGGGCACGGCAAGGTTTTTAAGAACGCCGGAGATGCTGCGCGTGGAGGTCTTGCGGGCATAGTTGTGGAACAGATATTCCAGCGTGTACTTGAGGGCCTGGACGCTCGGCACGTCGTGACGCTCGATGATGTCCCTGTAGAGAACGGCATCGACATACTCTTGAAGCATGGAAGCTCGCATTCCGGAGGAAACGTCCTGGACATCGGGGAACCCGCCGCGCTCCATGTAGTCCGACATCGCCCTGCGGAGAAGCCCCTTCTCCCGCGCGGTGAATCCCGTGGTCGGGACTTCCTTGAACATCCCGTTGAAGCGCAGATATTCCGCGAAGGAGAGCGGGAACACCTCGATCGGAAGCGAGCGTCCGCGCATCTGGGTGGCTATTTCCTCCGAAAGCAGCCGCGAGGAAGACCCCGTGAGGCACAACTGGATATTTTTTGAATCCACAAGGCGCCGTGCGTAGGACTCCCATCCCCTGACGTTTTGAAGTTCGTCCAGAAAATACCATGTCTTGACATCCGAAAACACGGGATAGAGTTCGGCATGGATTTCCCCAATCAGATGCAGGTCGTCAACGGTCAGTCCCGACAGCCGTTCATCCTCGAAATTGACATGGACAATCCGCCCCAACGGGATCCTTTCATCCAGCAGGCGCTTCATGCGGGCGTATGTGATAAATGTCTTGCCCGTCCTGCGCATGCCCTTGACAACTGTCGAGGCGCGCAGTTTCTCGGCGTATTCCACATCGCGCGGGACAATTCCATCTGGAATCCCGTCGTGGTAGAACTCGCGCATGACCGACATCAGTTTTTGTTCCATCGCAACCCCTCCATTTTCGGGAAACATTATACCAAACATACACAATATTGGCAAGTTTATCTTGCCAATATCATGTTATTTTGGCAGGTTTGCATTGCCACTATAACCAACTATCGCTGCACGGCTATGGCGGCGACCTGGAGGTGGGGCGAACTCTCCGAGTGAGCCGTAGCATTAGCGACTACGGCAGTTCGACATCAACCTTGAAGAAGCGGTAGCCCTGTTCCGCACCGTAGTCTTGCAAGTCCGTCACGTCGTCCCATTGCGCCGCCGCGCCGAGTTCCTTCGCGCCAAGCGTTCTGATGCGCGTCGCGAATGAGTTTCCCGACCCGTCCTCTGTGTGGTTGAGAGTTATCACCGGTTTGCCATCTTTCATCTCGAAGTTGGCAATCCTGAAGTCGTCATCCGGGTCTTCGGGATCAATACCCAGCGCATAGCACTCGCCCACAGTCCGGCACCCATTCGCCGCCGGCATCGCCGCCACCGCTTCGTAATTCCCGCTATTCGCTGTCATTGCCTTTGAGGCTTTCTCTCTTAACCAAGTCTCCTGTTTTTCCCAATCCGCGACAAATGAGAATCTTCTGGTAGGCGGGTTGTTGTTGAGCCATCTCACGACAAAGTTTCTCAACGCCTGCAAGGAATCGATCCTAATCTTCTGTTGCCCGCCAGCTGTATTGCATAGCCAGTCGTATGAATATAAATCACCTGGCCGCGTTGATACTGGAATTCTGTTTTCGCTGAACTTATCTACGCTGAACTGCGAGAACGTTTGCGATCCTGCCACGAACCACATCTCTCCAAGCTGCACATTGCTACCATTGCCGTCAAACGACAACTTCGCAAAACTGTGAGCGCCTTCTCGCCCAAAAGGCAGGAAAGGAATCTCCACGGGTAGGCTTCTGCCTTCCTCAACCGTAATTGAACGGTAGTCCGATGTTTCCCAATAGGGGATTTCCATGCTTCCCGCTTTATCCGCATACTCCGCGTTCCAAAGATACTCCCCTACTGGCAATTCTTCCCACTCTCCAATCCTCATCACCAGCCCAGCCCCGCCTCCGCTGCTTGGTCTCAGGGTAATCTTCACCTTGCTGACATCAAAAGTCGGGAAATCCGGCCATGCCGCCTTCTGTGCTGCCGTCATCGCGTCCGCACACTGGAACATCACGAACCCTACCTTTTCCTCTGCGGCTAAAACCTGCACAAAGAGAGACAGCGCCGCCGTTCTGTCAGATGGAACGACTATGCTGTGCGCGCTTTCAATGACAAAATCGGCCGCTGCTCCACCTGCCGAAGTGCCGATTGGCGCCCCCAAAGAATCCAGTAACTGCCAGGTGCGGGGATACCATTCGTATCCACTATCAACTCGGCAAGAGATTTGATGCTTCCCCGGTGGAAGTTTCACCGTTTCGCCGGATAAATGCCAGACGCCGGACGATTCGTAGCCAAATCGGAATCGCAGATGGTTCGCAAGGTCTGGTGGTGCAAGAGATGCGTTAGAGGACGGTTTCCCGGAATTGAAGAATGTCGTTGTGACCTCAGTCTCCCAGATGGCGTAAAGATGCAGAGTGGGGATGCCGTCAATCACCTCTGCGCCATCATGCGCGGCCCAATATAGCAGGTTGTCTTCGGTAACAGTTATGCTCCCGCCATCGGAGATAAGTTCAGAAAGCCCACTTCCAATAGACCAGTCAAAATTATCCGTCCCGACTGACCAGCCGAGGAACTTGCTCCGATCGCACATGAATGGATTTACCGGCAAAGCATTCGATTCGTCCAAGTAGAAGTTGACGTCAAGAATCAAGTCTCCCCCTCCCGTTTCGCCGCCGTTCCCGTGGAGCCGCACCACGAAGTCCTGCGCGTTCCGCTCCCACACTGCATACAGCGTCATGTTGGAATTGACTTCGATTTCCTCGCCATCCCGATAAACGACCTCCCCGTCCGGCGCAAGCGCCCAGCCAAGGAAAACATAGCCGCTGCGCGTGAACTGGTTAGCTGGCAAAGTCAACGATTTCCCAGATAGCGTATTTGCCTCGTCCATGCTCCCTGTGCCGTCATTAGGATTGAAGGATACTTTACAGGCTTTCAAGCCGCTATTGTAAAAAGACGCAATTTCAGAAGATGACAATTGACGGTTCCAAATGGCAACTTCTTCCATTGCGCCAATATGGTATTCATAGTCTCCACTAGGATGCACTCCGATAAGCAAGTTGCCACTACTTGGCGATACAGTTCCACCTACGTTTTTTGAGGCGACCAAAGAACCGTTTTTGTAATACTTCATAATTCCAGCATTAAAACTCAAAGCAACAAAATGCCACGCATTTAGTCCAGGCATCTGGATATCGCTAATGGCATCTGAACCCAAACCATAAACCAAGGCTCTTGACAGTGGAACCCCTGAAACGATCCCAAACTGGAAACTATATCCATTCCCTTGTAGGATTGTGACAAAAGCACTCGTGTCAATCGTATTGTGCCCATACTCTGTTGGTTTTACCCATGCGGCAAGTGTAATTGAGCTGGAAATTTGCAACGAAGAAGAGCCCGGGACTTCCACATAACTTGCCCCATCAAAATTGTAAGCGCACCCAGCCTTTCCACTCCTGTCCGCAGTCAGCGTTACGCCATATGTTGTTCCGTGGTTGCCGTTGCCACTGTAGTCCTTGGCATCGCCGTCGAAGGGCCAGTAACCAACAAGTCCGTCGGTCAAGTTGGTCGCCGTGGCTATTGCTGTCACCATTGCCATTGCAATTGCCATTATCAACTTCTTCATGTTTTGTTTCTCTCGTTCCGCGCAGTTGTTTGCCGCTGGGGAATTCCGATGCATGAAAGGAGGAGCGCATTCCCTCCGGCCATGCACTTTCGGGTAGCCCTGGTACAGGCTGAAATGAATGCATGAAGAGAAAATGCGCCCCATTGGGCGCATCGCCACTCACATGCCGCTCATTTCTTGAAATAGTACCAGTATTTCCCGAAAACGACTTGTTAGCGTGATGCTAAATCGTCTTATGAAGCGGGCCTTGCCCGCGTTTTGCCTTGTCCGCTATCCTATTGCGTCAGTCCTTTCGTTTGCGATTTTGACCAGTAGTCAGTAGTCGGTGGTTCTCCTGATGGTGTGTGCTACCAAAATGTCTTTACTGGGTAATTCGAGAAGATACATCACATATACTCCGCGAACTCTTCCAATGGTGCGTCAAAGTCCGGGGCCATGTAAAACTCACCGCCAAGTCCACCGGCCCTGCGCCTCGCGCCATGCGGCAACGACGCACCCTCCGTCATCGCAACAACATGGGTCGTCCCCTCTTGCTTGAATATCAGGAAATCCAGAAAAGCCCCAAGTTCTTCCCTGTATTGCGGCGAGATTTTTGCAATTTTGTCCTCAAACAGTGAATATGGCATGGCCGCCTCCACATTAAAAACACAATTATGATACCACATCGCATGGAACCGCGCAAACTGGCGCGGACATAAGCGAAAGTCTGACTGTTGCTTATATTCCCCCAGCCATATTGTGCTGGCCAAAGATTATGTCAGGACATTGAACACAAATGAAAACCCTTCGGGCCATTGAAATTTCAACGCCGGCGCAGCCGCTTTCAGCTTTTTCAATGTAGCCAATATTATGTCCGGCACAATAATTGTTATCGCGCGGCGATGGCCTCGACCTCAAGGCGGCCGCCTTTGGGATGGCGGCGACCTTGATGCAGGTGTAGGTGGAGGCGGGGAACGACGAGCGCAGGGCGCTGGCGCGCGCGTTAGGCGCCTTCCAGGCGCGAGGCGAGCAGCGGGATGGTGCGCTCGAAGGCGACGCCGTACCAGTGGTCGTCGGCAGTGGCTTCGATGGAGGCGCAGACGATGTCGGCAGCAAGCGCCGCGGCGGCAAGTCCGTCGAGGCCGCGTAAAATCGCGCCCGCAAAGACGGATGCGAAGACGTCGCCCGTGCCGTGCGAGGAGCGCGCGAGACGCGGGTTGAAGTCGTAGCGGATCGACGCGCCGTCCGAGACGGCGGTGCCGAGCAGCGCGGGGTCGAACGAGACACCGGTGAGTGCGACATTCTTCGCGCCTAGCGCATGGAGTCCGGCGATGGTGTCCTTGACGAAAGTCTCGTCGTAGCCTTCCAGGACAGGCTTTCGACCAAGGAGAAAGGCGGCTTCGGTGAGATTGGGGAGAATCCAGTCCGCGCCGTCGCAGAGCTTCGCCATTTTCGCGGGGAAGTCGTCGCCGAAGCCGGGGTAGAGCTTGCCGTTGTCGGCCATCACGGGATCGACGATCCGGACCGCGCCTGGGGCGGCGCAGTGTTCCATGATCGAGAGGATCGGGGCGATCTGCGGCTCGCACACGTAGCCGGTGTAGAAGGCGTCGAAGGTCAGCTTCTGCCGGAGCCATTCGGCCTCGATGCGCGGCATCTCGTCCGTGAGGTCGCGAAATGTCCAAGCGGTAAAGCCGGCGGTGTGGTTGGAAAGGATTGCGCTCGGCAGCACGGCGCATTCAACGCCGCACGCGGAGATTAGCGGCAGGGCAACCGTCGCGGAGCACTGTCCAACGCAGGAGACGTCCTGGATGGTGAGAAGGCGGGGAAGGGAGTTCATAGTTGGAATGCAGAATGCAGAATGCAGAATGAGTGGTTAGTGGTTAGTGGCTAGTGGTCAGGGGCTAGGGGCTAGTGATCAGTGGCTAGGGGTTTGTTAGTTGGCTAGGGGCGGTTGGGGAGCGCATGCCGTCGATGCAGAGGGCGATGACGGAGGGGAGGTCCATGCCGAGGAGTTCCACGCCGCGGAGGATGACCTCGCGCGAACATTTGGCGGCGAAGCGCTTGTCCTTGAACTTCTTCAGCACGCTGCGCGGTTCGAGGT
>JAGCUY010000019.1 GCA_017962605.1 Kiritimatiellia bacterium | reverse complement strand
CTTCGTTTCTCCGAGGATGTCGCAGCTCTTCGTCAGGAGGAGGATTTTGTCGCGGTTTCCAGGCGCGGCCTTGAGCCATTTCGCAATCGATTCCTCGGCGCGTCCGTAGCTGCGTGCCGTGTCGATGGCGTTAAAGCCCGCGTCCACGGCGGTGGAGAGGAGCTTGTTCGCGTCGCCGCCACCAAGCATAACCGGAATGGCGGTTCCTAGAAACATGCGGTGCGCCGGCATTCCGACGCCCTTGATGGAAACTGTCCTGCTAATCATTTTCATCCTTTGGAGGATGCTATTATACCAAACATCAGTTCCCATGATTCCATAGGGCGTGGTAAATGGACAATGTCAGTTGAAAGGGTTGGAGAGGATTCTAAATCCAAGATCCTCGAAGTCGCGCGTGTTGCGAGTGTGGAATTCGTCAACGCCCCAGTGCTTGAGCGTCTCGGCGAGGCGCACGTCGTGTATGCGGCGGCGAGCGAAGTCGCGCGAGGCGGCGCGGCGCCAGACGGCGTTCATGACTTCCGGCGTGGCTGGGATGTCAACAATTGACCAGTCTGGATTGCGGCGATATGCTGCGATTACAGATGCGGCCTCGGATGCGGAAAGAGGTCTGCTTTGCACCGCTGGATTACGGAGAAGGCAATACAGTTCCACAAGCACCTGCTCGGCAATGACGAACCGCTGGTCGTTCGCATGCGCGGAAACGAAGCCAAGTGCGGTTTCGTGATTGGGGTCGCTTGGGTTTGAGGCCGCGAAGAGGACGTTTGTGTCGCATGAGACCATGTGCGTTTCTCCTTCAGCCGCCGCGTTCGGCGTAGATGGCTTCGCGCCAGTCCTCGTTAGCGAAGGGGTCGGACTCTAGACCTGTTGGCCTGCAGATCGGAACTGTCCAGCGCTTGGTCTTGGGAGGGATGTTTTCGATGGCGTGGACGCAGAAATAGAGTTCGAGTGCGTTGCGGAAAACCTCCGCCATGCTGATTTCACGGCTGTCGGCGAAGCGCTTTGTGCGTCCGTAGAGGACATCGGGAATTTGAATTTGCGTTCTTGTCATGATGTAAATAATACATCATGGCAAAATTGATGTCAAGGCTTTGTCGTTCTGCCTGATGAATGCCTTCAAGCGTCGCTACGGAGTTGGGCTGGCTGGCAGATGGCGAGGAGGTCGTCGATGTGCGCGGTGGCGAGGCACTCCACCGTGTCGGCTGCGCCGTAGTAGATTTTCACCTCGCCCGAATCTTCCAGAATCATGCCGCCGGGAAAGATGACGGAACCGCGAAAACCGACTGTCTCATACGGCTCTTCGGCAACTAGGAGCGGTTCGCGGGAAAGGCCGATGATCTTTGACGGCTCATCTAGATCGAGGAGCATCAGCCCAGCGCAGTATTCCTTGCGCCAGTTTCCTTCCCATGAGTAGAGGTCATTGTCGGCGTAGCGCACGGCGTGGAAAGTCGCGAGCCAGCCCCTGGGCGTCTTCACGGGCGGCGCGGCCGGGCCGATTTTGCCCGTGGCGTAAGGGACGCGCTCCGCGCCCATAACAAGTCTGGATTCGCCCCAGAAGCGCAAGTCCGGTGACTCCGACAGCCAGATGTCGAAGTGTTCGCCGCCGCCACGCGAATAGACTGGCATCGGCCGCTCCAGCCGCACGTAGCACCCGCTGACGCGCTCGGGGAAGAGAGCCATGTTGCGGTTGTCCGGCACCGACAGCGACTCAATCTCAAAGCGCTCGAAGTCGTCCGTGGTGGCGACGCCTCCGCGAAGGCCGTGCCTGGTATCCATCGCGAAGCAGAGGATGGGACGCCCCTCGACGATTGTGAGGCGCGGGTCGTAAACGCGCAGGATTTCATCGTCGCGCATCTGGAAGACGGGCTTGGGGCCGACTTCCCAATGCTCTCCGTCCGCGCTCGTGGCGATGCCGATGTTTGTGGCGAGGTGCGGCCACTTGCCGGTGGCGTAGATTTCGCGCCAGCGCTGTTCCGTGTGGCCGTAGTCGTTGCGGAAGAGCATCACGTAGCGGCCCTGCCACTTGGCGACGCCGGCGTTGAATACCAGGCTCGCGTCGTAGGGGACGTCCTTGGCGGAGAGAACCGGATTGAGAGGATGTCTTTGGATGATGTTCATTGCATTACGATTTCGTAGTAGAGGCGGGCCTTGCCGTCAGGGCCGCGCACGGAGGCTGTGAAGGAAAGTGTGCCGTTGGTGGAGAGGCGACATGGGATTTCTCCGAGTCTGTGGCCGTCTGTGGAGAGGGCGAAAACCTTGTAGGGATTGTTGCCATTTGTGGACAATCGAAGTGATATCTCTGCCGTGCCGTCGGCCACGAGCGGCGCGACGCCTTTTTTGAGCGTGACCTGAAAGGTCTCGTCCCCGAATTCGCTGCCTTCGGACTGGAGGTCTGTGATGTGCATGACGAGAATGCGGCGCGACTCGGCGAGCGGGCGAGGTTCGGAGTCCACCGATGTGGCGCAGACCGTGGCCCGTGAGCCGGAGAGCGTGAACGCGAGCGGTCCGGCTTCGACGCGGCCGCTTTCCTGGAAGGCGAAGCCGCCGCATGTGCGTGGCGTCGCCACTGCGAGGAGACGACGTTCTGGGTCGCGGCGGAAGACCGCGCCGGGGTCGGCGTAAATGGGGTAGGGCGTATCCTCACCGCGCGCCCGCAAGGCCTCACCGTCCTCGTAGCGGATTTCCCGCCAGCCGGGAGGCGTCGGGGCGTCGGTCGCCTGCGCAAAGCGGGCCTTCCAGACGATGCCGAAGGGAACGGCCTTGTCGGAGCGCGGAGAAAGGCCGTCGCCGCGCCTGAAGGCGGACTCCGTGAGGCGAAGGCATACGCCCGGCGCGGCGAAGGTCGGCGCGTCTCCGCGCAGGAAGAGTAGCGCGGCGATTTTATCGGTCGCGAGCGCAATGGGGTCGGTGAGGGCGCTGAATGGCCTCGCCGGGAAGGTGCATTCGTCCTTGAGCTCGTCGCAGCGCTTGGCGCGGCTGCAAATCCATCCGTAGCGCCAGCCCGCCGAAAAGTCCTGCCGCGCCATGAGCGTGCCCATGATGAGGCCCGCGCAGGAGCGCGACCGCGCCGGATAGCAGTAGTCCCACTCGGAGACGGTCGTCGGCATTCCTACGATGGAGGCGTTGGCGCGGGCGACGCCTCCCATCCAATCGATGGTCGTTGGGTCGTTCTCGTCGAAGCGGACAATGGCCTCCATGCCGGTCGCCTCTGCACCGGCGACGCTGCGCGGGTGCGCCTCGTAGGTATGGCCGTCGTTGTAGTCGTAGAGACGTTCGCGGAGACGCTGCAGCGGCGGCCGGTTCTGGCCGATGTTCTGGTTCGTGAGGAGCGCCTTCACGCCCAGATTCTCGCGCAGATGCTTACTTGCCCGCCCGAAGAAACGCGCTTCGAGGTGTTCCTCGAATTCGGCGAAGATGTCCGACTTGGAATTGTCCGGCGGCGGCTCGTCGGGGCCGCGCCACTCGCGCCAGGCGGCGCGGAAAGCGGGCATCTCCTTCACGGCGTTCCACTGCGCGACGAGGTTGCACTCGTTCACTAGGCAGAGGAAAGGCATTCCCGGCTCGTCGGCGTAGGCGCGGCCGGTGTAGGGATTCACGTGCCTGAGGAACTTCGACGCTTCGGCGAGCCAGTTGGCGTAGGCGACCTCATCGACGAGAACTAGCGCCTTGTAAACGGCGGAGTTCATGCGCTCTTCAGGCGCGTGACCCATGCGGTTGTCCTCGCCCACGTCGCCCCATGTCACCTCCCGCGAGACGAAGAGGTCGGTCGTGACGTAGATGCCGCGCGCGAAAAGTGCGGCGCAAAGGCGGTCCATGCGGTCGATCTTCTCTGGTGCCCACGTATGGGAGTCCCACTTGCGCCCCCATGCCTCGTCGCCCATCGGGAGGCTGCAGTCCCAGCCGTGGAGACGCACGGAGTTGTAGCCCATGCTGATGAGTCGGTCGGCAAGCATCTCCGCGTCGTCGCCGATAGGGCAGCATGCGTCAAAGACAAGGTTCGGGCCGTAGAAGCGGCGCGGGACATCGGGCGAGTCGGGAAACACGAAATGCCCGCCGTGCGCCTCAAGCCAGCCGTGCTTCCCCGCTGGGGCGTCTGCGAGGCCGAATACGGAGAAGTCCAGGGCGCTTCCCGGCTCCACGCCCTTGCGGTAGTCGATTGGCACCCAGTCGGGGCCGGGGACGATGCGGACCGCGGCTAGCGAGGTGTCAACGCAAAGGGCGCAAAGTGAAACGAAAACGAGTCGCAAAGGTTTCATAGTCACAAGTAAAAAGTCTTTCCTCATGTTCTGAACGCAGAAGCGATGGCGCGGAGACGCGCATCGCCTTCGACGGCGTCGGGCAGAAGATATGAACCTTCGGTGTATTCGTTCCAACCGTTGACGTAAACGGCGCCGGGCTGGTTCGGAGCGCTTTCGGCGAATGCCTTGGCCTCTGCGAGGATGTCGCGGAACGCCTTTGGCGTGTTGCCGACGAAGGTCATCAGGTAGGGGTAGTCGTGCTTGCGCCAGGGATACGGCTCATCGAGGCGGCAGCGGGGCGTGACGTCCCAGCCTGTCGTGACGTTGGGGATGTAGGGGAGCGGTCCGGCGGACATCTCGCGCCAGCGCTTTCGCACCGTCGGGAAGGAGTCGCGGTATTCGACCTCCCAGACGCCATTCTCCCGCATGGCGGCCATTTCAGCGGACGGCATGGATTCCGGGGTGATGTTGTAGTCGGTGAGCGAGTCGAACCCGCATTCGGCCATGATGGCGATGTCCTCCGGCGCGGCCCCCTGCGCGTTGAAGTGGATGTCGCCAAGTCCAGCCTCGCGAACAATCCGCCGCGCTTCGTCGAGTTCGGCGCGGATGCGGCGGGCGTCGCGGTCGCGGTGTTCGCAGAAATAGGGCGCATTGAAGATCGAGAAGAAGAGCGCACCGTCCTTGCGCCAGTATTGCGGATGCGGAAAGTAGCGCTCGCAGCAAAGCCGGACGAGGCCGTGAAACTCCTCCGGCGTGCGTTCGAGTGACATCAGCATCTGGCGCTCGCGGTCGATGTCGGGACGGAACTGGTCGCGCCGTTCGTGGTAGCACCACATGATCGCGAACTTCATGCGGCCGCAGTTGCGCGCCTTCATGAAGCCCTGCTCAAGAGCCTCTTCCTGCGTCACCTTGCCGCCGTAATAATAGTAGTCGTAAAGGAAGACGTCGATGCCGGCGTCTGCGGCAAGGTCGATCTCCTTCGCGACATCCGCCGGATCGGTGCCGTCGAGATAGCCGGGCAGCGGCACGAGCGGCTGCTTGTGGCCGGGGAAGCGTGGAACGGCAGTCTTGACGAACGCCCATTCGCCCTGGCGCCAGTTCTCGACTCCGAACCACTCGTCGCCCATCGGGTAGCGGTGCCAGTGCGGGTAATAGACGCAAACGCATTCGATTTTCTTTTCCATGGCGAGATATGTGAACATTTGAGGCATTTCGTCAGCGTCATTCCCTCCCGGCGACGACAGGGATGCCGGCAGCGGCGCGGATGCGCTCCATGACGGCGGCACGGAGTCGCGACTGCCTGAGCGTGACCGTCGGGGCGGCAGTTCCGTCGAGAATACCGCGCAAGTTGCGGTAGAACGTCTCCGTGGGGCCGGAGGGAGGTGCCGCACCCGCACCGGCGTTGACTTCGGCCACCGGGGCCTCCCAACTTCTGGTTTCCCATTCGAGCGTCTCGCTGTTGTAGCTACGGTCTGGCGTGGAAGCGAGGTCGAGCGGGCGCACCGGCATCTCCGAAAAGTCCGTCCATTTCCAGTCGAGCCGCTTTGTCGTGCCGTGCAGTCCGCCCCGCGTCCCGCAGACGAGCCATCGCTCTTGCGCACAGACGCAGACGCTCGTGAGTTCGACTTCGACTGTTGGCCGCCCCTTGCCTTTGAGGATGAACTTGAGGTCGTCCTCGGCGTCGCCGCTGCGCAACCATCCGCCCGCTTCGGCCCAGACTTCGTCCGGCATCACGTCGCCAAAGAGCGAAAGCGCGTGGTCGAGCGGGTGGGGACCGTTGTTGTTGAGGTTCCCGCCCGCCATGGAGCGCGAAGTCTGCCAGTCCCAGCGGCGCGAAAAACCGTGCCAGCAGATGCGAACGCGCACGATGTCGCCTAGCACGCCGGATTCGCAGATTTCCTTCACTTTCAGGAAATCCGGCTCATAGTGGCGCTGCTGGAATGAGACGAGTACGCGGTCCGCCTCCTTAGCGGCGGCGACCATCGCGTCGACGTCGGCAACAGTCAGCCCGAAAGGCTTCTCGCAGACGACGTGTCTGCCGGCACGGAGCGCCATTTCGGCGTATTTCGCATGCGTCGGGTTGTAGGTCGCCACGACGGCGAGTTCGACGTTCGGGTCGGCGATAAGACTTTCGGCATCGTGATACGCCCTGCAACCAAGTTCCCTCGCTGCTTCCGCCACGCGTTCCGGAATGAGGTCGGCGACGGCCGCGATTTCGTAGAGTTCCGGGACGGTGCGCAGAAAAGCGGCGTGGATTCCCCAGCCGCTGCGGCCCTGCCCGATGATTCCGACTTTGATTGGCTTGCTCATTTTTCAGTCTCCTTGAACGTTCCGGTTGGTCCCACACATAAGACCTCTCATATACCCTAGCGCGAAGGCCATGCCTGTCTCCCACCAGTCGGCCGCCGTGAGGCGCGGCGTGTGGTCTGGGATGACCGTGCCGTCGAACCCGCATTTCTCGTAGATGCCCATGGCGCGCTTCATGTCAACGTAGCCATCATCGATGAAGACCTCGTTGTAGCGCGGGCGCGTCCCGGAGGTGTTGCGGAAGTGGACGTAGCCGATTCGCCCTGATGACGCAAACTCCTCTATGGCGGCGTAGATGTCCACCCCTGCCATCGTGGATACGGTGCCCTGGCAGAATTCTAGGCAGTTGCTTGGGCTTGGCGAAAGGGCCAGGAGCCGCCGCAGCCCATTCACGGAATGGAAGGCGCGGTAGGTGCCCTTGAGGAAGGGGATAGGCGGGTCTTCGGGATGGGCGCAGAGCTTAACGCCCGCCTTCTCGGCGGTCGGCAGCACGGCGTCGAGGAAATACTTGATGCGGCCCCAGAACTCTTCCTCTCCTACGGGCGGCAGAAAGCCTTCCGGCGAGCGACGGGCGATTTCGTCCTTGAACCAGAACTTGCGGTTGGGCTGCGGCGAATGATCGACCTTGTCCTCGTCGAAACGCTTCAAGGACGCCAGCCCGCGCCCGGAGGTGTTGTCGGCCTCGGAATAGTAGCCCTGGACGCCGCAGGCGCTGAAATTGTAGCCGAAGCAGGGGATGCCGCAGCGTCCGGCGTTCTCGATGGTGTGGCAGAGGTTCGCTAACTGTTCGTCACGCCCATCCTCGCCGAGGACGATGTGGTCGATGTGCTCCCAGTGGAAGTTCTCGACGGCGGCTATCTCAAGCCCGTGGCGCTCTGCCTGGGCTTTCAGCGCTGCGAACTGCTCTTCGTGCCAGACTCCGTCGCCGGGGCCGAACGGCACCCACGGCACCACGGTTTCGCAGCCCAGCTGCCGCGCCATCGCGAGATGCGCGTCGCTCCACCGCTCCGGGTGCATTCCAAGTCCAAGCTTCAAGGCATATCCTCCTTCCACCCTTCCGGCAGGGGCACGCTATCCTCGGCGTATGGCGGGTAGAGGGCGACGGTCGCGCCGGAATCCATTTTGAGGATTGAACCCTGGAAGGTCGGCGCGGCGTCGGAGGCGAGGAACGCAACGGCCTCGGCCACGTTTTCGCCTGTCGATTCGCGGCCGGTGAGCGTGTTGGCGCGGCGCTTGCGGCGAACCTCCTCCGGGAGGTCGTTCCAGCGCTTCGTCCAAATGTAGCCGGGTTCAAGAAGGTTCACGCGGACCCCGCGCGGCCCCAGGTCGAGCGCGAGGCACTGCACGAGCGATTCCAGTCCACCCTTCGACGTGCAATAGGATACGTGGCGGCGCTGGACGTGGTGCGCGGTGTTTGAGCCGATGCAGACAACAACGCCGCGCTGGCCCGTAGCCGCGTTCGACTCCTGCCGCAGGAAAAACCGCTTTGCCGCCTCCTGCACGACGCGCAGCGTCCCGCCGAGGTTGACGTTCAGGATTTCGAGGAAGTCGGCCACCGGGACATCCGGCGCCGCGTTCTCGCCCTGCCCAAGGTGCGCGGCGTTAGACACCACGACGTCGAGATGTCCCGCCTCTGCGTCGATGGCGTCCATCATTGCCGCCACGTCGGCGGACTTGCCAACGTCGCAGACGATGCCCCGGTAGTCGGCGCGGGCGCGCCGCGCAAGCTCCGCCTCGCCGGCGGCGACCGACGCGGCTGAGGTTCCGCAGAAAAAGACCCGCGCCCCTTCGCGGAGGAAGAGATTGACGATTTCAAGCCCCGTGTTCCGGCACCCGCCGGTGACGAGGACGACCCGGTTTTCGAATCGGTTCATTGATGCTTATCCTACCCTACTTCCCAACGTTGTTCCAGCGGTCAACGGAAACGACGCGGAAATCGCCCACTTCTCCCACGTCCAGATGGTCGGCGACGGTCGAGGCGATCTGCTCGCCGTCGCGGAAGACGCGGAAATAGCGGTGGTCGGGGTCGTCTGGGGTGCACCAGCGCAGCGTGCCACCGTCAAGCCGCACGTCGCGCACCGCAGCGGGCGTCCGGTCCTCGTAGTCGGTCGTTAGGAAGACCATTGACTTCGCCGCCAAAGGAACTCTGACGACGCTTTCGCCGTCTGCGCCTTTTCCCGCCTCGACCAGGCATTTGACGCCTTGGAGGTCGTTGAAGGGGTTGAAGGGGACGTGGGCGCTGTCGTATTCGTAGAGGCGCATCGGCTTGGCGACGGGGTGCGGAATCTTGAGCGCAATCTCCTTTGCCTCGCCCCAGTTGATGAGCGCGACGGAGAGCGAGCCGTCGGCGTTGGTGATTGCGCCGGCGCGAAGGGTGTCGTCGTCGGTCATCCACGGCAGGACGCGCCCGCCGCGCCGGAAGAGCTTGGCGAGCCAGCCCATCGTGTAGAGGTCGGGGTAGGAGGAGTAGTCGTGGTTGTCGTCGTCCCAGCGGAAAAGCCCCCACTTGTTGTAACGGAGGTCGCGGCCCATGCCGCCGTATTTCTTCAGCTCCTGCTCGGCGAGTTCGCGCGGCGTCTCGCCGCCCGGCCAGCCGAGGCTTGGATCGGGGTAGTCGCAGAAAGTCCAGCTCACGGCCGTCACGAAACCCGCGTTCATGGCGGCAAGCCCCATCTCCGCGCGGGCCATCGCAGAAATGGCGGCCTCGGCGGGATGGCGGGCCGTGTAGCTGCGGTCGTCGCCCATCACGCCCTCGCAACCGCTCTCGGCGCGCGCCGTCGCGCGCCCCTTGAGGCCGAACTCGCCAAGGGAGATGCGGCGGTGCTGAAACTTGCGCTCCACCAGCGCCACCGCGTCCTTGAAGAGCGCGCTCCAGCGGCCGTAGTTGCCGGGGTCGCCAGCGGCGGACTCCCAGTCGTAGAAGTGCCAGCAGTAGGTGTCGG
This sequence comes from Kiritimatiellia bacterium, assembly GCA_017962605.1. Classification (GTDB taxonomy): domain Bacteria; phylum Verrucomicrobiota; class Kiritimatiellia; order RFP12; family JAAYLN01; genus RGIG5952. Next base: position 3,719 of record JAGCUY010000019.1, on the reverse strand, counting down.
TGATGTCGTCCAGCGTCCCCATGGCCGCCTCGATGTCCTTCAGACGCTGCGGGCCCGACTGGTCGGTGGTCATCAGCCCGACGTCCAGGCTGTGGCGACGGAACGCACGGAACATTGCGCGGTTGAGATCGCGGAAAATCTTCCAGCGGTCGCGGCCGTCGAGGTCGGGCTTGCCGAACCAGTCGTAGATCGGCCCAACTGAGCACTCGTTCGTCACGGCGAAGTGGGCGATGCGCGAGCAACCGCGCTCCTTGATGACGTATTCGAGGTTGCGGGCCGTCGCCTCGGCGTAGGATTCGCAGTCGAAGTCCTCCATGATCGTCGGCATCCGGCCCGGGACGGCGTAGAGCGTCGTGCCGCACTTGCGGAACGATGCGTCGTACCAGTCGGCGAAACGGTCCATAGCCTCCTTCGTCCAGTCGGCGAAGCCAGCGAAGACACGCGAATAGGAGGGGGAGATCTCCAGGAAGCTCTTCAGCGCCCGCTCGTTGCGGAACTCGTCGGACATCAAGCCCGTCATCTGGGCCTCGGAGTTGTGGAAGCCGAAGCCGCCCCACAGCCAGCGCAGCGGCGGCTTGGCGAAGACAATTTCAGAAACAGGCGAAGCGCCCTTGGGCGCTCCTTTGGAAGATGGCGTAGTCTTTCTCATGGCATGGTGAATCCTTTGCCATCCATTATCGCAAAAGACGCGTACTGCGGCAAGGTTTTTGCCGCATTGCAAACGCATGGAAAAGTTATTGGAAGCGAACTACTCTTCGCGTTCTAGGCACCATTTCCAGGCTGGAACGATGCGAATACCATCGTCAAGCAGTTTGTCATCATCCCACGTCACGATGGCACAGTCCTCTATTCCGGTTTCGGCGCGGGCGTCTTTGAGCGCTGCCATTTCGCGGGTCCTTGTCGTCTCCGCAGCCATGTCCCATGCCACCTGCACCAGACTTCGTTTCTTTGATATCCTGTCCGTGACATAGAAATCGACCTCTCCACCCTTGCGCGTGTTGTAGTATTCAATGGTGTTAAAGCCCCTGCGCAGGGACAGGTAAACCAGATTTTCAAGTAGCCAGCCCTTCGCTTCGTCCAATTTGGAGGTCGAAGCCTTTGCCAGACCTGTGTCCACGAAATAGAACTTGTCGGGATTCATCCGCCGAATGGCCGGGGAGTCAGTCCGCACGGGGACGCGATACACCAGATAAGCCTCTTCCAGCCAGTCAAGGTAGTCGGCTATGGCTTCGCGGTTTGCAGAGACGCCGACCTGTCCGAGAACCGACGCTATGGCGCGCGTCGAGATTTTGTGCGCGAAGTTGTCCTTGATGTAGTCCAGCGTGTAGCCGAGCGCCTGCGCGTTCGGGACATCATGCCTTTCGATTACGTCGCGGTACAGGACGGCATCGACGTATTCCTGGAGCGTTTTCACGCGGATGCGCGGCATGTCGCCCTGCACGTCTGGGAATCCACCTTCGTCAAGATAGCGCGTCATCGCATTGCGCAGCAACCCCGCCGTTCGGGACGAATACGGTTCCTGGACTGATTCATCCGCGAGCGAATTGAATCGCAGATATTCGCGGAACGAAAGCGGAAACACCTCGACGTCGAGCGCCCGTCCACGCATCTGCGTTGCGATTTCGCGGGACAGCAATTTCGATGAGGAACCCGTCAGGCAGAGTTGGACAAGATGCGAGTCAATGAGTCGGCGGGCGAACATCTCCCAGCCAGCGACGTCCTGCAACTCGTCAAGGAAATACCAGCACTTCCGCTTCGCCGCATCAGGGAACATTTCGGCATGGATGTCGCCGATAAGACGGAGATGTTCGAGCGAGACTGATTTCAGGCGGTCGTCATCGAAATTCACGTGGACGATGCTCTCAATCGGAACGCCTGATTCCATAAGGGAGAGCATCCTCTGGTAAGTCACGTAAGTCTTGCCAGTACGCCTCATTCCCGTCACCACAGTGGCGGAATTGTTCTTTTCCGGGAAATCCACGTTGCGCGGCTTTACGTCCCGAGGCACCCCGAATTCGTAAAACTCGCGCATTACTTCGCCAATCATGCTTTTCATGCTTCTGATTCTATCAAACACGAAAGGCGATGTCAAATTTCTGGCCAGAATTTCTGCCAGGATTGGCGCTATCTGGCTTAATTATTTACCAGGATCATATCATGGTGAGATTGCGAGATCGGATGCCGCAGCCGTGTCCGGGTTCGAAGAACGGTTCGTCCACGAGGTTGACGCCGCATTCAGGCGTCGTGTGGTCGATGACGTATTCGACGGAACCGCGCCATGCGCCGGGATTGTCCTCCGTGGCGCGGCGACGGCCTGCGGTGAAGTCTGAAGCCTGTCGGTCGGTGTAGCCGGGTGCGGTGTTCGGCCACTGGATGTTCATGGCGAGTATCGTCACGGACTGCGCCTTGTTTTCGCTCGCAATGCCGCGATGGCTCGCAGAGCCGAAGTGCGGCATGTTGACGTTGTGTTCGTCGAGGAGGTTGACGCAGTAGATCGGGTAGAAGCATCCGCCGCGCGGCGGCTCGTCGTCTGGTGCGTCGATGGAGCGCTTGCCCTTGTAGCAGTCGAACGCGAAGCCGGTGACGTTGTATTTTGCCTCCAGGCTTTCGCAATAGACGTGTTCGCCACCGATGTCGAAGCCCGTCCCGAAGCCGAGTGCGGAGCACCGCTTCCATTCGTTGAGGACGCCGTGGTTCGACCCCGCCGTCCCCCGGATGCCGACGGAGAGCGGATGCGGAGAGGCGAGGCCCTCGCACGACGCCGGATTGAAGAGGCGCGGGTCGCGCGCCGCCACCCAGAGGTCGTTGTATTTGAGCGCACCGCAGAAGCGTCCATCTACGGCGACAATCCTTTTTCCGATATTGGGGAGGCGAATCACGAGATTGCGCAGGATCCAGGCGCGGCCGAAGATGCCTCCGCCGTCGCAGTAGAGTAGCGAAAACTCCTCGTCGGCGCCTAGCGAGTCGTAGAGGGCACGGCCCATTTCAATGATCGCCCCGGAATGCCACGCTATCGGCTCCACGGCGCCTTCCAGCGTCCTGAAGCGTGGCCTCTCGTGCGAATACCACTTCTCCTCCGGCTCCGGGTTCCAGAAGCAGATGGCGCCCCTGGGGCTGCGCTCGCCGCGCGAATCGACGTGGTAGGTGCCGGGAAGCAGGACGCACTTCACGTCCAGCGCCCCGGCCTCGTCGATGGCGCGCTGCAGCGTCGGCCTCGCATCGCCATCCGGGCAAACATGGCTTGCGTGGCGCTTCAGAACCTCCGGCGTGTCGCTAGCGGCTACAACGACGTCGAATGGATGGACGGTCATGCTCATTAACGGTTTTCCATATCGACGGCGAGGTATAATGCGTCGGTCTTCGTTCCGCCGACAACCATATCGGCGCGCAAGATGACGCGGTTGCGTCCTTGGCGCACTTCAATGACCAGCGACGATTCGGAATATGGGACGCTTTCGCCGTTGATCCAAAGGGCGACGTTGCGCCGCGTGGCCGGGACGTTGGTCTTGAGCCGCACCAGTCCGGCCTCCGTCGCGTCGAAGTCGTAAACGACAAAGCGTCCCTGCCTGGGATCCTCGGCGAGCGCCTTGAGGTGTGCGTTGACAGAGCCCTTCACGATCCGTTTCTTTTCCACGAGGCACCAGAGGGCATCAGGGCCGCAGGACTCCGGCGCACGCCAGTTCGCCGCGTCCGGGAGCGCGGCCCCTGGAAGGGAAGCG
>JAGCUY010000157.1 GCA_017962605.1 Kiritimatiellia bacterium | reverse complement strand
GCCGCATTCGCGCGCCGCCTCGATGGCCGCGACGAAGGCTGGGCCGTCGTCGCCGGTGCCGTCGCCGCGCGCGCCGAAGTTTCGCACGTTGAAGACCTTCGGTTCGGGCATCTTCGCGTTCTCCTCGTGGCGGAGGCGTTCGCGGGAGAAGTAGTCGATAAAGGATTCCAGCTCCTTGGCCCCCTGCCAGGCGAGGATCAGCTCGTCGCGTTCGGGGGCGTTCGCTCGGTCGGCGACATAGCGCCGCAGCCGCTTCGCCATTTCGAGGCGGCTTTCAACCGCCGTCCTGTCATGGCCCGAGAGCGTGGCGGCCAGTTCCTCCGCCTTTTCGAAGGCCTTGTCGCTTTCGGCAAGCGCTTGGGCGACTTCGCGGTCAAGTCCATCGACATCGGCCGCCGCAAGGGCTTCGTCGGTGAAGTATTGGTGGCGGTTGAGGACGCCTTCGGTTTCGGCGCCGGCCGTGGCCGCCAAGACCGCCGCCACCACCCCCGCAAGAAGGGCGTTCCAATTCATGGCGAGTTTCTCGTTCATCTGCGATTGGAGAAGCCTCATTGCCCGTGAATCTCCTTTCCCTTCTCGCCGCCGGCCTTCTTCAGCGCCTCGGCGACGGCGCGGAAACTGGCGACACGGGTCGTGTCTGGCCTGCCGTCCACGCCGATGTTCGGGCAGATCCAGCCGCCCTCCTCGAACTCGTTCCACGCGAAGGCCATCACATGGCCCGTCGGACACTCCGCCGGATGCTGTTCTATCCAGCGGCGGAGCTTTGCGGCCTCGTCGAGCCAATCCGCACGGGAGAGCTTCGGCGCGTATGGCCTGACGGGATAGCCGTTTTTGGTCCAGGGCGTCGGCCGTTCAATGCGCGGCGTCGGGTCCCAACCGGTTGAGAAATGCGGAATGACGGGCAGTCCCGCCGTGGCGCGAAGCGCGTTTTGCCCAATGGCCTTGTTGACGTGGTCTTCGGCCAGCGGCCCATCCTCCGTGCAGGCGTAGGCGCTGAGGGCGTCCGCATTGGCGGACCGCTTCTCGCCCTTCTCCGGAGGGGATGTGATCATCGCGACGACGTATGGGTCGGCCACCCCGGCCTCGCGGCAGATGTCGCGCAGCCGCAGCGCGACGGCATACGTGGACTCAAACATGTAGATGAGCGGCCGGCCGCCAACCTTCTCGTACCAGGGGTTCTTCATCTCCTCGGCGAGGAGACGGAGGCAGTCGTCTGAGTAGGGGTGAATCGTCACGAGTATGGCGCAGAGCGAGAGCCTGTCCCGCAACTGGCTCTGCACGTGGAGGCGGCGGGCACGTGTGATCTCCTGCAACTTTCCAGCGCACGCCGTCTTGTCGCCGGGAGGGGGCGTGAGGTCGTACCAGCAGTAGGCGAAGTAGTCGATGCCGGCGTCGATGGCGTATTGCATCTCCGTCTCGTATTCTTCGAGAGAGCGGTAGTGGTGTTCAATCCGGTTCTCGCCGAGGACATCCGCGTAGTAGGGCGTGCGGTCGCGCCACTTCGCGGGACCGAGGGTGTTCGTCGTGGCTTGGCCGAAGAAGGTCGTGCTGGGGACGGAGCAGTCCCAGTTCACCGCGCCGATGCGGCGAACAGGCGAAGGGCCTGCCGCGGCGGCGACCGCCGCGCCTGGAAGGCTGTTCTGGTTCGTTGTCTCTTCTTTGTTCATATCAAGTCGATTCCCTTTCGATGAGCGGGGCGGGGAGGAAGACGCGCATGGGCGGAGTGTCGGGGTCTTTGCGGCGACGGTCGAGTGTCTCGAAGGCTATGCGCGCAATGGTGGCGCATGGCTGGCGGATGGTCGTCAGCGGAGGATCGGTGAGCGTCGCGATCGAGGTGTCGTTCACCCCCGTGACCAGGACGTCGCCTGGGACGGAGCACCCGATGGAACGCAGCGCCTTCAGCGCCATCGCCGCGACCTTGTCCGATGAGCAGACCACGGCATCGGGAAGTTTCCCCTTCAGGCAATCAGCCAGCGCGGATTCGCCGCCATTTCCCGAAGGCATGTCGAAGGCGTCAACCCGCGCGCCGCGAGTTCCAGCCACCGCGTTATGCAAACCGGCAAGGCGGGACTGCATATTTGACGAGACATTCGCGAACATCGAGACAAAGAGTATGCGGCGCGCGCCGCGCGAAATCACATGTTCGCCCAGCCGCCAGCCGGCCGCCACGTTGTCGATGCCAACCACGTCGTAGCCGCTTTCACCGGGCGGCGGCACGATGTCGCAGTCGAGCAGCACCACCGGAACGCCGGCCTTGCGGAAGACGCCGAGGACGGCCTCGTTCGCCGCGCGGGCGTCTTCGCAGAAGTCGACGGGGTGGCAGAGGATGCCGGAGACGCGCTCTGAGACAAGTGAGTTCGCCAGCGAGACAAGCCTCTCGCCAATCCCTTCGTTTGAATCAGACGAGGTGTCCGCGAAGAGAAGCGGACGCGAACGCGACTGGCATATCGCGGAAATGGCATGGCAGAGGGCCGGGAAGAAGTCGCTGCCCGACCATGCGGGGGCCAGCAGCCCGATGCTTCGCCCGGCGGTCTTCGTGACGAAGGTGCCGGAGCCGACGACTGAATAGACAAGGCCGCGCTTCTTCAGTTCGTCCAGCGCCTTCACGGCGGTGGCGTAGGAGACCTTGAAGCGGCGGACGATGCGCTCGGCGCTGGGGAACGAGGATGGCGCGCGGTAGCGTCCGGCGGCGATTTCGTCGCTGAGCGCATCGACAATTGTCCTGCATTTTGTGCCCGATTTCATGGCAGTCCAGTTTCCGCATGAGTAATTCACGCAACAACTAGGCTACCATATTGCACCCCTTAAAAACCGACTTGTATATACAACTTTTTTGGAAGTTTGGCGCAAGCGCCTTGGAAGTTTGGCGCTACCGCGCCGAGGAAGTTTGGCGCAAGCGCCTTGGAAGTTTGGCGCAAGCGCCTTGGAAGTTTGGCGCAAGCGCCTTGGAAGTTTGGCGCTACCGCGCCGAGGAAGTTTGACGCTGCGCGTCTGGGAAGTTTGGCGCGGTAGCGCCTTGGAGGACGGGAAAAGATTTTTCTGCTCACTTCGTTCGCGACGAATGGAGCGGTTCAACGGAACAAGTCATCGAGCGTGACCTCGGACTGGACATCGTTCCAGTAGGTGTTGTGCTTCAGCCCGAATGTCGTGACCATTGTCAGGTGGATGGACTTTCCACGGCCGAGATGGCGGCTGAATGACTCAATCCTGTTACGAAGTCGGTCATGTTCGTCCCTAGTGATGGCATATTCCCCGCCAGAGTATTTCATTTCGCAAAGATTGACTATCCCGTCCCGCCTGTCTATTAGCAAGTCTATCTGCGCCCCGCGCGGCAAGTCATCCGTGGCGCAACGCCAGGAATACACATCCGTATGGACGCCCGCGATTCCAAGGGCCTCCTTGATCTGCCTGATGTGGGAGGCGCAAAGGCGCTCGAAGGCGAGTCCGCGCCAGTTGTTCTTGACTTCGGATGAAACCGATTCAGTCCAATAGTCGCCATCGCGGGATTGGCTGCCCTTGACGAACTGGAGGAAGAAAAGCGAATAGTTGTCCGCCAGCTGATAAACCCCGCCGTTTTTCGCGCCAATGGGGTGGAGAAGCCGGACAAAGCCGCACTCTTCGAGGTTGTCAAGCATTTCGGTGAAGTTGCCGCCACCTGTGCCCACTCCGGTTTCGGCTAGAAGCTCATCGCGTGTCAGACCGGCGCGCCGCTTGTTCAGCGCCATGACAATCCGCATGTACGGTTCCGGGTTTTTGAAGAGCGATGAATACAGTTCGTCGAATTCGAGGCGAAGTCCGTCGTGAGGTCCGAAGAAAAGGGCGTTGAAGTTCTGCCCGGGGCTTTTGCCTTTCTCCAGAAGATTCCAGTAGTAGGCGACGCCGCCGAGGGCCATGTAGCATTCGGCAAGGTTGAGTCGGTCGTACCCCAGTCGCCGTTCGTTTGCATATTCCTCGCACTCGGCAAGCGTGAACGGCTCAAGCTTGATGCGGGTGCCAACGCGGTTGTGGAGTCCGCCGCGATTCCGGTTTATCTTGCGGACAATCCATGAGGTGGCGGATCCGCAGGCGATGAGAAGGATGTCCTTGCGCGACGAGGCCCAACCATTCCAGAAGCCCTCCAAGGCTGCGAGGAAACCTGATTTGTGCGTGTCCATCCACGGCATTTCGTCAATGAAGACGACCTTGCGGCCAACGGGCATCCCCTCGAGAAACCTCTCCAGCTCGAAGAACGCCTCAAGCCAGCTCTTCAGCCTGGGGCATGCGTCATGCCCGTGCCGCCGGAGCGCAAAGCGGAAATTCTCCAGCTGGCGCTTCATCCCCTCGCCTTTGAGTCCGGCGCAGTGAAATGCGAATTCATAGCCGAAGACCTCGTTGACCAGGAACGTCTTGCCTATGCGCCGTCGACCGTAAACGGTGACAAATTCCGAATACTTCGATTCGTATGCCGCCTTCAGTGCCTTAATTTCCTCTCTTCGTCCAATCATGATACCACCTCAATTATTGAAAGCCAAAGTATATCACAAATCACCAATTTTGGCAATGGATGTTTACGAAAATGCGCTATTCACGGCCAAACATTCAAATTTTTCCCATGTTTGGCCACGGATAGCACATCCAATTAGCCCGTTTGGTGCTGACGCCTTAGAGGTTTGAGCCCTTCGGGCGAAGTTTGGAGGTTTGGCGCTACCGCGCCGAGGCAGGGAAACTGGTGCGCCGCCCGCTACGCGAACCATCGGCCCCGACGCAGCCGCATTGACGCAAGCGTCATGCGGCCGCATCCATGCCGTGTGGCTTCGCCACGGCGCACCAGATTGGAAATCCGCCTCCGGCGGTTTGGGAATTTCTTGAAAAAAAGATGCAGCTGATCTTCCCAGTTTTTCCAGTCCGCCAATGGCGGTTCCCAATCTGCCGGGGTACGGCCAAAGGCCGCGCGACAGGGATGGCGACGCATGAAGCTTGCTTCAAGGCGGCGGCAGACTCAGCGCAGGTGCGCAGTAGCGCGTTCCCGGCAGTTTCCAATGTTCGGCGCGGTAGCGCCTTGGAGGACGGGAGGAGGTTGCGCTAACGCATTACGCCGCAGCCGGATGGTAGTCCGGGGCGGGATTGAGGTAGGCGAGCAGCATCGCCGTGATGAGCTCGTGGGCGGCATCGACCTTGGCGTCGAGCGTGGCGTCCTCGCCAAGGTCCTCCACCCTTTGCCAGGCGTTCTGCAGGCGCTCCTGCAAATCCATGTCGCCGGCGGCCGCCGCCATCGCGTTGTTGTAGAGGTTGACGGTCTTCTCCCTGTTCTCCTCGGTGTCCTTCAAATGGGCGAGCATGTAAGAGACGCCCATGGCGTTGCGCGAAAGCCAGGACTTGAAGGGCTGGCCGCTGCCGGGCTGGCTCACGCCGGTCTCGCCGGCGAGGAACTGCTCGCCCTTGTCCAGGAGCATCGTGAGCGTCGGGCGCGGCGTGATGTCGCGCTCCTTGACGGACTCCGTGACCGAGTAGGAGAGGTCGAAGCCTACGCCCACGGCGATGCCGACAGGATCGACGTTGACGCCGATCTTGCTCTCCGAGTCGTGCGAAATGGTGACCGATTCGAGCTGCCCGTCCACGTAGGACCAGGAGATCTTCTTGGCGCGTTCGCTCTCCGAAATGCCGCTCGTGCCCTTGATGCTCGCGAGGGTGTGAAGCGTGAGATCGGGATGCTTGGCGGCGAACTCGACAACGTCGAGCATGAGCTGGAAGGCGTCGTCCAGGTGATCGAACGCGAACTCGATGAGCTTCTTCACGTTATCCGGGTTCGAGAGCCACTTCTTCACAGCGGCGATGGCGGATTCCTTTACGCCGGCGAGGATCAGCCCAGGCAGCGTCTCGTAGAGCGCGGTCAGGGCCGTGTCCTTGCCGATGTCCTTCGTCGTCTCCTTGAAGATGTCCTTCTTGAGGTTATCCGACTTGTTCTCGACGCGCTCGCCCTTGTTGATGTAGGAGCGCACGAAACCGTCGAGGATGTAGCGCGCGGGCGCCGAGGCGGTGACCAGCATCTCGTGCTTTGTCTTGACGGTGTTCTCCCACGGGCGCGGATCCGTGCCGGGCGACACCGGGCTCTCGCGGGAGAAGCGGTATTGGATGGCGGTCTCCATCCCGACCTCGCGCTTCACGGTGTCGATGGCGCCGGCGGCGATGACCTTGCCGAAGGAGTTGTCGATGCCGGTCGTCATGGTTTCGTTCAACTTGGGCAGGAATTCGAACTTGAACATCGCCTCGGCGGAGATGCGCCTCTTCGCCGGCTTGGCCACGCCGGTCCCCTCCATGAAGTATTCGCGGTAGATGTCGATGGGGAACTTGACCGGCGGGTTGGAGTAGCGCTCCATGAGGCGGTCGGCGTCCGCGCGGGAGATGATATTGTCCAGGCAGGCGGCCTCGGTGGCCAGGAGGAGCGAGCGGAACTTGTGGGCGACGTGCGCGAAGCCGGCCGTGTCGGTGAACGTGAAGATCCCGGAGCTGCGTTTCTCCACATCCTTCGCCTCCTCTAGCGCCTCGTCGAAGGAATTCTCGAGCTCTGCGAAAGCCTCCGCCGCCGTCGTTCCGGCGTCGAAGCGCCTGACCTGGCCGACTTCATGCGTGTCGGGGTCGGGGCGCATGAGCGAGTTGATCGTCTCGATGTCCCTCGCCTCCCTGACGACGCGGGCGACGCCCGAGAAGGTTTTCGATTTGACCTTGAATTCCCGCTCGTAGGAGGCATTCGCGGATGCGTTGAGTTCGACGACGTTCTCGCCAAGGGTGATGCCCGCCTTGGCGTTGACCTGGCCCTGGGCCGACCACCCCTTGCGCTCGGCGACGATGACCGGATTGGCGCGCTTGGCGACGAGCTTGTCGAGCGCGCCCGCCACGCCGCGCATCTTCAGAGACTCCAGATACTGCGCGTTGCTCTGCTTGATTTCGCCGGCCTTGCGGCCGAGCCAGCGGAAGAAGGTCGCCCCAAGTTTGCCGATGCCGCGTCCGAGCGATTTGATGCCGCCCCAAATCGCGCCGCCAATCGTCCGGCTCGTGGCGAGCTTGCAGTTCTTGGCGTCGAGGATGAAGTCTTCCAGCGTCGCGTAGGTGCGAGTGCTGAAGTGCGTGAGGCCTGCCGTCGCGCCGGCCTCCGCCTTGGCGCCGGGCGAGAATCCATCGTCGCCGGCCTTGATGCCGATCTTGCCGTCGAGTCCGCCGGCGAGGCGGAAAGTGGCCGAGATGGGCCGCCCATTGCCGGGGCACTCGATCTCGCCGACGACGCGGAAACGCGCCCCGGCGCGCACGCCGGCTGTGAACACGCTGGAGAAGCCCAGCCCGAACAGCGCGCCGACGCCGACATTGAACTCGACCTTGCGCGAGCCGCCCTTGAGGGCGATCTCCCCGACGATGTCGCGCAGCGTGGCGCTGCTCGCGTCGGCGTCCTGGAAGTCGCGGATCCTGTCGTTGGTGAGGTGCGAGAGCTCCAGCGCGTTGCCCGCGACGTTCGCGAGCTTGACGTTCGCCGGCTTCTCCGGCAGCTGCGTGCCGGGGCTGACCACGCTCAGCCTGTTGCAGAACTGGGTGAACGAATGGTCGAGCGCCGCTTCAAGCTCCATGACGCGGGCGAAGGTCTCCGCGACCTTGCTGCCGACGCCGAACGTGAACTTGTGCTGGATTTCGCGGAGCGCGCTTTCGTAGAAGTCCATCTGCCCGACGGCGCTCCCACGCTTGGCCAGCTCGCGCTGCATTTCGTAGCGGAAGACGCGCAGGGTCTTGCGGACCTCCTTGAGCCCCTCGCGCGGGTCGCTCTGGCCGGAGCCGTCCTTGATCGCCGCCGTGAGCGCGGCGCGGGCGCTCTTCAGCTCCTCGATGGTCTGCTTGATGTCCGTGAACGACTGCCCCAGATCGGCGACGCTGCCTCTGGTGTTCGCCCCAGGCGCCTGAATGGCCTGCTGGAAGGCGGTGTTGACCTTGGTCTTCAAGTCATCGAGTTGTTCCTTGCCGGCGATGACGGTCTTGATGTTCTTGATGGCCTCTTTCGCCGTGTCCAGCACGCCCTTCGCGGAGTTCAGGTCCCAGTCGCGGCCAAGGGCCACGTGGTGGTTGGCGGCGAAGTTCTGGGCCTGTCCGTTCTGCCCGAGATTAGGTTCCAGGCCATTATCGACGATGTTGTCCACCTCGGGGTCCTGCGGGCCTTCGACATGGACTTGGCCGTTGACGTCGTTCGGGTTATTGACATCGTTCTGGTTGTTGACGTCATTCTGGCCGTTTACGCCCTGATTATTGACGTTGTTCTGGTTGTTTACGCCGTTCTGGCCGTTGACGTTGTTCTGGTTCGGCAGAGGGTCCAGATGGAACATGGACCCCATGTTCCCCATCGAATTCGTGCGGCGGATGGCATCAGGAGGTGGCATTGTTATTCCCTCCCTTCTTCATTGATAGGGAACTCTTCGGCGAAGCGTGTGCGGACGGCGCGGACGGCATTGACGAGGGCCTCCATCCATGCGGCGAACGAATCGGCCGAGGAAATCTCAAGCGCGCTGCGGCGGTCCATCGCCAGCACGAGTTCGGCGTCCTCGTCGAGGGCGAGGGTGAAGCCCTCGGTCTGTCCGCCGATTTCGTTCATGCGCAGAAGGACCCGCGCCTTCTTGCCGGCGTCCGGGGCGCTAGTTTCGCCGAAACCGCCGACTGGCGAGAAGGCGACGATGCAATCCGATTCGTCAAGATACTGGAGGTTGACGATGATGTCGTCATCGACCGTGAAGGTGGCCGTGCCGTCGTCGTCCAGGGAGAGCGGAATTCCCACGATTTTGCCGAACTCGGCGAGGACGCCCTCGAACTGCTCCTTCAGGACATCCTCGTTCCCGCCCGCGGCCTCTTGCTCCGCCGGCGCCTGCCCTTCGGATTCCTGGTACCCGTTCATAAGGTCTTCAACGGACATGGCCTTGCCCTCCACGCCATTTGCCTTTTCATTCCTATTCATAGAGAGCGCTCCTTTCCCGCCAGTCGAAGACGGTGGATGAGAAATCGTCGAGGCACTGCTCGAGGCCGCCCTCGAAGGTAAGCTCGTCAAGCGGACGGCACTCGGTCAGCCAGAGGGCGTCGTCGGCGCCGATTGAAAGGGTGGCGCCACGGGTACCGCCCCAGAAGAAGTTCCCGGCCAGCGCGGACTTGGCGAAGTCGTCGGCGCGAGGCACATCCTCCATTTTGAGGACCCTGGCGCGCACGATGGCGCCGGCGGGGTCCCCGGCGGCGTGGATGAACTCGATTGGGCCGGCTTCGGTGGCCAGCGAGAAGGCGTCTTGCCCGCCCTTGGCGAACGCCTTGGGATGGCGCTCCTGCGCCATCTTCATGAATTCTGGGAAGGATGTGGTCATAGGAAGTTGGGAAGTTGAAAAGTTGAGAAGTTGAAAGGTTGAAAAGTTGGGAAGTTTGGAAGTTTGGAGGTTTAGAGCCTTGGAGGTTTGGAAGTCGCTTTCATCTTCTTTACACGCTTGGGGACGGATGGTTACACCGGGAGGCGTTCCTAGCATGAAAAGGATTTATTCATTTTACCATATTCACATTCTTCAATCTTTCGTCCCTCCCGCCTTCTTGCCCTCCCCAGCGCAGTTTGCGCCAGGCCTCCGGTTGACAGCGGGCAAGGCAGTTAAGTATAATTTTACCCATCTTGTTATCTTTTGTTCAGTGGGAAAGCAAGGGGAATGAAATGGGCAAGTTGGTGAAAGTCCCGTACGGTCGGGGATGCATGGAGGCGCTGGTCTCGGAAGAGCGGCTGCTGGGGGTTTTTGAGGCTCCTGTGCCGCCTCAAGCCTAGACAAGGCGCTGGAGAAGGCCACGGCCCTTACTTCGCCCGACGCGAAAATCGCCGTCATCCCCGATGGCGTTTCGACTATCCCCGAAGTTGTTCGCCGCTGACGCCGGCCCAACTTCGGAAGTAAGGACTACCCTTTCAGCTGCTGCGATTCTGACCATGAACTTTTGTGAACTCTATTCCTGGGTGCGCGATTTGCCAATCGTTGACTGGCACAACCACCTTGATCCTGCGATGCTGGCTGCCGACGCGCCATTGGGGTCGATCTATCAAGTCTGGGTGGCACCAGACCCCTACAAGCACCGCGCCATGCGCATCTGCGGCGAGCCGGAACGGCTGATTACCGGCGACGCCCCCGAGGCGGAGAAATGGGAGGCCTGGAAGCGCACTCTCCCCAAGCTCATCGGCAACCCGCTCTTTGACTGGGCCAGGGCCGAACTGGCGGTGATAGGGAACGGGGAACAGGGAACTGCGAACTGCGAATGGTGGAGGATTCTCGAGAATGTGCCGCTCTCAGATTGGACGCCCTCGAAGATCCTGCGCAAGGTGAATGTGGAGGTGCTGAGCCCCTGCGTGGGGGAAAGCGGCCTTTCGCGCAACTCTGCGCAACCTGGCGCGGGTGCGCCGGATGCAAGGCCCCGCATCGTCCCATCCCTACGCCTCTCTCTTGGCTAGGAGGTCTCCCTTGAGACCCTGGAGCGCTTCGACGCAGCCGGCTGCCGCGTTGTGGACATCTCGGTCGATGACGCGAATAGCTTGCTGTCGTCCGCTTGTTGTTCAGGCCATGCGTCTCGACAGCAAGCGGACAACAACAAGGGGGCACCTCTTTTTGCCTTCGCGGCCGCGCACGGCTGGACCATGCTCCTGCACATCGGCGCCCTGCGGGAGACCTCCTCCCGCCTCCGCGCCGCCACAGGCCCGGCCGGTGGCTACGCCGCCATGCGCGCGCCGGTCGACCCCGCCATCGTCGCCTCCTTCCTCAACGCGCTGGAATCAGACGGCGCCCTCCCCCGCACGATCCTCCTCACGCTCAACCCGGAGGCCCATGCGCATCTGGCGGTGCTGTCGGGCTCCTTCACGCATGAAGGCTCCCCCGGCCATGTCTCGCTCGGCCCGGCCTGGTGGTGGTGCGACCACGCGCACGGCGTCCGGGACGTGCTTGAGAAGTGCGCCGCCTACGGCGTGCTCTACACCTTCCCCGGAATGACCACCGACTCCCGCTCAATTCTCTCGCTCGCCCGCCACGACTGGTTCCGCCGCACCCTCTGCAAGTGGGTCGCGGAGAAGGTCGCCGCCGGCGACTTCCCGGACGACCCCGCCCTCCTGCGGCCGCTGCTCAAAAACATCTGCCATCGCAACGCAAAGAGAATTTTCAAATGAACCCATACTTCCAAGACAAAGTCGCCGTCGTCACCGGCGCAGGCGGGACGCTCTGCTCCGCCATTGCAAAGCACCTCGCCACCCTGGGCTGCAAGGTGGTCCTGGTTGGCAGAACCCGCGACAAGCTCGAAAAGGTCGCGGAAGGAATCACCGCCGCCGGAGGGGCGCCACGCATCATGATCGCCCCCGGCGACGTCACCGACGAGGCCGCCATAAACGCCCTTGCCGAACGCGTGCTGGCAGAACTGGGCCCCTGCCGCTTCCTCATCAACGGCGCCGGCGGCAACAACCCCGCCGCCATGCCCACGCGTCTGCGGTTCACCGAAGCCGACCTGGCCGGCGGCAAGAGTGCCGTGGCGGCGGCCCCGTCCGGCGCCACTGACCGCGGCTTCTTCGACATCGACATGTCGGCCTTCCGCTCGGTGCTGGAGATCAACACCCTGGGCACGGTCATCCCCTCGCGGGCATTCGGCCTCCAGATGGCGCGCGCCGGCGGCGGCGCCATCCTCAACTTCGCCTCGATGAACACCTACCGCCCGCTTACGCGCGTCGCCCCCTACGCCATGTCCAAGGCGGCCATCGCCAACTGGACGCAGTTCTTCGCGCAATACATGGCGCCCGCCAAGGTGCGCGTCAACGCCGTGGCGCCGGGCTTCATGGTCAACGAGCGTTCGCGCAAGTACCTCTGCTCGCCCGACGGCGGGCTCTCCCCGCGCGGCGAGCAGGTGATGGCTCACACGCCGATGGGCCGCTTCGGCGAGGCCGAGGACCTCCTCGGCTGCGTCGAATGGCTGCTCGACGACACCCGCGCCGCCTTCGTCACCGGCATCACCGTCCCCGTCGACGGCGGCTTCCTCGCCAGCGCCGGCGTCTAACCCGCTCAAACTACCCTCTCGTACTTGTACCAACCCCTAACCCCTGATCCCTATGACCTCCCTCTCTACCTCACCTGACCGCGTTCGCACACCGCTGCGCGTCGACCTGGAGCGCATCGGTACCGTCCGACCGCGCACCATCGCTGAAATCGGCCCCTCCAACTGGACGCTCGGCTGCGAAACGCTCGACCGCGATTTCGCCGACTGGGACCAGTACCGCGACTACATCGCCCCGCTGGGTCTCAAGACCATCCGCCTCCAGGCCGGCTGGGCCAAGTGCGAGCGCGTACCCGGCGTCTACGACTTCACCTGGCTCGACCACATCGTCGACGACGCCATCTCGCTCGGTCTCGACCCGATTCTTGAAACTGACTACGGCAACCCAATCTATCCCGGAGGGGGCGGTTTTGACCTCGCTGGAGGCTTTCCAACTTCGACGGAGGCGCTCACCGCCTGGGACAACTGGGTCGACGCGATGTCGCGCCACTTCGCGGGCCGTGTCCGCGACTGGTTCATGTGGAACGAACCGGACATCCCGCCCGGCGACGGCTCGCCAAAGAAGACGCCGGAGCAGATTGCCGCCTTCAACATCCGGACGGCGAAGATCATCCTCCGCAACATCCCCGACGCCCGCCTCGCCGGCCTTTCGCTCGCCACTTCCTCGCCCGCCTATCTGGAGCAATGCCTCGTTGCGATGGGGCAGGACTTCTCCCTCTTCCGCTGGTTCATCTACCACGGCTACGCTGAAGCCCCCGAATCCTCCTACGAGAACGTCGAGGCGCAGAAGGAGATCGTCGCGCGCTTCGCGCCCAACGCGCGCCTCCGCCAGGGCGAAAACGGCTGCCCCAGCGAGATGGCCCACTGCTTCGCCCTCAACAAGGTCGCCTGGAGCGAGTATTCGCAGGCGAAGTGGGACCTGCGCCGAATGGTCGGCGACCTCGGCCATGGCGTCGAGTCCAGCATCTTCACCGTCTGCGACTTCAACCACAAGGGACGCGAAATCAACCGCAAGGGGCTCCTCCGCGCCGACGAGGACCACCGCGTCATCGGCATCAAACGCGCCTACTACGCGGTCCAGAACCTCGCCTCCGCCTTCGGTGGGACTGAATGGGCGCCAACCCCCTTCCACTCCGTCGATCTTTCGATCTCCGCCTACGCCTTCACTTCAGGCGGCGGGGCGGCGTCCCGTCGCGTATTCGCCTTCTGGACACATGGCCGTGCCTTCGTCTCGCCTGAGGCGGCCGGCGGCGCGCCCGGCGTCCCCGCTCCGGCTCCCGACACCCGCATCATGCCATACGAGCGCCCCGGTGACTCCTTCGAGCCCCGTCCAGCGGTTTTCGAGGACATTGTCGGCGAACCGTTGCGCGACCCCGTGTGGATTGATCTTCTCACCGGCCGCGTCTTTGCCTTTCCGCGCGAAAACGTCGTCACCTGCCGCGACCGCGTCCGCTACCTCGACGTGCCGGTCTACGACTCTCCTTGCCTGCTCACCGAGCGCGACGCCATCTATTGGGACCCGATTTCGTAATTCGATTCGCCGCAGGTCACGGACCGGATGCGACGGGTAACGCTTCGCCACCTGCTTTGACGCGGTGGCGCTGCGCCACGAAGGCCTGATCACGCGCAACGCGGAAGACTTCAAGCGCCATTTCCCCTCTCTGGAAATCCGTGTTCCGGCGCGATAGCGTCAAACTTCCCAGGCGCTTGCGCCAAACCTCCAGGGCGCTCCCGCGCCCCCCTAACTCGACTCGCCGACGGAGGTGTCCTTGGTGTGCAGCAGCAGCTTGTCGCCGGCCTGGAGGCGGGTGGAGCCCTTGGGGATGATGGTGCGGCTTCCGCGCTTCACCATGACGATCATCGTCTGGCGCGAAAGGTCGAGGTCGCGGATGAGCCGCCCGTTCCACGGGTTCTTCTCCAGAAGCACGATCTCCTTCAGGTCAATCTTCATGCGGTCGAGAACCGGTTCGGCGCCAAGCACGATGGTGTCGCCCGGCTGCAACACAAGGCTGCCGTTCGGAACAAGCACCTCGTGGCTGCGGTGGACCGCCGTGAGGATCACGTCGAGGGGGAGTTTAAGCGAGGCGACGGTGCGCCCCGCCCAGTCGTCGTGCTCGTTCAGGCGGAACTTGATGAAAAGGATGTCCTGTTCGCGCGCCCGGTCGATGCTGGCCTGGATGCGGGCGTATTGCTCCACGAAGCCCGCGCTGATGATGCCCGTGGGGATTGCGACCATGCCCACGCCCAGGAAGGTGAGCACCGCGCCAAGCACCTTGCCGAGGGTAGTCGTCGGGACGATGTCGCCGTAGCCCACCGTGAGCAGGGTCGAGACGGCCCACCAGATGCCGGAAAAGGCGTTCTTGAACCCGGAGCCCTCGACGTCGCACTCCACGCTGTACATGCAGAGGCTCGACGCCAGGATGAGCACCAGGAGGATGAACAGGGAGGACAGCAGCTGCTGTTTCTTGCTCCCGATGACCTCGGCGATGGCGTTTAGGGAGTCGTAGTAGGCCGTGATGCGGAAGAGGCGGAAGATCCTGACCACCCTGAAGAGCCTGAACGCCACGGCGCCGGCGGGGAAGAAGACCGGCAGGTAGTTGGGCATGAAGCTCAGGAGATCGACGAGGCCGTCGAATGAAAGGACGTATGCGGCGATTGACCGCGCCTCGCTGCCGCGCGGGTGGGTGAACCTGGCTGCGATGAGGCGGAGGATGTAGTCCAGCAGGAAGCAGAAGGCGGTCACGGACTCGATCCCGTCCAGAATCCGCGCGTGCGCCGCATGGACGCTTTGGAAGGTGCCCAGCATGACCGCGACCAGGTTTACGAGAATCACGCCCGTAATCAGGAAGTCGTAGCCTCGGCTGGGCAAATCGTTCGCGGCGCCGATCTCCACCATGCGCGCAAGCGCCTTGCGAAACGATGTAAAGGATGTCTTCTTCATGGCATGTCACCAGATGAACCGTTTGGGTAATTGTATCAAAAGAGCCGTCAAAACGCAAAGGGCCGCGCCAGTGGCGGGTGCGGGGGAAGTCGCCTCACACAGAGACACGGAGGCACAGAGGGACGATACGGACTTGGAGGATGTCGGAGATTTCAGTTTTGCGACGAGAGCCTTCTTGCCGTCACCCGCCTCGGCGGCGGAGATCGAATTGTGCTATACTGATCAACAGCCAAGGTAAGCGAGGCCTTATGAAAAGAAATCGTTGTGTAATGCTGATCGCTACAGTCGCGGCAATCGCGATCCTCCCCGTACACGCGGAACTCTCCGTAGAAGTCACGAAGTTCCACCAGTTTTATCCCTACTCGGGCAAGGCGACGGTCGAATACACCGTGGCCGGAACGCTCCCGTCGAACGCCTTCGCGCAGATTGTCATCAATACGGACGACGCGAGCGCGATCTTCGACCAGAGCAACATCGTCGCGGGCGCGAATACGAATGTGATCGACTTCGCCTCGTCCTTCGACGGTGCGCTGCTGCTCACTAACGCCTCGTTCGCGGTGATGATTCCGGCGGAGAACCGCGGAGGCGTGCAGCTGTGGGCGAACGGCCCCTGCTGGGCAGAGTGCAACGTGGGCGCCGCGACGCCCGAGGAGTACGGCTACTACTTCTGGTGGGGCGACACGGTGGGCTATACGAATACGGGGAGCGGATGGGTTTCGGTTAAGGACGGGACAAGCATTTCGTTCTCCGATTCCGGCACGGCGGCCTCGACCTACGGCAAAGACAATGCGGCGCTTCTGTCGGCTGGGTATATCGACTCGACCGGCAATCTCGTGGCGGCGCACGACGCGGCGACGGCGCATCGCGGTTCGCCGTGGCGAATGCCGACGGACGCGGAGTTCTCCGCGCTTATCAAAAATTGCACAACCAAGTGGATCACCACCAACGGCGTTAATGGGCGATTGGTCACGGGCAAGGGCGCATACGCGGACAGGAGCATCTTCCTTCCGGCTGCCGGCTACGGCTACGACTCGTTCCTCGACGAACTCGGCTCGTTCGGCTACTACTGGTCTTCTACGCCGATCTCCGACATTCCCGACCGCGCGTGGAGCCTCAACTTCGATTCGGGCGGCATCTACTCGTACTTCTACGACCGCTGCTACGGTCGGGCTGTGCGTCCGATCCGAGAATTTGCCCTTTGCGGCGCGGACGGCATCGTCACCTACGACCAGCCGCTGTGCACCGTCGAGGTCACGAGGTTCCACCAATCGTATCCCTATTCGGGCAAGGCGACGGTCGAATACACCGTGGCCGGAACGCTCCCCGCAGACGCCGTCGCGCAGATTGTCATTAACACGGACGACGCGAGCGCGACCTTCGTCCAG
>JAGCUY010000156.1 GCA_017962605.1 Kiritimatiellia bacterium | reverse complement strand
CTCCTTCAAACCCGGTTCGTAGATGGGGAGGTCGTCGGAGTTCCAGGCCGCAATCCTGTCGGCGTTGATGTCAACCACCGTGACCTTGCGGTCGGGGCACTGAAGCGCGATCATGGCCATCGTCGGGCCGCCAACATAGCCGGCCCCAATGCAAAGAATGTCTTTTCCCATAGCACATCCATGATAGCACAACTTGAAAAAACGCGCGCGCGGGTGTAGAGTGGATATGTTCAAAAGGAATACAAGCAAATGCAGCCAATCACCAAAATCCTTGAGAAAAACGCGGCGGAACACGGCAGCGAAGTCGCGCTCGTCGAGATCAACCCCCAGGAGCTTGAGTCCAGGCACACCACCTGGAAGGAATACGCCCTCATCGAGTCCAGCCCAATCGAGGCGTTCCGCAGTGAGATGACATGGGCGGAGTTCGACGAAAAGGCAAACCGCTTCGCCAACTTCCTCCTCACCCGCAATGTCAAGCGCGGCGACAAGGTCGCAATCCTCCTCATGAACTGCCTGGAGTGGCTGCCAATCTACTTCGGCGTCCTGCGCACAGGCGCGATGGCCGTTCCGCTGAACTACCGCTACACCGCCGACGAAATCCGCTACTGCCTCGACCTCTCCGACGCCTCCGTCCTCGTGTTCGGCCCCGAGTTCACCGGGCGCGTCGAGGAAATCGCCGACGCCATGCCCAAGGTCAGGCTGCGTCTCTACGTGGGCGGCGACTGCCCGTCCTTCGCCGAGCCATACTCCTCGCTCGTCTCCTACTGCTCAAGCCGTCGCCCGGCAATCGAGGTGGCGCTCGACGTCGACGCGGCCATCTACTTCTCGTCCGGCACCACCGGCTTCCCCAAGGCAATCGTCCTCACCCACCGCTGCCTCGCTCAGTCCGCCGAGATGGAGCAGAAGCACCACGGCCAGACTCACGACGATGTCTTCCTCTGCATCCCGCCCCTCTACCACCCCGGCGCCCAGATGCACTGGTTCGGAAGCTTAATCGCCGCTGGACGCGCCGTTCTCCTGCGCGGTGTCAAGCCCGAATGGGTCCTCCGCGCCGTGAGCCAGGAGAAGTGCACCATCGTCTGGCTGCTCGTGCCGTGGGCGCAGGACATCCTGGACGCCATCGACTCCGGCGCCGTGAACCTTGAGGACTACACCCTCTCGCAGTGGCGCCTGATGCACATCGGCGCGCAGCCGGTGCCGCCATCGCTGATCCAGCGCTGGCTGAAGGTCTTCCCCCACCACGACTACGACACCAACTACGGGCTCTCCGAGTCCACTGGCCCGGGGTGCGTCCACCTCGGCGTGGGGAACGTCGATCACGTTGGCGCCATCGGCATCCCCGGCTACCGCTGGGAGACGAAGATCGTCGATGCCAACCGCGCCCCCGTGGCCGACGGCGATGTCGGCGAACTGGCCGTCAAAGGCCCCGGCGTCATGCGCGAATACTACAAGGACAAGGCCGCGACCGACGCCGTCCTCGATTCCGAAGGCTGGCTCTACACCGGCGACATGGCGCAGCTGCGCGATGGATTCATCTACCTGGTCGATCGAAAGAAGGACGTCATCATCACCGGTGGCGAGAACCTCTACCCCGTGCAGATCGAGGACTTCCTCCGCGCCCATCCGGCGATCAAGGACGTGGCCGTGATTGGCCTGCCCGACGCCCGCCTGGGCGAGATTGCGGCGGCTGTGATTGAGGTCAAAGATGGCGCAACATTGGACGAAGCGGGCGTGGAGGAATTCTGCCGCGCCCTGCCCCGCTACAAGAGGCCGCGCAAGGTCATCTTCGCCCCGGTGCCGCGCAACCCCACAGGCAAGATCGAGAAGCCGAAACTCCGCAAGATCTACTGCGGCGACTCCCTAGTCGCCCAGCAAGTCGGCCTCGCCGCCAACTGACATACCGCCCGTCAGTTGGCGCGCAACAATTGTGGGCGCTCTCGCTGTGCGAGCCAGCGGCCTTGGGAAATGTGAAAATGTGGAAGTGTGAAAACAGCCAACATCCAATGTGAAAATGGGGGCTAGGGACAAGGGGCTAGGGGCGGCTTCCGTTCCTGCAGCAGCGCCTTGCGGCGCGGACGCGACAAAGCGCGTCCCTCCCGACCTTCGACCTTCGACTTTCGACTTTCCTGGTATTCCCATGCCGCAGAGCGGCCTTCCCAATCTGCCGGGGAGCGGCCACGGCCGTGCGGCAGGGATGGCGGCGCATGAAGCTTGCTTCGGTGCGGCGGCAGACACGCCGCTGAATGCGCGTCGCGCATCCCTGGCAGTTTCCAAAGTTCGGCGCGGTAGCGCCCTGAGTAGATTCGTGACTACGCATTTCCCACAATTTTCTTTGAAGAGCCATCTAGTTGTCGTTTCCAAATGGCAAAATTTTTGTAACAAAATTTTTGCCATTGCATTGTGGCGGAGAGGGTTTGAAACTGATGCCATCCATCAAGCCGACCCGACAGTTGGCGCGTTTTCGACCCGTCATTTGGCGCGTCGCATTCCTATTGTCTGTCTAGTTATGCGCTATGCGTCGCCTCACCACGAACCTCCGTAGGGAGCTTCCCATTTTATGTCCTTCCCTCTCTTCCTTTGACAGCATCTATCATAAAGCAACGCCGCATGGGGCGCAATCATTCTTTTCAACGTGTGGGGGAAAACTATCGACGGAATCCGTCAAGGAGGACTTGTTTTCTGGGCGTATCTGAGGTTGCGGGAACCAAGTCTTGAGATTTTGGCTCAGCGATGCCTTCTGGTGGAATCATGTCCACATCCCAGATGGGCGATTCGCGGAAGGCGTGGTAGGTCCAGTCCCAGCCGTATTCCTCAAAGAGGTCGATGCAGTCACGGAGATAGTTCTCCGCGCCGGGAGCCCAGGCGGCGGCGCTGAACTCGCCCACATATATGCGGCACTGGTGCTTCAGCTGGAAGTCTCGGATGGGCTGGATTGTCTTCCGGAGCCAGTCCTTGTCCCAGGTCTCGCCCGTGATGGGGTCTGTCCCCGGCCAGGTCAGCGGCCGCTCCGGCGTGCTGTATGAGTTGCTGTTCACGCCCTGGTGCGTGAAGCCGCCAGGGAGATAGACATGCGCCTGATAGATGACGTTGTCCATCGCCAGCGGGCTGAGGTAGCGGAACGCCGGGGCGCTGTTGGCGAGGTTGGCGGCGAAGACGATGGGCGTTACCGGGTCGATTTCGCGGACGGCTTCTGCGGCGCGGCGCTGCAGCTCCCAGTAGTTGTGCTTCACGGGACCTCGCTGCGTCGGCTCGTTCACGAGGTCGTAGCCGTAGAGAGCGGGGTTGCCGTTGAAGCGCGTGGCGATGCGCCGCCAGGTGTCGATGAAGGCATCGGCGAAGCGGTCGTCGCTGAACATGTTCATCTCAAGGGGCTGGCCTTCGCGCTCGCCCCACTTTCCGCCGGGGAGGGAGTGGAGATCGACGCAGACCTTCATGCCGCGAGCGTCGCACCAGCGCAGGACATCCTCCAGATTGTTGAGGCGGCGGTCAACCCAGCGGGCGTATTCGTCGAGGTCCTGGTTGTCGTTTATCTTGTGCCAGTTGCGTGTTATCTGGAAACGGATGAGCGTCGCACCCCACTGGTGGAGTGTCTCCACATCGTCCTCGGTCATGTTGCGTCCGGGCGACATGACGCCGCGGAGCGGCATCGTGCAACGACGGGCGGCCGAAGGCCGCAATGACGAGCGGCCTTCGGCCGCAATGACGGAATTATCGTCGTTTGTCATTTGGCGCAAAGCGCCAACGTCACTAGCGCGAAGCTCGTCGTCATTTGGGTAGTGGACGATGTAGTCGTCGTTGACGCGGGGGATGCCGAGGTCCTCCGATTCAATCGTGAGCGTCGAAAGGTCGAACTCGGCGTGTCCGGTGCAGCCCTGGAGACCGAAGACGAGCGTCGCCTTGCCATTCCTGGGGGTTCCCTTTGCGTTGAGCCAGTTCACGCGGACCTGGGCGGTGCGCCAGTCGAAAGTGCCGAGGGGGAACTGGCATCCCGGCCAGACCTTGTTGCCGTCAACATCGGAAACGTAGCGGAACATGCACTTGACGCCATTCCAGTTGTAGTCCGGCTTCGTCACGTCGCGCGCCCGGACGCGAACCCGCAGCACGGCGCCGCGGCCATCGGCGAGGAAGGGGCTGAGGTTGATGTCGGCCTCGCAGTGGGCATGGGCCTCGATGCCGGTTTCAGTATCGCCCGTTGGGACATCGACAATCAGGATGTCGCCCTCGATGCGGGCGCAATTCGGAAGGCGCCAGTTGAGCTGGGGCGTCTCGGCGGCGAGAATGGCGGCGAATGAGATCGTGGCCGCGACTGTGATGGACTTTTTCATTGCTGGACGTTCGAGTTTAGGGTTGCCTGACTATTTCGTAAAGGAAGGTCGCTGCCGACGGATCGTAGTCGGTGCGGGCGGTGAAATGGAGAATACCAGATGCGGGGTCGAAGTTCAATGGGATGGTGCCAAGCCTACGACCAGAGGGTGAGAGGCGGAAGATTGTAAAGGATGGGGAATGCTTCCCGACGCCTTCGTCTAAAAGCGTCACTGAGGACTGCCCTTCCAGTTTCAGTTCCACATCGGCTGCGCCATTGCGCATGAGGTGGGGGAGACCACCCCAGTTCAGGAGGGTGGTGAGGTCGGGATCGGCGTATTCAATGCCGCTGTTTTGAACGTCGGTGAGATGCGTCAGCAGCAGGTGCGAGGATGTAGCGATTGGCTCGCCGTCAAGGGAGGAGACCCACACAGTGGCTGGGGTGTTCTGCGCCTCGCCGGAAACGGCGAGGGCAAAGCGCAGCGGCCCAGCGACGAGGCGGCCGTTTTCGGCGAAGCCGCCGGCGGTGCGCGGCGTGTCTATGAGGAAGGTGCCGGCGGCCGGGTCGGCGGAGGCGGACGAGGCCGGCAGCACGGCAGCGCCCGCATCGGAGCGGGGGGCTTCAGCCCCCTTCAGCCGCGTCCCCACCCTGCGTCGCCAGGCCTCGGCCAGACGGCTTTTCGACCCGATCTTTGGGGCACCAGCCGCGGGGTCGCGCAGCGTTGCCTCGTCAAGCACCAGCGGCGCCTCGGCCTCGAATGGCGCCAGGTCGCCGCGCAGGAATAGGCATAGCGCCGCGCGCTCGGCGGCCAGTGAGAGCGGATCACCGGTCATGTCGAAGTAGCCCATGCGCTTCGTCTCCGGCGACTCGATTCCCTCCAGCCCGTGGCACCACGCGAAGCGCCACATCCCCGACCAGTTCTGCAGCGCGCCCATTGCGCCGGTGGCGATGCCGCCGACGCCGCGGTAGCGGCCGGGGCCGCTGTAGTTCCACTCCGTCAGGCAGAATGGCTTGTCCATCAGGCGCCGGAAGGCGACCGGCGGCGCACCGGCGGCAGCGCCCAGCAATGGATTGGAATTGGGGCACCGCGACGGCAGCTTCCACTGCTCGTCGAGGAAGACCGGGTGATCAACGTAGGAATGTCCGTCCACGTAGTCGAAAAGAGAACGCGGCAACTGGTATTGCACCGGGTCATACCACGAGGAGAGGTTTGACAGCGGAGCGGCGCAGTGAAGCTCGTCGCGCACGAAAGCGGAGAAACGCTTGAAAAAAAGCGTCTCGCGGTCTGCGAGGAACTGCGCGAATGCGGCGGTGTGGCGGCGCTCCGACGTCGAGCCGTCATCGGCGTAAACCTCGGCCGGGAAATCCTTTCCCCACGCCTCCTTCACTCCCGGAAGCTTGCGGAGTGCGCCGGCGCCATAAGTGCCAAGGTTGCCCTCGTTGATGAGCGCCAGGGTGCAGAGGGCAGGCTCCTCGGCGAGGCAGCGCCCTGTGTATGGGTTCACGTGGCAGAGGAAGTTCCGCGACCATGCGCAGAGGTTCGAGTATGCCGGCTCCCAGAAGGAGCACAGGATCTTGTAGTCGTGGATGCGGGTGATGTAGCCGTCGCGGTCGATGCCGAGCGAGCGCCACTTGATGTAGTGCGACCGCGAGACGCACAGGTCGGTGGTGATGTAGATGCCATGGCGGACGCATGCGGCCACAAGGGCGTCGAAGCGGTCCATCGCCTCCGGGTCTGGCATGGTGTCGTCGGCGCACTCGTTAGGTTTGTTGTAGTGCCCCGGCTTCGAGAGTAGCGCCCGCCCATGGTGATGGATGCGAAGGGTGTTGTAGCCCATGCGGGCGAGGTTGGCGGCAAAGCGCTCGGCGGCCTCTGGGGAGGTCGGCGTGTTCGCCTCGCCATTGATGTTCACGCCGTAGAAGCGCTGCGGGACACCCGGAAGCTTCTCAAACTCGAAGTGATCGCCGACGGCCACCACGCGGCCGAACTTTCCGGCTGGACTATGGTGCGGAACGACGCCGGAGAAGTCGAGCGCGGAGCCTGGGGCAATCCACGGCTCCGTCGCGACAGGCGTCCACTCCGGGCCGGGTTCCAGCCTCCACGTGCGCTTCGGTCCAAGGGCCAGCGGGCCGGCGACGGGCGTCCGGAAAGTCGCCGCGAGGCGCGACGTTTCCCCTGCGCGCATGGTCGCGTCGCGCCGGACGACAAGGCGGAGGGCGAAGGACTCGTTCTTCCACTTGCGGTTGTCCTGGAGGAGGATTTCCGTCGGCACGTCGAAGGCGACGGAGAGACGCTCCGCGCCATCGCGGTCGATGAGGGATAGCGACGAGACTTCGCCGCGGAAGAGCTGCGGATCTTTGCCGGCGGCGTCGGGCAGCGCGACTTCGCGCGCGCCGCCGTCGAGAACGGCCTTGCCGCCGGCGTAGTCTGCAATCGGCAGCCCTGTAGAGACGAAGAGTTCGCCTATTGGGATGTCGGTGTCTGCGGTGGCCGTCCACTCGGCGTGGACGCCGCCGTCGGGCGTTTCGGAAAAGGAGGCGCTTCCGCACACATATAACTGGCTTGCGATGGCGCGTACGCGGAAGGTGGACGGCTTGCCGTTGGTGCCGTCAACGCCGCCGTGGGTGGCGGACCATCCTGGTTCTGCCAGCGTGATTGAGAATGTCGCGCCGGGTAGTGCCAGCGAGCCGCCGAAGCCGGGGTTGGCGACGGTGGCGGACGATGCCGCAGTCGCAAATGCCGCCGCCAGAAAGGCGGCGGCGCAGGCAGGACATTTCAGTCGCATTCGCTTGCCCCCGATTGCCGCTAGCGGATGACAATTACAAAGGCCGGCTTGTAAATCTTGGCGAGGATTGTAACGGTGCCGTCGGCGTTGGTGCGGTGCGAGAACTCGACGGAGTGTTTGCTGATCTTCCGTGCGGAAAGTTCCAGCGACTGCGCCTTGGCGGCGTCGGCCACGGTGGCGACGGCAACCGTCAGCGTTTCGTCTCCTTCGGGGACTCCGCCGGGGAAGTCAAAGGCCACGGGGAGCATCCCGCCGAAGGGAGTCGCGGAGAGATCGACAGCGCCGAATGTCGCGACATCGCCGGTCGCGGCGGCATTGACGAGAAGATAGGCGCCGTCAGCGAAGGTGACGGAGACGCCGTCCACGGCGTTTGTGGCGAGCGCCTGGAGGTAGCCCTCCTTGACTGCAAGCGCGGCCATCGCGCCGGAGGCGATGAGAGGCTTGCCGCCGAGGGCGAGCGTCCCGTCGCCGGTCTTGCGGGCCGTGCCGTTCCAGGTGATGTCGTTTGAAATCGCCAGCGTGACGTTCGTCGGGGCGGCGAAACCGGCGTTGCCGGTGACCTTCACGCCGCGGTTCGCGACGTTGAGATCGACATCGTTGCGGGCCTCAAGGACGGAGTAGTCGGCCAGTTCCAGAGCATCGGCGCGGAAGTCTTCCAGCGGGCCGCCGAGGTTGCGGGCGTCGGCAACGAAGACGCGCTCGTGGCAATATGATTCAGCGGATGCCGCCTTGCTTGTCACGTTCGCATACACCTTGATCCGCCCGGTGAAATTGGTATTGAGGGCCGTGAACTCGATGTCGCCGTAGGGATTGCCCGAACCGTTGCGGCCCAGGATGTTGAGCGTTCCCGGTCCCGAGACTTCCGCGGCGACGGTGTTGAGGCCGCGCATGTAGGCCTGGATCTTCTGCGGATAGCTGTCGCTGGATGCGCGCAGGTGGAGCGAACCGCGCAGATACGACGGCACGGACGTGAGCGAAAGGACGTAGGTCGAGTTCTGGCTTAGAACGAGACGCCGGAACGTCACGTCCTTCGAGCACGGAAGGATGTTGCCGCCCTGCCCGATGACGAGCGCGTCACCCGCGAAGACGAATGGCCCACTCTGATAAGGGGTACGAATCATAGGCCATTCATTGTTCGCTAAGCCACCGGTACCTGGAGCGGCAATATACATCCTGCCCGCCTGCGGAGCCTCCCCGCTCAACCACGAAGTCGCGTTTGTGAGCGCGGAGGGGAGGGCATCCGTAATGGTCGTGCTGGTGCCATCGTTGGCACAAAGAACGTCGTGCGGCTCCTTGTGGATCGTCAGTTGCCAGATGCCGTCCACAAGGTTCGTGACAAGCGAGCATGGCGGGACGCCGTCCGCGTCGGGGCAGACGAAGTTCTCAAGCGGGATCGTCCCTTTCGCCGCCGGAAGCGTGAGGACAATGAAGTCGAACGCCACATTGCCCGCTCCGTAGGTGTTGCCGACATACGGATGCGTCATGAGCTGCACCACCGTTCCCGGTGCAGCGGAAAGCTCCTCAGTGATGGCGATTTTGCCGCACTTGCTGGAAGATGTTTCGTTGTTTACGAGAATCGTTGCCCCAGCCTGGAGTTGCAGCTTGGCCGTCGTGAATGTGGTTGTCCTGTATTGCGCGCGGACTCTTGCGCCGGACTGGACCAGGACTGATCCCGGCATGGTGCCCTGAAGAACGGCATCGACGGGCACGGATTCGTATGCGCCGCCGGCGAGGCCGCCGCTCACAATGAGCTTGCCGTAGAACTCTGCCATACTGCCGGTGATAGTGAAGGTGTCCGCCGCAGCGGGCAGAGAGGCGTTGCCGCCGGCGCAGAGCATCAGGGCCGTTCCAGCCGTGCCCTTGATGGGGGCAGAAATCGTGACGGTGTTGTTCGTGTTTTTGGATGATGATGTCACCTCCGCAGCTACGATTTGAAACGGCTTGCTTTCGGGCGAGCATACCGTCAGCGGGCCAGTTGTCCGCGACTGCGCCGTGGCTCCAATATTCGGTGAACGATTGCTTTCCCACGGCCGGAAGTGGCCGTTATTGAGGTATGCGCCGCCGTTGGCGAAGTTGATGTTGTGGCCGACTTGGGCGTCGGCTCGCTGGATGATCATGTCGCCGGCCGTTCCGCCGACTTCGCCGAACGAGATTGTATTGCCGTTGAACGACCTGTCGTAGCGGACGCGAATGTATTTGCCGTTTTTCACGACGTAGTCATTGTCGGTTGACGGAGCAGCACCTGGAGTGGCCGCCGAGGCGTCCCAGGCATCGAAGCTGGACTTGCCTGAGCCATCGCTCGTGGTGAGCGTGAGCGTCGCGCCGGAGGCGGTGAAGGGAAGTGCCGTCTGCATGGCTAGTGTTGCCGCAGCCAACATGGCGGCGGCGCGTGTGGTTTGGGTTTTGTTCATGTTTTGTTCTCCTTGAGATGTTAAAGAAGGGTTTTCGGTTGCCGATGGCCGGCGGCAATCGGCTGCCGACTGGGTGGCGACGTAATCCTCCGCCTGTCGCGCGTCGCTTGTCGTATGTCCGGTGGTCTCCGCTTCAGAAGACGACACGCGGCTTGCGACAAGCGACATGCCAGTATCGGCGGTGGTCTCCGCCTCGCCGGGGACGG
>JAGCUY010000018.1 GCA_017962605.1 Kiritimatiellia bacterium | reverse complement strand
GATGTGGCTACGACGCCGCCCGTGGCGGCTACGCCACAATCGCTTTTGCCGCAAGTCCATTAGCCCCACGCGAGGATCGATTGTGGCGTAGGGCATGGCCCGTCGTAGCCACATTGATGCGAGCGTAACCCTTGCGTGTCGCGAAGCGACTTGCGTTAAGCGCTGCGGCCGGGAGCCGGGAAAGAAATGTGCCAATGTGAAAATGTTGCTATTGCCAAAACCCAATACCCAATTCGAGTGGCGACATTGGTAATTGGCAACATTGGTATTGGCTGTTTTCACATTTCCACATTCTCTTCTCCCCTAGCCCCTGATTCCTAGCCCCTAGCCCCTATTCCCCGTTCCCTGTTCCCCGTTCCCTGTTCCCCGTTCCCTGCTCCCTGCTCCCCGTTCCCTGTTCCCCATTCCCCGTTCCCTGCTCCCCCTTTTTCACATTCCCTTGCGCGAATGAGCGCAAGGTGGTAGAATTACTACCCAAAGCCATGATACTTGACACCATTGAAAACATCGGCTCATACGCCGCCGCAATCCCCAATCTCAAGGCAATCCGCGACTTCCTCGCCGGAGACGTCGCCGCCCTTCCGGACGGGCGCGTCGAAATCGACGGCGACCGCGTATTCGCATCCATCTCCTCATACGGCACCAAGCGCCTTGAAGACGGCGTATTCGAGGCGCACCGCCGCTACGCCGACATCCAGATCCTCCTGGAAGGCGAAGAAATGTGCGGGGTCGTCCCCGGCGCCGACTGGATGAAGGAGAACGTCCCATACGACGAGCCACGCGACATCCGCTTCCTCAACACGCCGCCGGAATTCTCGCGCATCACGCTCACGCCGGGTCTCTTCGCCTTCTTCGCCCCCTCCGACGCCCACATGCCCGGCATCGCCATTGGCACCATGCACCGCGTCCGCAAGTGCGTGATTAAAACGGCAATCGATTAACCTCTAAACATCCAAGGCGCTTGCGCCAAACCTCTAAACTTCCAAGGCGCTCCGCGCCAAACTTCCAAACCTCCCTCCCGACCATGGAACTCTCAGTCCTTATCCACAACTTCGACGTCCCCGGCCAGCTGATCACCATCATCCCGATTGGCGGCGGCAACATCAACGACACCTTCCTCGGCATCTTCCGCAACGCCTTCTCCGAGACGCAGGTCATTCTCCAGCGCATCAACGACAAGGTCTTCCCGAAGCCTGACCTGATCATGGCCAACATGCACCTGATCACGCGGCACGCCCACCGCAAGCTCGCGAAGGAGATCCTCACCTCCGACCGCGTCTGGCAGCTGCCGAAAATCGTCCCCACGCGCGACGGCAGGGACTACTACCGCTCCGAGGAGGACGGCTCCTACTGGCGCGTCATCACCAAGATTTCCTCAGCCACCACATTCCCCACCACGCAGGGGCCGGAGCACGCAGCCGAGTGCGGCGCAGTCCTCGCGCACTTCCACTCCCTCGTCGCTGACATCAAGCCAGGGCTTCTCACCGAGCCAATCCCCGGCTTCCACGTCACGCCGAAATACCTCGCCCTCTACGACAAGACCACGCCCGACAAGGCCGCCCAGGCGCGACTCTCCACCTCCGTCGAGGCCCGCCGCCTCGCGCAGTTCATCGAGGAGCGCCGCGAATTCGCATCCACCCTCGAACGCGCCATCAAGCGCGGCGAGCTCAAGACCCGCGTCATGCACGGCGATCCCAAGATCACCAACATCATGATCGACGACTACACCGGCAAGGGGACGGCGATCATCGACCTCGACACCGTCGGCCCCGGCCTTATCCACTACGACTTCGGCGACGCCATCCGCTCCATCTGCAACCCCGCAGGCGAAGAGGAGATGAACCTCAACAAGGTCGTCTTCGACATGGATCTCTTCGAGGCATTCGTGCGCGGGTATCTCCACTACGGCAGCGACTTCCTGACCGATGCCGACCGCGCCTACCTCTTCGACTCCATCCGCCTCATCACATTCGAGCTTGGCCTGCGCTTCTTCCAGGACTACCTCGCCGGCAGCGTCTATTTCAAGACCAAGTCGCCGGCCCAGAACCTGAACCGCGCCCGCGTCCAGTTCCGCCTCTGCGAGTCAATCGAATCCCGCGAGCGCATGATCCGCGCCGCACTCAACAAATGAGCGAAGAACAAGCCCTCTGGCACTACGCCACCGCCGCAGGCGCCACCGTTGGCCCCATAACCACCGAGGCCCTTGCCGCCGCAGTGGCGTCCGGCGACATCGCCCCCGACACCGCCGTCTGGCGCGCCGAATACGGCGACAAGTGGCGCGCCGCGTCCACAGTCCCCGAGCTGATCCACGCTTGGCTGTCCGCCGAAGCGGCCCGCGTCGCCTCCGTTGAGCGCGACACCGTCCTAGCCATCGACCCGCCATTCCACGCCTTCGCCGAGTCCTTCCGCCTGGTAGTCGCCACCCTCTTCCGCCCCTTCTCCATCCTTGCCTGGCTCTCGCTGGCCCTCTGCAACCTAATGGCGTCCTCGCGCATGATGGCAGGGCCGGGCTCCTCGCCCACCGCCATCCCCATTCCACCTAACGCCACGCCCGCCACCGCCATGGCCGCCGTCCTCGACTATCTCCGCGCCGGAGTAACCGCCCTCTTCGAGCCGCATGTCTCATACATCTGGATTGGCACCATCCTCATATACGGCATTCTCACCTCCTACATCGCCGCAAAAGGCCGTCTGCTTTTCGTTGGCAAGACATTCTTCCCGAAGGAGCAGCTTCCCCTTCTCTGGCGCCGCACCATTGGCCGCACTGGCTCCCTCTGGCGCCTCTACTTCATCCTTGACGTCATCTTCAACCTCGGCTTCTTCTGGCTCCTCTACCGACACTTCACGACTTCTGATTTCGCGCAATCCGGCGCAATCACGCCCTGGTTCACCTGCGCCACGCTGCTCGCCATTGCCGTGGAGGCTGTCCGCACCGCAGTCTTCCACTTCGCCGAGCCGCTTGTCTTCCTTCTTGGAATACCAGTCGGCACAGCCGCGCGCATGGCTGGCCGCGCCATCATCTCCACGCGAGGCGCAATCCCGCGGCTCATTGGCTTCTTCGCCATCATCGTCGCCTGCCGCATCGCATACCTGGGAATCGTCATCCTCGCGGCGACGCTCCTGCCGCCATCGATTCTCCTGCCAGCGGCGATCGTGGCGCTACTCCCCGTTGACTTCCTCATCCGCACCTTCGGCACCCGCTTCTTATATGTTAAATGTGAAAATTGACGGTTTCCTTCGATAGCCGATAGCCGGCAGCCGGAAGCCGCCCCTAGCCCCTAGCCCCTGGTCCCTAGCCCCTAGTCCCCTTCTTACCCGTGTCTCTCTCCTTCGCATTCACCGCAACCCAGGCCGACGCCGGCCAGCGCCTTGACGCCTTAGTCCTGGCGCACGCCCCGGACTCTACGCGCGGGCTTGTCCGCGAGGCAATCGCCGTCGGCGCAATCACCCTTAACGGCGCAGCAGCCCCCAAGGGAGTGCGCGTCCGCGAGGGCGACGCCATCGCCGTAGATGGCCTTCTAACCGAGGACGAGGTTTGCGTCCGCCCTGACCAGGCCGTCGCCGACATCATCGCCTCCCGCATCGTCTATGACGACGGCACCCTGCTCGCAATCGACAAGCCCGCCGGCATGTCAGTCCTGCCCCTCTCCCCTCTTGAGACTGGCGCGCTCGCATGCGGCGTCGTCGCGATGCGCCCCGAGTTCGCAATCGTCGGACACGAACCGCTCGCCGCCGGCGCGGTCCACCGCATCGACGCCGTAACCTCGGGGCTTGTCATCTTCGCGGCCAACAACTTCGTCTTCGCCGCCATGCGCTCGCTCTTCGCGGAGCACGCCGTAGCCAAGACCTACCTGGCGCTTGTCGAGGGCGTAGTCGCCAAGCCGGGGGCAGTCGCATGCGAACTTGCCCACGCGCCATATCTCGACCACTGCCGCATGGTGGCCTATTCAAGCCTCTCAGCCGGGGAGCGACACAATACCCGCCCCCTCTTCGCTGAAACGCGCTACACGCCAATCCGCACCGCGCAGGGGAAAACCCTTCTGAAGGTTGAAATCGCCACAGGGGTCACGCACCAGATCAGGGCGCAGCTGGCAATGGCAGGCCACCCAATTGTGGGAGACACACTCTACGGCGCAAGGCCCGCGCAGCAGATTGGCATCTGCCTCCATTCGTTCTCGGCGGCCTTTGTCCATCCGGCCACCGGCAGGAAAACGACAATCTCAACCCAGCGGCCGAGTTTCGCTAGCAACTAGCCAAGCCAGGCGCTCCAGCGCCGGGACACAGAAAGAAATGTGCCAATGTGAAAATGTTGCCATTGCCAAAACCCAATACCCAATTCGAGTAGGGACACTGATAATTGGCAACATTGGTATTGGCTGTTTTCACATTTCCACATTCTTCCTGTTCTCTTAACGCAACCGGCCTATGGCCGGACGCAAAAGCTGCGTCAAAACCGATGTGGCTACGACGCCGCCCGTGGCGGCTACGCCACAATCGCTTTTGCCGCAAGTCCATTCGCCCCACGCGAGGATCGTTTGGGGGGTAGGGCCTGGCCCGTCGTAGCCACATTGATGCGAGCGTAACCCTTGCGTGTCGCGAAGCGACTTGCGTTAGGCGCTGCGGGCGGTTGACGGGAAAGAAATGTGCCAAT
>JAGCUY010000017.1 GCA_017962605.1 Kiritimatiellia bacterium | reverse complement strand
GGCCGCGCGGGAGCGCGGCCTCTCCGCCGCGCTCATCGACCGCCTCGCCCTCAACGACGCCCGCATCGCCGCAATGGCAAAGGGCGTGCGCGAGGTGGCGGCCCTTCCCGACCCGCTGTCCCGGCGCCTCGCCACCATCCGCCGCCCCAACGGGCTTGTCATAGAGAAGCGCCCGGTGCCCATCGGCGTCATCGCCGTGATCTTCGAGTCGCGCCCCAACGTGGCCGCCGACGCGGCGGCGCTGTGCGTGAAGTCGGGCAACGCCGCGATCCTGCGCGGCGGCAAGGAGGCCCTTTCCACCAACTGCGCCATCGTCGATGCGATGACCGCAGCGCTCGAGGCCGCCGGCATCCCGGCGGGCGCCGTGCAGCTGATCCGCGACACCGACCACGCCCTGGTCGCGGAGCTGGTGCGCCAGGAGGGGCTTGTCGATTTAGTCATCCCGCGCGGCGGAGAGCGGCTTGTCCGCGCCGTGATGGAGAACGCGCGCATCCCCGTGCTCAAGCATTACAACGGCATCTGCCACATCTACGTTGACAAGGATGCGGACCAGGCGCAGGCTCTGGAAATCATCCGCAACGCCAAGTGTCAGCGTCCCGGCACCTGCAACGCCGTGGAGAAGGTGCTCGTCCACGAGGCGATTGCCGCAGAGTTCGTGCCCGAGCTGGCGAAGGCCTGCGCCAAGTGGGGCGTGGAGGTCTTCGCCGACGAGTTCGCGCGTTCCCTGGTCCCTGCGCTTGCGGCGGCGACGGAGGAGGACTGGACAGCCGAATACCTCGACCTCAAGCTCACCCTAGGCGTCGTGCCCTCCGTCCAGGCGGCGATCGACCACATCAACCACTATGGCTCTCATCACTCGGACGCCATCCTGACGCGGGACGCCGCCGCGGCCAGACGATTCCTGGCGCGCGTCGATTCGGCGGCCGTCTATCACAACGCCTCGACGCGCTTCACCGATGGCGGGGAGTTTGGCTTCGGCTGCGAGATGGGCATCTCCACCGACAAGCTCCACGCGCGCGGCCCCGTGGGTATCCGCGAACTCACCACATATAAGTATGTGGTTAAAGGAAGCGGGCAGACGAGGGGGTAGGGAAGAATTGAGAATTGAAAATTGAGAATTGGGAATTGGGAGTTGGGAGTTGAGAATTGAGAGTTGGGATTTGAGATTTTGAGATTTGAAATTTGAGATTTCGGATGGGATGTGGTATCCTAGAGGAAATTTTTAGGAGGAAGCAGTCAATGAAAAAATCAGCAGTGACATTCGTGGCGGCGCTCGTGGCGCTCGCGACTTTCTGGGCAAGCGATGCGACGGCGCAGGCGCGTCAGGCGAGCGGCACGGCCAAGGCGGCTGCCGCAGCGGCGGGCAAGGCGGGCGCGGCAGGCAAGGACGCGGCAGGCGCCTTGAAGATCAAGCAGATCACAAAGATGACCGGCTCCTCCTTCCTGGTGTCGTCGCCTGAGTTCGACGGCAAGGTGCGCGGTCCGAGCCGCAGCCCCAACTTCAGACACCAGTGGGCGATGCTTGAAGTCGAATACGCGACGAAGCCGGATTGGATCGACGCCGTGACGTTCAACTTCCACGTGATGAGCGTGGACAACGAGAAGACCTACCACTACTACACTGCGACTGTCACCTACTTGGACATCGCCAAGGGAGATCACGGCGCCTGCGTGATGCTGCCGCCATCGGCGGTGGAGCGCTATGGCAAGCCGATTGCCTTCGCCGTCGAGATTGAACTCGAAGGCGAAGTCATTGCCCGCGAGAGCGACGGCCTTGGAAAGGGAACTCCCTGGTGGACTCGGCTCGATGCGATGGCCGGCAAGGGCAAGCTCGATCGTCATTCGGGCCTCCTTCAGGACAGGTCGAAGACCCCGTTTGGACTTACCTACAGTGACTTTTACGAGGTGGTGCGCTAATGGCATCGGATAGGATCTTGGCCCTGAACGTGGGCGCCGGGCATGTCGCCCTGGGCGAGTTCAGGGTGTCGGCGGGCAAGCCGCCGACGCTGCAGCGCTACGGTGTGGCGCCGCTGGGATTGGAACCGGACAGCGAGATGGACCCGAGCGGGTTCATCATCGCGGCGGTGGGCGACTTGATGAAGTCGAGCGGGATCAAGCCCGGTCCGCTGATGATGGCGGTTTCGGGGCAGATGGTCTTCCCGCGCTTCGTTAAGTTTCCGGCCATCGCGCAGGACAAGCTCCGCGCGATGATCCGCACGGAAGCCGAGCAGAACGTCCCGTTCCCGATTGACGAACTTACATGGGACTGCCAGCTGATCGGCGCCGACGACATGGGCGAGCGCAACGCGATGATCGTCGCCGCGAAGACGGAAGGCATCGTGGCGCTCA
This sequence comes from Kiritimatiellia bacterium, assembly GCA_017962605.1. Lineage (GTDB taxonomy): Bacteria > Verrucomicrobiota > Kiritimatiellia > RFP12 > JAAYLN01 > RGIG5952. Next base: position 18,043 of record JAGCUY010000017.1, on the reverse strand, counting down.
CGAACTCCATCGGCGCTGTGAAGATGGAGCCGGAGATCGTCGATGTGGCCCCGCTCGCCATCTACAACTGCGTGGCCTGTGGCGGCGCGGCCGCCGGCGAAGGCTGCACGCTGGTGCTTGACGTTGGCGCGCGCTCGACCAACCTGGTTTTCGTGGAGGAGGGGAAGATCTTCTACCGCTCCATCCCGGTTGCCGGCAACGCCATCACGCAGGAAATCGCCAAGACCTTCAGCGTCGATTTCAAGACGGCCGAGCAGATGAAGCTCGAAATCGGCTTCGTCGCTCTTGGCGGCGTCACCGCGACGGACGACGAGGACGCCGACAGGGTGTCCAAGTGCATCCGCAGCGTCGTGACGCGCCTCCATGCGGAGGTGAACCGCTCCATCAACTTCTATCGCAGCCAGCAGGGCGGCTCGGCGCCGTCGCGCGTGCTGCTTACGGGCGGCTCTGCGGCCCTCCGCCATCTCGACACCTTCTTCCGCGAAAAGATGCGGATGGACATCGACTTCCTGAACCCCTTCGAGGGCGTCACTCTTGGAAGCCATGTCAATGTCGAGAAGGCCCAGTCGGAGTTCCTGCAGCTTTCGGAAATCGTCGGCCTGGCCTACCGCCATTCGGGCGTCGCCCGCGTGGAAATCAATTTGATGCCGCCGAACTTGGTGCAGAAGAAGACCTTCAGGCGCCAGGCTCCGGTTCTGGCCGCCGCCGGCATAGCGCTGGTCGCGGCTTCGGTGTGCCTGCTTCTGGCCGGAACGGAGAAGGCGCGGGTCGCCATTGAAGAGCGCGACGCCGTGAGCGCGAGACTGCAAAGCCTCAAGTCGGTTGGGTCGAAAATCAACGCCAAGGAGAAGGCACGCGACGAAATCGCGGCCGAAATCGAGGAATACGCCTCAGTGGTGGCCTCGCGCGAAGCCGTGCTCAGGGCAGTTGACGCGATCAGGGCCTCTATTCTGCCTGGTTCGTGGCTGGTCTCCTTTGAGAGTTGCGAAGTCGCGCCTGAGGTGAAGAAGGACAACGAAGAAGATTCGTCGTCGCGCCGCCGCAGGCGTGGCGAAGAGGAAGATTCCTCGGATGTCGAGAAGGTTCCTGGCTACCGCATTGTCGCAAAGGGGTTCCAGGATGAGCTTCGCCGCGTAGAGCAGTCCTTCCGCACGTCCGGCAAGACAGCGCCTGAGATTTTCTGCGAGGCTTTGTCGAGCAAGAGGGCTTTCGATTCGGCGACTGTGGTAGGGCAGAAGCTTGTCGATGCCGACAACACAATTGAGTTCACGATTGAGGCGGTGCTGGCGAATGTGGCCGGTGCCCAGAATGGAAAGGCGGCGAGGTAGCTATGGACAAGGCAAAGGTGGCATTCATAGCCGTGGCCGTGCTGGCGGTTCTGGCCGCCGCGGGTCTGGGCTTTGCCGCGAAGATGAAGTTCGACGCGGCCGCCGAGGCGCGCGGGGAGAAGGAAAACTCCGCCGCCGAGCTTGACCGCATTTACAATGGCGCGATCTTCCCCAACGCCGGAAACGTCGAGGCGATGGAGGGTGTTGTCGAGCAGTTCCGCGAGGGGCGCGAGACACTCACCAACCAATTGGTCAAGGGCAACATCGCCAAGGCCGCGCAGAACGAGTTCTCGCCATCCGCTTTCCAGAGCAAGCTCTCGGATTTGATCCGCGGGCTGCAGTCCCGGGCTCCGATGGTCGAGGGCAGGAAGTCCGTTGCCGACAATTTCGCCTTCGGCTTCGAGGCATATTTCGGCAAGGACACGATGCCTGCCGCCGAAGAGGTTCCGGTGCTGATCCAGCAGCTGACGGTCACGGCGTTCCTGGTGCGCGAGCTCTATGCGTCGCAGGTCTTGCAGATTGTGAAAATCGAGCGCGACGCCCAGGACAAGGCGACGCTTGATTCGCGCCAAGGCGGCGACCGCCGTCGCGAAGCGGAGCCTGAGCCCGAACAGCCGAGGCGCGGCAAGAAGCGCGTCGAGGAAAAGGCCGCGCCGCTTTTCACCAGCCAAAAGATGGTCATCGATTTCACGGCTCGCCAGAACTCGCTGCTTGAGCTCCTGAATCGCCTGAACAGCATCAAAAAGCCCTTTGTGGTCGTGAAGACCATCTCCGCGAAGAAGACCGGCGACGATCTCCGCAAGGCTCCGGCGCAGGAGACGGCCGCCCCAGAGGCCGCCCCGAGCCGCGGCAGGTCTGAGCGGGAACCGCGCCAGGGGCGTGAGTCCCGCCGTTCTCGGCGCAACGCTGACAAGCAGGACGAGCCTGCGGCGAGCCGCCGCAGCCGCGAATCCGAACAGGCCCCTGCCGCCACGCCGCCCGCCGAGATGCCGCCGGATCTGCGCGTCGTCTCCGGTGCGGACATCGACCCGCCGCTGAACGTGCGGCTTGAACTTGAAATCTTTAACTTTGGCGTGGAGGCTGAATAGCATGGCCACTGGCAAATCATCTTTCGCCCGCAATTACGACAAGATCCTTGCGGCGCTCAGCGTCGTCCTTCTCGCCGGCGCGATTTTCCTTTTCATCACCACCAAGAGTGGCGTCGCCGCTGAAAAGGCGGCCTTCGACAGCGCCCTGGCCTCGCGGACGCCGGTGCACCCGGCCCTTGACATGGAGGCCGCTACCGAGCGCAACAAGGCGTCTCATGAGGCTCTGCAGCGTATGGTCTCGCCTTTCAAGATGGCTGTGGACACCGAGGCCAAAGACGGCTTCTTTGTGCCGAAGACCCGTGTGTGGTGCGTCAAGTGCCGCAAGCCGATCCCCTTCGAGTCCGAGGAGTGCCCGCTCTGTGGCGAGCCCCAGCCCAAGAGGGTTGATGGCGCCGTTGCCGACGCCATGCTTGACTCCGATGGCGACGGGATGCCCGATGTCTGGGAGCGCGAGCGCGGCTTCAACCCCCTGGTCCCCGAAGACGCCGCTCTGGATGAAGACGGCGACGGCTTCACCAATCTTGAGGAGTTCCAGGCGAATACCGATCCCAAGGATAAGGGAAGCCACCCCGATCTCATGGACTACTTGCGCGTCGCCTCCGCAGAGGCATCGCGCCTGCCCGTGCTCTTCAAGTCCACGAGCAACATGGGCGGCGGCAACTACAAGTGCCAGTTCGACTACACCGACCGCGAACTCGGCGGCAAGGTCAAGACGGTCTTCGTGAAGGTTGGCGAACCCATCGGCCCGCTTGACCGGCTTCCCGGCTCGCCCATTGGCTCTCCGCCTCGCTACTCCGACTACAAGCTCGTCTCTCTGGACTGGCGCGAGGAGAAGGTCTTCGACAAGATCACCAATCGCGAAAAGATCGAAAAGGTTCCCTTCGTCGTCGTGGAGCGCATCTCCAGCGGCCGTAAGACTGAGTTGAGCGCCGGCAGGGAGACCACGGGCGCGGCCTTCATCATCACCTTCGTCCAAACCCGCGACGGCACCGAGTATGTGGCCGACGGAGGCGAGGGCGAGGCCGAGTTTGCCATTGGTGATGACAAGTTCACGTTTGTCTCCCTTGACAGGTCTTCACGGGTCGTCAACATCCGTCGCCAGTCGGACAAAAAAGTTTTTTCCGTCCCGCGTCTTGAATAGTGGCGGATTTTTTCGTAGAATATATTTCTAATTTTTGGGAATTTCTTTTTGGGTTATTTATTAATGCACTTTCAGGAGTCTCACATAATGAAAACGACGAAAGTTCTTGTGGCGGCGATTGCCGCCGCCGCGTTCATGTTTTGTCCGGCTGGCCTTGCGCAGAATGGCCTGAACGGCGACCTCGACGATTTCCTCGACGAGTTTACTGGCGGTGAGACGAAGGCCGCCGAACCCGCCGCTGAAGCGCCTGCGGCCGAGGCCGAGGCTCCGGCTGCCGAGGAAGCTCCTGCTGCAGCCGAGGCAGAGGCTCCTGCTGCCGAAGTCGTCGAGTCCTCACGTCCTGTCGGCGCAGACCTTCAGTCTGAGCCCGCCGTTGAGGAAGCGCCTGTCGCTGAGGCAGAGGCTCCTGCCGCTGAAGCCCCGGCCGCTGAGGAAGCGCCAGTAGCAAAGGTGGCGGATGACGACGACGAGTCGCTGGAGTCTCTTCTCTCCGCGCCCGCAGCCGCAGAGGAAGCGCCTGCCGCCGAGGCCGCGCCCGTAGCCGAGGCCGGCGCCGAGGCGAAGGCCGATGTGGACGATGAAATCGATGCCCTCATCGGCAAGGCCGCGCCCGCAGCCGCAGAGGAAGCGCCTGCCGCAGAAGTGGAAGCCCCCGCTGCTGAGGCCGCGCCCGTCGCTGAGGTCGCACCTGCCGCAGAGGAAGCGCCTGTTGCCGAAGCCGCGCCTGCCGCGCCGGAGTCTTCTTTCCGCGAGGCCGCGCCCGCAGCGGCTCTGGCCGAGGCTTTCCTGGCCGAGGAGCCCAAGGCGGAAACCACCGCGATTCTTGACGCCGCCATTGCGCAGCCGATTGACGAAGCACCCGTCGCAGAGGCCCCTGTTGCCGAAGCGCCAGTTGAGGTCGCTGTTGTCGAGGCTCCCGCGCCAGCCATTGCCGAGCCTGTCGCCGAGCCCGTTGCCGAGGCTGCCCCTGTTGCAGTGGCCCTCGATGATGACACCGCAGCCGCAGTTTCTGAAATCGAACTGCTCGAGAAGATGCGCCGCAGGGCTCTCGACGAGCATGGCCAGACAAGCTTGCGCAAGGCCCAAGAGGAACTGAAGAGCGGCAATTATCCAGAAGCCCGCCGTCTTTTCGATGAGGCGCAGAAGTTCCTCGCCCGTCGTCCAGAAAACGAAAAGGCAATCCACGCAGCTGAGCTCGGTGTTGCCGAGTCCATCTACCGCCAGGCCGAGGTCGCCTTCAAGCGCGGAGACTACGAGGGCGCCGAAAAGCTCTATCGCGAAGCGCGCGAGCACAACCACCCGAAGGCCTCCGAGGGCATCGCCAAGTGCGAGGAGGTCCAGGAGAATCCTCCGGAGGAGAAGCCCGTCGCCGAAGTGAAGCGCTGGAAAGACCGTGACTTCCGCAAGAACCGCGAGGAAGTCAGGAACCGCATTAAGCGCGCCCGCCAATACATCATCACCAGCGAATACGACAAGGCTCGCACCGAGCTTGAGCTTATCCTTCGCGACAACCCATACGATGCCGACGCGATCCTTCTTCTCAAGCGCATTTCCGATCGCATCTACGATAGCGACTCCCAGGAGTTCATGGCCACCCGCGCCGCGATGATCCAGCAAGTCCGCGAAACCTGGACTCCCAGCTACCGCTACGCAATTGATGTCGCCGAGGCCGTTGCCGGCGAAGGTGGCGCCATCACCGCTGGCGGCGTTGTGAACCGCGAGGGTTTGACGCCCGAAGAAGAGACCGAGGCGAAGATGAGGAGGATCATCATCCCCGAAATCAACTTCAGGGATGCGCCCATCCGCGACGTCATCGACTTCCTCGCAGAAGCCTCCCGCGAGTTCGACGATCCGCAAACCCCGCCGGACAAGCGCGGCGTTGACATCATCCTCATGCTCCCGAGGGGAGGAGCCTCCGCCGATGCCCCTCTGGAGGATGACGACATCTTCTCGCCGCAGGCCGCCGCACGCGATGGCGGCACCCCGCCGATCAACTTCACGGCGCACTACAAGTCCCTCTGGGATGCCCTCCAGTTCGCCTGCGAACTTTCCCGCCTGAAATTCCGCATCCGCGAGAACGCGGTCAGGGTCGTGCCCCTCGACGAGCCTGAAACGGATATGATCCAGCGCATCTTCATCGTTGACCCCTCCATTCAGCAAAGCGCTTCGAAGGAGAACTCCCGTCGTTCTTCCCGTGGCCTGGCGAGCGGCGACGATCTCTTCGGCGGCGCAGCTGATGAGCCCACCGAAACCGAGGAAGTCAACTGGAAGGACTTCTTCGCACGCCTGGGCGTGCCCTGGCCCAATGGCTCCTCAATTGAATACATGCCCTTCATCAACCGCATGTTCGTCGTGAACACGCCTGAAAACCTGACGAAGCTCGAAAAGATCGTCTCGATCATGAGCGACTCCATGCGCCAGGTTGAAATCGAAGCCCGCTTCGTGGAAGTCGCGCAGACCGACCTCGAATCCCTCGGCTTCGAGTGGCTGCTCACCGACGATTGGGAAATCGCGAAGAACAAGAAGGACCCGCAGCAGCACATCAAGGTCGGCGCAGGCTCCGGCACCTCTTCCATCAACCGCTACCTCTCCAATGGCGCAAGCATTGGTAGGGAAGTTAGCATCTCGGCCGTCAATGACGCGCTCCTCTCCGTCTCGTCAGTCCTCACCAACCCCGAGCTCGGCTTTGTCCTCCACATGCTCTCGCAGCAGGCCAACACCGACCTCCTCTCCGCGCCCAAAGTCGTGACGCGGCCTGGAATGCAGGCAACGATCGAGGTCGCTCGCCAGTTCATCTACCCGACCGAGTATGAGGTCAAGGAGAACTCCATCAGCAGCGGCGACGTTTCCGAAACCAGCTACCCGATGGTTGAACCCCAGACCTTTGAAAAGCAGCCTGTCGGCGTCATCCTCGAAGTCACCCCGACGGTTTCTGATGACGGCCAGACGATTGAACTTGAACTCAATCCGCAAATCGTCTCCGAACCTGAATGGATTGACTACGGCTTCGACTATCCGATCGGCATGAATGGCTCCGATGCGATTAAGGAGCACTTGGAGATGAAGCAGCCCATCTTCAAGGTCCGCAAGGTTGAAACGAACATCAAGATCTACAACGGCGCCACAGTCGTTCTCGGCGGCATGATTACCGAGGAGCGCGTCGAGGTCAACGACAAGGTCCCGTTCCTTGGCGACATCCCGCTTCTTGGCCGTCTCTTCCGCAGCACCTACGAGCAGAGCGAGAAGAGGAACCTCCTCATCTTCGTGACGGCTCGTCTGGTTGACCCGGCTGGCCGCGCCATGAAGGCCGATGTCTTCGACAGCGCAGCCTCCGCCACCGGAGACTGATGCCGGGCCATTTGACTACGGCACCGCTTCGTGAAGCGGTGCCGTTTTCAATTGTTGTTTCATTGCTTCGTTCATGAATTGCAAGGTCATTGCCGTCACGGGCGGCATCGCGTGCGGGAAAAGCACCGTCGCGAGGTTCCTGTCCGAGCTTGACTGCGACATCCTTGACACCGACGATCTTTCGCATGACCTGCAAGGGCCGCGCGGGGAGGCGGTGGAGGCGATCGCCGAGCGCTTTGGCCCCGATGCCATTGCACTTGACGGAGCGGTGAACAGGCGGGTTCTTGGCCGGCTGGTCTTTTCGGACCCCGCAGCCAGGGTGGCCCTTGAGGAGATCATGCATCCCCTCATCTGGGCGGAGGTCGAGAAGTGGATTTCCACACGTGCCGACGGCACTCGGAACGTCGTCCTGATTCCGCTTCTCTTCGAGGCGGGGTTTGACCGGAAGTTCCCATGGGAGGCCACAGTGGCCGTGGTCTCCTCAAAGGAGGCCCAGCTTAGTCGCCTTGCCAACAGAGGCATCGTCGGCGCCGAGGCCGAAGCGAGGATTGCCGCGCAGATGCCCTGCGAGGAAAAATCCCAGAGAGCCACCTTTTCAATTGTGAATAATGGGAGCATGGAATTGCTCAAGGCGGAGACCCGAAAAGTTTTTGACATGGTCTTCCGCATCCGAAACGGAGAATAGATAATGGATAGCACAGAGAATGAAGCCGGCGCCAACGCGGGGGAAACACCGAAGAGGACGCCGGCAAGAAGGCGCGTTACCACTCCGCGCACTACTGCGCCCCGTCGCCGCGCCGTCATGAAGACCGACCGCAAGCCCGAGGAGTGGACTCCCGGCGAACCTGCGCCGGCACAGCCAGTCGCCGAGGTGGCGGCAGAAGCACCTCGCCCCGATACTGTGGCGGCCGCGCCGTCCAATCCTGGTGGCCAAGAGTTCGTCCAGAGTGCGCCTGTTGCCGCAGAGGCCCCGGCCCCGGCGCCAGCGGCTCCCGTAGCGGCAGAGACACCAGTCGCGGCGCCGGCATCGGTTTTTGCCCCCGTGCCGCCCCAAACCACCGAAGCCCCAGCCATGGCGGATCGCGAAAGCCTGCACGAAGTGCCTATTCCCGCCCCGCCAATGCAGCAGATGCCAGGCCGCCGTGGCCGTCGTGGCCGTCGCGGCCGCCGCTTCGACCAGCTCGAGCCCCGGCAGCCCTACGCGGAGGGCGCGCGCATGAATGGCGCACCCGCCAGTCCTGACGGCCGAACTGAGTTCGGCCAGAGGGGCCCTGCCGCTGCGGACGCCCAGGCATCGGCGCCTGAGGTCGACCCCGCCATTCCGCCTCCTCCCCCAATCTCCCTCAAGGAACTTGAGGAGCTTTCGCCCGAAGATCTCAACTCCCGCCTGGAGTCTTTCCTCCCCCCGGAGGAGATTGCCGGCCTCTGGCGCCGCCACGACCTTATCAACCATTTCGTCCGCGCCTACATGCGCCGCGGCGGCACAGTCCTCACCAGCGGCATCATCGACGTCGCCAACGACGGCTCCGGCTTCCTGCGCTCCGAAAAGGCATCATACCTTGCCTGCCCGGAGGACGTCTATGTATCGCAGCAGTATGTGCGCCGATTCAATCTCCGCACCGGTGACTTCATCGAAGGCCCCATCCGCGATCCGCGCCTTAGGCAGAACGACAAGGGCAAGGAGAAATACCTCGCCCTCGGCTTCGTCGAGAAGGTCAATGGCCGCGCGCCAGCAGACTGGCGCCGTGTCATCCCGTTCGAGAACCAGACGCCGATCTTCCCCAACCGCCGAATCTTCCTGGAGACCACGCCTGACGAACTCTCCATGCGCATCATGAACCTCTTCGCGCCGATTGGCTTCGGGCAGCGCGGCATCATAGTCGCCCCGCCCCGTACCGGCAAGACGGTCCTGATGCAGAAAATCGCCAACGCCATCACCGCGAACCATCCCGACGCCTACCTGATCGTCCTTCTCATCGACGAGCGCCCCGAGGAGGTCACCGACATGCAGCGCAACACCAAGGCCCATGTCGTCGCCTCCACCTTCGACGAGGCCCCCGAGCGCCATGCGCAGGTCGCCGAGATGGTCATCGAGATGTCCAAGCGCATGGCGGAGGGCGGCAGGGACGTCGTCATTCTCCTCGACTCCATTACCCGCCTGGCGCGCGCCTACAACACCCTCCAGCCCAACTCCGGCCGGATCCTCTCCGGCGGTGTGGACGCCATGGGCCTCCACAAGCCCAAACGCTTCTTCGGCGCAGCCCGCAACATTGAGAACGGCGGTTCGCTCACCATCATCGCCACTGCGCTCATCGACACCGGCTCGCGCATGGACGAGGTGATCTTCGAAGAGTTCAAGGGAACCGGCAACATGGAGCTGGTCCTGGACCGCTCCCTCTCCGACAAGCGCATTTACCCCGCCATCGACATCGAAGCCTCCGGCACGCGCAAGGAGGACCTTATCCTCCACCCCGACGAACTCCCGCGCATCTGGTCGGTCCGCAAGGCCCTCGCCGGAATGCCGTCGGCCGAGGTCATGGAGACTGTCATCAAGGCCATGAAGAAGACCCGCTCGAACGCGGAGTTCCTCATGAACGTGACTATGAAGAGCTAAAAGGAGTATAATAATTTAATTATGAAAATTGACAAGAAGAATGAAGGCGACTGCCGCGTCCGCCTCACCATCACCGCACCCGCCGAGGAGACTGCCGAAACCTACGGCAAGATTCTGAACACGTTTATGCGCAACGCCCAGTTGCGCGGCTTCCGCAAGGGCAAGGCGCCGAAGGATGTCATCCTCCGCGTATTCGGCCCGCAGATCGACGCTGAAGCGAAGCGCGCCTTGTGCTCAGACCTCATCGACAAGGCCGTCGCGCAGGAAGGCCTCGAGGTCGCCGCAATCGTCGGCGCCCGCGATATCACCTTCTCGCCTGGCAACGGCATCGAGTTCACCGCCTTTGTTGACGTCGAACCCACCTTCAAGACGCCAAAATACAAGGGCCTCCCGCTCAAGTTCAAAGCCCCCACCGTCTCCGACGACGAACTTGAGAAGCAGCTCTCGCTCCTCCGCGAGACATTCGACACCACCGCCGAAAGCGCCGAGCCGATGAAGGACGGCGACTACGCCAACATCTCCTTTGAGAGCGACCTGGCCCTCGAAGGCGCTGCCGCCGACGACCCCGCCGCCCACTACGTCAAGAACGAGAACTTCTGGCTCCAGGTCGGTGAAAAGCCCTACTACGAGGCGATCCCCGGCTCGGCCAAGGCACTCCTCGGCCTCAAGGCCGGAGACGACTTCTCCTTTGAGGCAAGCTTCGCCAATGACTTCCACGTCGAGTCCCTGCGCGGCAAGAAGGGTTCATACAAGGGCAAGGTCATGAAGGTCAATGCCGTTGTCCACGCCTCCGACGAGGACTTCTGCAAGGGCGTCCAGGCCGCATCCATCGACGAAATCCGCGACCGCCTCCGCCAGCGCATGCTTGCAGAGCGCGAGCAGCAGGAGCGCTCCCGCCTCCATGACGAAATCGACGCCATCTTCACCAAGAAGGCCACCTTCGATGTTCCCGGAAGCAGCGTCCAGATCGCCGCCCGCGCCATTGGCGAGCGCGTTATCTCGCGCGAGATCCAGGGCAATGTCAAGGGCCGGGACGAGGTCGAAAGCTATGTCCGCGACCACGCCGAGGAGTTGCACGCGAAGATCGACGCCGAGGCCAAGAACTATGTCCGCCTGAACTACATCGGCCGCGTCCTCGCCAAGGAGCTTGACATCACCGCCACGGAGAACGACGTTCGCGCCCTTGCCGACGCCGAGGCGCAGGCCTACTCCCGCCGCGACCCCTCCGTCTCCGGAGAGAAGATTTTCGCCCGCATCAAGAAGGATGGCGAGATCGGATACTATCAGGACCGCATCCGCTACTCCCGCGTCGTCGATTGGATAATCGACAACGACCTCAAGCCAGCTGCGAAGTAGGCACCGGGGTGCCGCCATGGACGAGCCTGTGAAGATCGGAACCGACGGCACCGTCGATGCGGCGGCAGCGGTGGCGGAAATCCGCCGCCGCGCCGCCGAGCGCGTCAAGAACGGCGAATACGACCTTGAGACGCTGGCGCGAGCCGAGCGCTTTAATGTCGCCGCCCTCAAGGACAACCCCGAATTCTTCAACGGCTACCTGTCCGCCATCCACCGCGTCACGCAGGTGGATATCGGCGATTGGGAAATCCGCGAAAAGCACAAGGGCTTCAAGGGCGCGCTCCTGATCAAGTTGAAAAAGGTCATCCGTGCGCTCCTGCGCTTCTACACCTTCCGGCTCTGGACGCAGCAGAACCGCGCCAACGCCATCTTCCACTCCTCCCTGTCGCTGCTCGCCGAGCGCGAAAGCGAAGACCTCGCCAAGGCCAACGCCCGCATAGCCGAGCTTGAGCGCCGCCTCGCGGCCCTGGAGCAGCAATGAGCGCTGCTGCGCCGCTTCCCGGTTTTGCACCCGCCACCCCTGCGGCGGGGCGCGTAGCAATGAGCGCTGATGTGCCGCCTCCCGGTTTTGCACCCGCCGCTCCTGTGGCTGGGCGCGTAGCAATGAGCGCTGATGTGCCGCCTCCCGGTTTTGCACCCGCCGCTCCTGCGGCGGGGCGTGCAGACTTGCGCGAAAGGCCGCTTCTCGCCGTAATTTCCCCCCGCCTGGCCGAGGGCGGCGCCGTCGGCGGCGCCGAGACCCTTCTCTTCAACCTGGCCACCCTTGCGGCGGCGGCCGGCCTTCGCGTGGAGTTCCTCACCACCTGCGCCAAGAACCACTTCACCTGGGCGAACGAGCTGCCCCCCGGCGAGTTCGTGCGCGATGGCGTCAAGGTCATCCGCTTCCCCGTGAACCAGGACCGCGACGCCGACCTCTTCAATTCACTTCAAATGCGCATCGGCCAGGGCGAGACGCTTTCCGATGCCGAGGAGGAGGCCTGGCTGCGGAACAGCGTCAATTCCGACGCCCTCATGGACTACGCCGCCGGCGCGGGCTTCGACCGCATCCTCACAGGCCCATACCTCTTTGGGCTTGCCCTCACGGCCTCCGCGCGCTTCCCCGACAAGACAGTCCTCGTCCCCTGCCTTCACGACGAGCCTTTTGCGCGCGTCCGCCTCGTGGCGCGGATGTTCCACTCCGTCCACGCCTTCTGCTTCAATACCGCCCAGGAGCAGGCGCTGGCCGAGAGGCTCTTTTTCAAGGGGACTGAAGCCGCCCTCTCCGATACGGGCCTTGCACCGGCCGCTCCTGCGACGAGTCGCGCTAGTCTGCGCGAAAGGCCGCATTCCGTCATCGGCTTCTCCCTCCCCGACTTCGCCTCTTCCGCCGAGCGCGGGCATGCCCTCGCAGGCATGGTCCCGGCGTCCTCCCGTCCTGTCGGCGCGGTTCTTCAAACCGCGCCTCCCTACCTCCTCTACTGCGGCCGCCGCGAGCCACTGAAGGGCACTCCGCTCCTCGTCGATTACTGGGCCGCCTTCCGCGCCCTGCACCCGGAGTCCAATCTCAAGTTCGTCTTCACCGGCTTCGGCGACATCGAGCGCCCTGAGGGGCTTGAGTCCGAAATCATCGACCTCGGCTTCGTTGGCGAGCAGGAGAAGCACGACCTCATGGCGGGCGCGCTGGCCTTCTGCCACGCCTCCGTGAACGAGAGCCTCGGCATCGTGCTTCTTGAAACCTGGCTTGCGCGGCGGCCGTGCCTGGTGTTCGCTTCCGGCGAAGTCCTCACGGCGCAGACTCGCGCCGCCGGCGGAGGCCTCTGGTTCCGCACATGCGCCGAGTTCAACGCGGCCGTCGAGTTCCTTCTTGAAAGCCCCGCCGCCGCCTCGGCCCTTGGCGAATCGGGCCGGGCCTGGACGCTTGCCAACTATTCCGCGCCCGCAGTCACGGAGCGCCTTCTCAACCTCTTGCAAAGATGATATAATTGCCAACTGCCATGCCACGCATTGTAACATCTAGGAAAAGACAGCGCCCGGCGACACCACCGGCAAGCGCGGGCGACCGCATCGTCAGAGCCGCCGCCATTGCCGTCGTAGCCATCTGCGCGGTCTTTGCGGCATGGCGCCTCCTTTCGCCGCCTGAAGCCGCAAAGCCTGGTGCAGCGCCCATTCAGGCCGGGCAGAAGGGGCAGGGGCGTGGAGTTCCAACTGCAGCGCCAGAGACGCCGGAAGCCGCCCGTCCAGATGCCGCATCTCCCAGCACTGATGGCCGTGAGTCCGGCCAGAAGAACCAGGAGCGCATATCCCCAGCCTCGACGGAAGTCGAAAGCCCTCCCGAAGAACCGCCCCCAGCTTCTGCGCCTCCCCCTGCGCCGCCTTCCGCCACCCCGCGTGAACGCGAATTTTTCGACAACGAAATCGAGAACACGATTGCCTCCGTTTCCGAGCCTGGCGCGGAGTTCTTCGGCTTCCCTCCCGGCACCGAGTGGGAGGAAGATGAAATCCTCGAAGTCCTCCGCCGCCCGGTGGTTATCGAGGAGGATGACGACGATGCCGCCATCGCCGCCAAGGAGCGCACCGCCGAGTTCAAGGCCAAGGCCCTCAAGGCCATCGAGGAGGACGGCCTGACATTCAACCAGTTCATCCGGGACATCGTGGCCCTCCGCAACGAGCAGGCCGCCATGCGCGAGGACGCTTACCAGCAAATGGTCAAGATCCTCCGCCGCGATGGCGAGCCGGCGGCGCGGGACTACCTCAACTCCATCAATCCCGAGCTGAAGGCCCAGGGGATGAAGGAGATCGCCATTTCGCCTCTTCTGCTCGAAGACGCCAAAAAACGGCGCCAGCGGGGAGGAAACTAGCGCTAGTTGTAACTTTTTAAAACTGTTTGGAGAGACAATGCACGACATCGTTGTAATCGGCGGCGGCCCCGCAGGAATGACGGCCGCGCTCTACGCGCAGCGCAATGGCAAGTCCACACTCGTCCTTGATAAGGCGGGGTTCGGCGGTCAGATCACCCATTCGCCAAAGGTCGAGAACATCCCCGGCTTCGATAAGATTTCTGGTAACGAATTCGCCGACCGCTTCCTCTCGCAGATTTTGGCGCAGGGCGCCGAGATTGATTTTGAGAACGTCGTCGCGGTGGAGCGGCGCGACGACGGCACTTTCGCCGTGCGCACCGAAGAGGGCGCCGTCCACGAGTGCCGCGCCGTCGTGCTGGCCACCGGCGTGAAGCACCGCATGCTTGGCCTGCCAGGCGAGGAGAAACTCGTCGGCAACGGCATCTCCTTCTGCGCCGTGTGCGATGGCGACTTCTACGCCGACCGCGACGTCTGCGTCGCCGGCGGCGGCAATTCCGGCCTCCAGGAGGCCATTCTGCTGGCCGCCAAGAGCCGGAAGGTAATCATCCTCCAGGATCTTCCGGCCCTAACGGGCGAGATGAAGCTGCGCGAAGCCGTCGAGCGCCGCCCGAATGTCGAGGTCATCACCAATGTGAAGATTGTTGGCTACGACACCACCGATGACGCCTTCCGCGGCGTCCGCATAGCCGACGCCACCACCGGCGCCGAGCGCACCGTTGCGGCGGACGGCCTTTTCGTGGCGATTGGCCTCATCCCGGAGAACGCCCCCTTTGCCGACTGGGCCTCTCTCGATGCGCGCGGCTACTTCGATTCAGGCGAAGACTGCACCACCAAGACGCCGGGCGTTTTCGTGGCCGGCGACTGCCGCGCAAAGAACATACGGCAAGTTGCCACGGCGGCGGCGGACGGCGCAACCGCCGCACTCGCCGCCTGCCGCTATCTCGATTCCTAGTTGTCTGAAATCTCGCCGGCGGCGAGGCGCTTGAAGTAGTCGCGCGTCAGCCGGCCAACCGTCGGGGCCAGCAGCACAAGGGCCACGAGGTTCGGGAAGGCCATCAGGCCGTTGAAGGTGTCGGCGATGCCCCACACCACGGAGACCGTGAGATACGGGCCGACGAAGACCACCAGCACGTAGAGCAGGCGGTAGGCCAGGACGATGCCGCGGCGGCCGGTGCCGACGAGGTATTCGAGGCACTTCTCGGAGTAGTAGTCCCATCCCAGGATCGTGGTGAAGGCGAAGAAGGCCAGCGCCACTGAGAGGAAGAGCGGGCCAATGAGGTCGGCGTGCGGCAGGAAGCCAAGGCCGCGGCTGAATGCCTCGATGGTGATGTCCACGCCCTTCAGTCCGAGCGAGGGCTCCCAGGCGCCGGTCACGACGATGGCCAGGCCCGTCATGGTGCAGATGACGATGGTATCGATGAAGGTGCCGGTCATGCAGACGAGGCCCTGGCGGACGGGCTCGTTGGTCTTGGCCGCTGCTGCGGCGATTGGCGCGGAGCCGAGGCCGGCCTCGTTGGAGAAGATGCCGCGGGCGATGCCCTTCTGCATCGCTATGAAGATCGTGCCGACCATGCCGCCGGTGAAGGCCTGCGGGTTGAAGGCCGCGCGGACGATCAGCTCAAGGGCCGCCGTGACCTTGGAGAGGTTGCCGAGCAGCAGGAAGACGCAGATCACCACGTAGAAGACCGCCATGAAGGGCACGACTACGGTGGAGACGCTGGCGATGCGCTTCAGCCCGCCGATGAGGACGAGCGCCGCGCATGCGGTGACGACGAGGCCGGTTCCCGCGAGGGCCCAGGAGTAGTGCGCGCCGAAGAGGTCGAAGCCGGGGGCTGCCGCGTCCTTGTAGATGCAGAGCTGGCAGAAGCGGTCGGCCGCCGAGGTGATGCCCTGGATTTGCGTGATGGTGCCGATGCCCATGATGCCGGCCACGACGCCGAAGATCGCGAAGAGCACCGCGAGCCACTTCCAGCCCTTGCCGAGACCCTTTTCGATGTAGTAGAAGGGGCCGCCGAGAACCCTGCCGTCAGGCGAGACTTCGCGGTATTTCACGGCCAGCGTGCCTTCGGCGTATTTGGTGGCCATGCCGAAGAAGGCGGCGACTTCCATCCAGAAGAGTGCGCCGGGGCCGCCGGTGCCGATTGCCGTCGCCACGCCGACGATGTTGCCGGTGCCGATCGTCGCGGAGAGGGCCGTGCAGAGCGCGCCGAAGGCGGTGACTTCGCCGCTGCCGGTCGATTCCGTGAGGAAGGTGTAGCGGAAGGCGCGGCGGAGGTTGAAGAGGTGGACGAAGCGCAGGACGATGGTCAGGATGATGCCGGTCACGAGGATGGCGCCAATCAGTGTCGGGCCCCAGACCCAGTCGTCGGCCTTGTTGACGACATTGGTAAGCGAATCAAGCCAGCCGGAGGAGGCCTCTACGGAAGCGGCGACGTCCACTTCCTCGGCTTTCGTGATTTCCGAGGCGACGGTGGCCAGCGCCGTTTGGGTGGGCTCGGCGGATTCCTGCGCCATGCAGAGCGGTGCGCCCGCCATTGCGGCAAAAGCCAGCGCCGCAGCGGCGAAGTGCCTGACTGGTGAATGCTTCACGAATGTTCCAACCATGTTCATTTTTTAATCCTGTTCCTTAAAAAACGGTGCATCCATGCTACCAAAATCCCGCATTCTCTTCAACTCTCGCTAGGCGCGAACTGGTCTCTCGCGACTCTCCGGCGATTCCCCATGACGCGCCAGTTTTTGATATAATTTCTGCCAATGCGATTTTGTGAATACATCTGTTCCTACGACGGCTGGGGCAAACATATTACCCGCTGACCGACATCCAGGGCACCATGCGGGGGTATGCCGCCTCGTCCATCTTGGTGGCCAAGTGATATTCCATGGTGGAATTCAAAAGGATTTGAAGGATGGATAAAGGACACAATTGCAGATATGAAGGCAATAATCGATGGATACAGGAACGGAGTCATGGATGACTGCATTCCAGATGAGTGCAGTAAGTAAAAATGAAAGTAAAAAGCAATATAGGTTGTCTTGGTAAGATTTTCATTCTTCTCTTCCTTTTAGGCTTTTACCTTGTCACACCAATGCAAATGCGATTGTTTTTCCTCGCACAAGGAAAAACAATCCAAGAAATCAACTAGTTTTTTGCAAAGACCAGAATCGTGTTATATCTTTTTCAATCAAAACGGGGAGGCAGTTGGCTATCATTATGAATTGGAGGACTGATATGTGCGGCCGCCCACACGACGCCCCGCTCCGCCGCGCCGCGAAATGGTCCCTCTCGCGACTCTCCGGCGATTCCCCATGACGCTTCCCGGGCGCTTACGCCAAACCTCCTCCTTCCCCGTTCCCCGTTCCCCGTTCCCCGTTCCCTGTTCCCCGTTCCCTGTTCCCCGTCCTTTGACCTGGGTGTTGCAAAAGATTGTCGGAGGGCAAAGGCCGCAATAGGCGTTGGTGATGTGCCAATCCCCGCCGCTATGCGCTTGCCAATGCGGCGCCGGCTCCAGTCGCAGTCACGCCAATCCGCCACTTCGACCACGCCCCCACCTTCGACCACGCCCCCACCTTCGCCGTCGCTTCCCCCAGCCTCTTCTCCACAACCCTCTCCAGTCGTGCCACTTCACCCCTTCTTCCATTTGCCTTTCCGCACTGTAGTCTATCGCAAGTTCCCGCCGCAGCGCCCCCCTCCATCTTCCCGCCGGCCAACCCGCCTGCCGCCGGCTTTCCGCACTGTAGTCTTGCACAGTTTCCTCCCTCGCATTCGTCGAGCATCTCGCGGGCGCGCTTCCACGCCGCCTCCAGTTCCCCCGCCTCCAGCGCGTATGTCCCGCCCACCGTCTTCCCCGCGCGATGGCCGTTCGCCTTCCTCATCCGCACCGTGATCCTGCGACTCCTGCCTCCGCCCAGCGGACGGAGGGCGTCGCCGGGGCCGTCCCCCGCCAGCGTAGCCGCCGGGATCGGATCCGCCGCCCCCGCCGCCTGCCGGAACTTCTCCGCCAGTACCTTGTACCGCATCACGTTCTTGTAGTGCGTAAGAAGCCCGGGGCAGTTCTCCCGGAGCCATCCCTTCACCCCGGCGTTGCGCCCGACGATCTCGCCGTCCGCATTCCGTAGCAGGGAGTTGTCGCAGTAGGCCTCCAGGTCGCACAGCATCGAGCCGAACCGCAGCGCCTCGCGCGCCCCCGTCCGCGCCTTGGCGTACTGCGCCAGCAGTTCGTCCGGCTTGGGGCACGGACTGGTCGTGAAGCGGTCGCGGACGCGCCGCCGCTCACGCGCGAGCCGCTCGCGGCGACCGCGCTCCCTCGGGTAGTACGCCGGCCTCCGCACCT
>JAGCUY010000155.1 GCA_017962605.1 Kiritimatiellia bacterium | reverse complement strand
TGGATTCCGCCGCAGGCGAAATCGTCGTTTACCCGAAAGGCGGCACCATTTCCGTTCAGTCCGGCATCGCAAGTGGACTTTCGACTACATGCCGCACGGCGACTGGCTATGGCGTCTCTGAAATCATGCTAACCAATCCAGGCTCAGGCTACGTCACCGCGCCGAAGGTGACGATTACGGGCGGTAGCGGCTCCGGCGCCACGGCCTACGCCGTTCTCAACAAGGATCGCACGCTCGAAAAGATCGTCGTAACATGCAGAGGCGAAGGCTACGCTGCTGGCGACAGCGTGACGGTGACGATTTCGTCCGCGACCGGCTCCGGCGCGGCGGCCACGGCGACACTTGCCTCCAACGCGGGCGGCGTCCTCCGCAAGACCGGCGATGGCGCCTTGAGGTTGACTAGCGACAATGCGTTCAATGGCGAACTCGAGATTGCCGAGGGCGTCTTCGCGCCCAACGGCGGGAAACTTACTTCGGTCTCCGCCCTGCGCATGGGCGAGGGAACGATTCTGCGTCCGCTTACGGGAAGCACGTCTTCGCTCAACCGCTTCGACGCCACTAACGGTATCGTTCAGATTCGCGCCGAAGCTGTTAACGCCGGCGATGCGGCGCTCGAGATTGGCGCGCTCTCCGTGAACCAGGGCCTCGCCCTCGTCACGCACACCAACAGGCTCGCCCTCGCGCTCGACTCGACAGGCTCGACGGCGACTTCCTCGTCCGACAGCCCCGTGGTGAACGGCCTCGTCTATGCGAACAAGGATGCCAGCGGCTACAAATCCCCATCTCTCTTCGAGCGTGCGACGGACGGTTCGCTCTCGCTCGTTACGACCTCTACGACGCCCGGCGCGGACGCGAACTGGAAACCAAGTGCGAGCATCGCCGAAAGTTCCGCACCTGAAATCTCTTCCGTCAACAGCGTCATTCTGCCGCTCTCGCCGGACGTGAGTTGCTATGTCAGAAGCAGTGGGAAAGTCGAAATCAAGTCCGGCATGATCGTCTGCCAGCGTCCGCATGAGGGAACAGTCCGCCTGAACGTGACGGGAGGCGGCGCTTTCACCACACGCGCAAAGGACGGCATGTTCATCTACGGCGACAACCAGGAAATCGGCAAGCGTTCCTACTCGCAGGCGAACGGCAACGAGGTCTATGTTGGTCAGTGGCGCCGCCTCTACGGTCCCTTCGCCGACCCCGATGCGAACACGTCGATGGCGCTCACCATCGCGGGCGAGAAGCAGTCGCGTCCCGAACTCGGCGCGCAGGCGTGGCTCCTCGGCGCCCAGACCTTCTCCGGTGGATTGAACCTCGTGAATGGCGGCGTCTTCGTCCAGGCCGACAGCGGCCTTGGCGCCAGCGGTTCGCCCGTCCGCGCCAGCGGCTATTGCTCCATCGGTTTGCGCGGCTCAACCGCATTCGACATCTCGCATCCGATTGAACTTCTCGAGGGTTCGGCATTGATTTTCTCGCCGGAACGCAGCACGGGCAACACCGTCTCCTCGGCGCTTTTCGGTTCGGGCGCCCTGCTGACCTCGGACGTCAACCGCCGCGGCTGCGCATTGGCCTTCACGGGCGACCACTCGGCCTTCACGGGCGACTACTACATCCAGGGCCACGCGCGCATCGCCCCCGCGACCTTCTCCCCGCTCGCCGGCATCAAGCTCGCCGACGGCACGAACGGCGTGGGCGTCATCGAGACGGCAGGCACCTTCACGCGCCCCGCCGGCACGGGCAAGGGCGAACTTTGCTGGAAGCGCTTCTCGGCCTATCCCGCTTCCTACGCCCTTCGCGGCGGCTTCGCGGCCAATGGCGGAGACCTCACTGTCAACCTCGGCGGCGAAGGCGCGAAGCTCGTTTCCGGCACCGACTATCTGCCAGATGGCACCGTCATCCAGCTCCAGAGCCAGTATGCCGACGGCGACCTCACCTTCGCCAATGGCTTTGATCTGAACGGCAAGACGCAGGCGGTGAACGTGTGGTCAGGCAAGACGGCCACCATCTCCGGCGCTGTCTCCGACGAAGTCGGCGGCGGCAAGCTCGACGTCACGGGCAACCTCGCCTTTGCGGGAACGATTGAGATTGGCGCAGCCAACGTCGGCGCCTCGGCGTTCGTCACCGTCAACGGCGACCTCTCCTTCGAGGACGGCGCAACCGTCCGCGTTGATCAGGCGGCCTTCGAGGGCGGCGCCATGGTTCCTTACGAAACGGACGGCCTGCCGCTGGCCACCGCCACCGGAGCCATCAGCGGACTCCCGGCGCTCGACTCCGAAACCGCTGCCGCCGGATGGCATCTTGCCAGTCAAGGTGGAACTCTCCTCCTGAAACATACTCAGGCATTTTTCATCATTGTGCAGTAGATTTTGGGGCATTCGGCAGCTATCGACAGCTAACGATGGCTGTCGATGGCTATAGTAAAAACATGAACTACTTCAGATTTCTTTGCGTTGCTCTTTGCGGTTTTTGCGTTGAAGTCGCCTCCGCAAACCATTCACCCTTCACTCATAACTCTTCACAGGAAACCGCCGCTTCCGGCAGTGGGTTCCCCTTTGTCTGGATGTCCACGCAGGGGCGGAGCGACATGGAGGCGACGATCCACGACTGCGCGGAGCATGGCGTTGATTGCGTTGAGGTGTCAACATGGCAGCTTGATGACTGCCGGCGCAGCCTAGCCGCCTTGCGCAAATGTGGCGTGAAGGGCTTCACGTCCGGGCCGGACCCGTCGAAGGACTCGCGCCCCGCCAGCCGCGACGGCAAGCCGTGCGAGCGCGCCGTCTGCATAGGCGGCGCCTATCGCGGCCTGTCCATCGACCGCAACCTCTTCTCCTTCACCGCCGGCCCGCACGAAATAATCGTCGAGCCGCCCGTCTATTCACGCGGCCAGCCCTACACGCGAACCGTCAAAGGCGTGGACGGGACGGATCGCACTGTCCACAGCGGCCATTACTTTGGCTCGATGCGCCCGACCGGCAAGGCGGAGATTGTCGTGCCGGAGCGCCTCTTCGACGGTGCCCAGCACCTGCGGATAATTCCCTGCGAGGTCATGCCCGCCGCCTCTGGCGATACGCCTGAGAACGACACCTCCGCCGGACTGTCCGGCCCGGAGATCGAGAACCGCCTCCTCGTGCGTCTCCGCTTCGACCTGACGGACTGCGCGGACTGCCTCCTCGACAAGGTCGGCATCGCCGTATATTGGGAGAGCGACCCCGAAAGCGACTCATGGAAGCGCGGCTCCGGACAGCTTTCCGTCTTCTCGGAACTCACCCGCGAACGGGCGCGGTTTGTCGGCTCATGGCGCGCGAACCAGTGGGCTCTGGCGAACGAAGGAACATTCCCCTCAAACGAAATCGTCGCCATTCGCTTTGGCGACGAGTGTTTCAACCTCACCGGATGGTTGGATTCCCCCGCATGCAGTTTCCCTCTCTGGGGCTTCTCGCCCAGCGGCCAGGCGGCATTTGATGTTGCTGCAAAAAACTCTTCACCCTCCACTCTTAACTCTTCACTGGCGGGAGCATCCCCCCGTCCTTTGCTCCAGCCCCGCACATGCGGCTATCCCGAAATCTACGGCGCGGAGGCCTACGGCATCGCCCTCTACTCATTCCACCAGGCCTGCGCGGAACTTACGCGCGCCTTCCGCGATGGGGTGCGGGAGATTACGCCAGACCTCCTCGTATTCCGCAACACCACGCGAGCCGGCGTTTGGTCAGAGTCAAACGACCGCGACGGCAGCGGACAGGAACTTCTCGCACGCGAACTCGACTTCCTCCACATCGACCCCTATCCCGTAGCGGCGGGCGGCTACGCCAGTGGCCGCATCCCTGAGGACATGGGCTACATGACTGGGCTGGCGCGGCGCTATGGCAAGCCGCTGGTGCCATGGATGCAGGCCCATGCCTACGCCCCGAGCGGCCTTGGCCATGTCACGCCCGACCAGATGCGCCGGATGTGGGCGCAGCACGAGCCCTTTGCCCCCGCCGCCATAATGTGGCTTGGCTACGGCGCGGCCACCACGCCTGGTCGCTTCGAGTCCATGACCTTCCCCAACGGCTCCCCCGAAAGCTGGGAATACGCGAAGGAACTGCATGCGGAATTGCATGGCACGATGGGAGGGAGCGCATCCCCGCGCGCCCCGCTCGCCGTCGTTCGCCCCTATTCTACCCGCGCATCATGCTGTTCGGTTGCAGTTGGCCGCTGGCGCAACCCCGCCGACCGCATCCTTGAGACGTGGGCGCTCGCCTGGGGCGTGGACAATGGCCTCCAATACGATGTCTTCGAGATGCCGCCGGCTGCGGCTCTCATGAATGGCTCGCCCTACCGGGAAGCCCTTGCTTCCTACCCGCTTGTGGTTTCAACGGTGCCGATACCGGGCGTCGCCAATGTGCGCGTCCTTGGCGAAGGCACAGAAGGGACAACCATCACCGCAAATGACCTTGCCGCCATGCGCAAGGCCTTTGCCGCAGAAATAGCGGCAATGAAACTGCGCTGAAAGCCTCTATTCGAGGTGGACGCGGTAGAAGCGCGCGGGGTCGTCGGTCGGGAGAAGATAGATGGTCACGGGAACGGCGTAGCCGGTTTCCGTGGATGGAATGGAGATTATCTCCTCGGACTTGTCGGAGTCTGGGAGCGTGAATGAAGTCTGCGCCCAGGCTGGGTTGACGAGGTTGGTGGTTGTTTCAATGGAGTAGGCGCGTCCGGCCTGGGCCTCGAAAGACAGCGAGTGGGCCGTGGTGCTAGCCGCACCCCGCGTGCCGCGCGTCGGCTCCTTTTCGGCATCGGTCGTAAAGGATGTGATGCGCAGGGCTGCTTTCGGGTTGAAGGGGTCGGTTCCCGCGTATGCCTCGTTGATGGTGGAGATGCCGTCGCCGTCGTAGTCGGCATTGGGGTCGAACGCTTGGCCGTATTGCCAGTAGTCGCTGTCTTCCCACTGTGTCTTGAGGCTGTTGTAAAGAGTGTCGTCTATGCCGTCGCCGTTTGAGTCGTTGCCGAGGACGATATCTACCCTGCGGATGCCGCCGGCCGCGCCGCATACGGAGTCGGGGACTTTCCCCTGCCAGACCTTGCCCTTTTCGTCGGTGACCTCGATGGCCAGGTCGTCGTCCTGGACGGCATGGTCGTTGGCGCTGGCCGTGGCCACGGGAATCTTCAGTGCATAGTTCTCGCGGACGCCGGGGAGATAGGTGCTCTCGGTCTCGGCGATGAGTTCGAGTGACTCGGAGTCGTACGCGGAAATGGTGCAGACGCGGTTGGTGTCGAAGGCCGCGTGCTTGGCATCCATGACGCGGCCAACAAAGGTGTAAGGCGTCACTGTGGCGGATATGGGATTGTCAGCGTAGGCTGTGGTGGCCGCAATGACAGACAGAAGCAATGTCGCTGCTGTGGCGGAGAGGTGTGAGTGAGTGTGGTTCATGGGTAGTAGGGGCTA
>JAGCUY010000016.1 GCA_017962605.1 Kiritimatiellia bacterium | reverse complement strand
TCAGTTGATTGACGAGCTGAGCCGCAAGTGATCGGCAGACATTTGGCCGCAAAAAGAAACGGAAAAGGCCGTTGCGACAACCCTCGCAGCGGCCTTTTTCTTATGAAAAATAACCCCTTTCAAAATTTTCGGTTCATTACATCGAAGGCCCTCGCGAGGTCGCCTGGGTAGCCGGAGCCGCTTTCGCCAACGGCCTTGAAGGTCACGACCTTGGCGGCGGGCGCATACCCCACCACGCCCTTGCCGTTGTCCTCCGCGGCGATGATGCCGCAGCATGCGGTGGAGTGGCCAGACATGTCGTAGATGGAGTCCTCGTCCCAGACAAAAGACCTGCACCTATCGGCCAGCACATTCCCCGCGAGGTCGGGGTGCACCACCTCCCTGCCCCGCTTAATCCGCGCCGGGCAGCCGGTGTCGATGACGAGGACGGTCACGCCTTCGCCCCGAGTAATCTTCCACGTCTCCGGGACGCGCAGCAGTTCTATTCCCCAGTTTGCGCTCTGCATGTTGACTATTGTAGCAAAAACCCCTTTGCGCGGAAGGAGGGAACAGGGAACGGGGAATGGGGAACGGGGAACGGGGAACGGAGGAAATTTTGAAGTTTGGCGCAAGCCCTTGCTTCTTCCGTCTGCTCCGCGCGATGTGTGCAGTTCGTGTCCAGGGCGCAGCTTCCGCAGGAAACAGATGGCTGCGAAGCGCGGGCGCCGTAGGCAATCCGGCCCGCGATGAGAGCCATCCCTGCGGAGGCCACGCCCCAAAAACCGTTCCAATCGTCGCGCCGCAAGGCGCAGTAAAAAAAAATCTATGTCGCTCCCCGAGTTGGGTATTGGGTTTGGGCATTGGCAACATTTTCACATTGGCACATTTCTTTCCGTGTCTCGGCGCGGTAGCGCCTTATCAAACATAACCATCTTTTGCCACACCCTTTGCGCGGCGAAGGGCGATGTAGTATTATTGAAGCAATGCAGCCGATAAGCAAAAACAACTGCGACGCGCCATGACCCCTAACGCGAAAACGGCCGGGGGACCGGCGATTCTCTACGTTGACTTCAGTCCTGGGCTGGACAGCAACCGCAGGCGACTGGACGGTATGCGCCGCTACGCCGCCGCGCGAGGCTGGCGCGTCGAGACGCTCGACCACGCGGACTGCTCCCCGGCCGCACTGCGCAACGCCCTTGCCAAGCTGAGGCCCATCGGCTGCGCGGCGGAATGCTGGTGCCCGGGAACGACCTTGCGGCCGCGCCTATTCGGGCGAGTCCCGGTGGTCTATTTCAGCCCGTCGGACCGCCCCGGATGGCGCAACGCGCGCGGCGTCACCTGCGACGAGGCGGCCGTGGCCCGCATGGCGTTCGAGGAGCTTTCCGCCGGGAATCCCCCTTCGTATGCCGTGATGTCGTGCTGGAAAAGGGAACGCTGGGCGCGCGAGCGGATCGACGCCTTCCGCGAATGCTGCCGCAAGGCCGGCGCGGAATGCAAGGTCGCCTATTTCACGGCCAAAAGCGCGAAGGAATGCCCGGCCCGCTTCAAGCGCATGGTTCCATGGGCCGCCGCCCTTCCGCCGCACTGCGCAGTCTTCGCCGTCAACGACTGCTGCGCGAGATGCGCCGCCAAGGCCATGGCGGCAGCAGGACGGTCTTTCCCGCGAACGGTGACCCTCGTCGGCGCAGACGGCGTGGTGCCGCAACCCCCGGACAAGGAGGTTGTGGAGACTGTATCCACTGTTCGGCTCGACTTTGAATATGCCGGCTATCTCGCCGCAAAAGCGATCATGGAGATAGCGAATAAAGATTGCGACAAGCGACAGGCGACAGGCGACAGGCGGGGAAGTCGAATGTCTAATGTCGAAAACGCATGTCGCAAGTCGCAAGTCGCTTGTTCGGAATTTCCGTTCATCTTCCCACCGCTGATCGTAGATCGCCGCAAATCGACGCGCGGGTATGGCCGCCGCGAGCCACGCATCCTGGAGGCGATGGAAATGATCCGGCGCGAGGCATGCGATGGCCTCACGGTCGCCACGCTCGCCGCCCGCTTCCCCGGGACGCGGCGGCTGTTCGACATGCGCTTCCGCGAGGCCGCCGGGCACTCCGCCCTAGACGAAATCATCAACGTCCGGCTGGCGCGGGCCATGGAGCTACTAGCCGGCACGGACCTCCCCATCGCCGCAGTGGCGAACTTCAGCGGCTTCAAGACCGAGCTGGAGTTCTGGAAACTATTCAGCAAGCGGGTGGGCATGCCCCCACTGGGATTCCGAAACGCAAGGCGTTAACGGACGGCTAAAAAAAATTTTCCTAAAAGTAAGTCTGACCCTCTGCGCCTTGTGGTAGAATTGTCATTGTCGTTTAGTGACAACAACAACCACAAGGAGAAAACATGAACATTGCAAAGACAATCACGCGAACCGCCGCCATCCTCGCATCCGCGTCGCTGGCGCTCACAGCCGCCGCTGACCTCTCGGTCCTCGACTCGTCGCAGTTCGAATGTAAGTTTGAAATGAATGCGCTCCCGACGGCCGAAGATGTGGACAATAGCGGAGCCGTCGATTTCACAAGCACCGATGCCACATGGCTATCCCTCTCCGCAGGGACGATGACCATGAACATGACATCTGGAGGGCAGTATCTCATGAGCGCCGCCGCAAATGGCGCGGCCGGCGATGCCTGGGTCAACATGAATCCGACATCGGCTACCGGTGGCTCCGGCTACACTATCGAAGCACTTCTGAAGATCGACAGCCAGGTGTCCGGCACCAAGTACGCCCTCAACCTTCAGGCCGGAACACATGACACTTCAATGTACAACGCCTCCCTGAACTTCAAAACCACAGGCATCTACTGGGGAGACACGCTCCTGACGACCATCGACACGACCATCTGGCACACCTACCGCATCGTCCGCGAGGGAAGCGGCGAAGCGAATAAGTTTTCCGTCTATGTCGATGGCCTCCTCGTGAAAGACGGTCTCGGAAGTGGCCTCTCCGCCACCATCAACCGAATCATCATCGGTTCCCCCGGCGCCGCCGACTACAAGGGGAAGGCGCAGGTGGCCTATCTCCGCATGACAAAAGGCGCCTACGCGCCGCCTGCCGCCCCGTCCGGCAGGGCCGCGAAGAAGTGGTCGGGTGAGTTCCTAGTTCAATATGAGATGACCGCGAACGACACTCGCTTCATTGGCCCATCCGCCGGTGGTACAGACTGGTCTGGCAGCGTGGGGGCCGGGGCATCCGTCTCGCAAAATGGAATCCTCTCCTCAACGGCAGAGGGAACGACGGCGTGGTGGAAGGCGAACGATTCCATTTGGAGTGCCAGCGTCGGGCCAGACACCGCCTACACAGTAGAGTTCAAGGCCAAGGTCAACAGCCGCTGGACTGGCACACAAAGCAATCGGGATTTAGTCTTCCAGTTCATCTGCGGAAATCCGCGCGACTCGGCGGTTTTCTACGTCGGGGGAAATGGTGTCTATTGGGAGCCGGACGGCATCGGGACAATTACAAACCTTGCCGTCGTTGCCAACACAGGCGACTGGCACACCTTCCGCCTAACTTACAGCGGTGCTTCCCAAAATGGCATCCCTTACGCATACACCATCTGGCGCGACGACGTTGTAATCGGAACTGGACTGAAGGGAAGCGTCGCCTACAATTCATACGCTTCCTCTGGCTTCCCCAATCTCCTGCGCTTCGGCATCGTCAGCTCAACAACGGTGGGTGGGTCCTACGACCTCGACTACATCCGCTGGGCGACGGATGGCGTATGGGACTACGCCGACCCGCCGGGAGCCTTCACCATTATCTTCAGGTAGGAGCCTAGAACTTTGCGAGGACCATCCGCGCTCCGCCATTCTGATGGATGGCGAAGCGCGGATGGCGCTTCATCAGCGCCCGACATCACCGCACGATCATTACGAACGGGCTGCGCTCGGCGTAGATGACGCCACCGGAAAGCGAGAGCCGCAGGGACTTGGACGGCCGGCCGTCAATCGTAATGGACACGGGCGAATCGGGCAGCGTCCCGGAAAGCGCCCCGACCCTGGCAATGGCGATTCTGTCGGAGTTGGCGGCGGCGAAGTCCGAGATGTTCAGCACGATGCCTCCATCGATGGTCAGCGCGCCAATCTCCAGCGGAGTCGCCTGTGTTGCGGAAACGTCGAATCCCGTTCCGTTCTTCAGCTCGACGGCCGCGACCTTGCCCACGCCGCCGATGAAGCCCTCTTTCACGACGACCGGCGCGGAGATGGTGTTCTCCGCATCGAGCCGCAACGCGCCCGCGCCAGTCTTTCGCAGAATGCCGTTGCCCGAAACAACGCCGGCCACCGTGAGCGTCTGCCCCGCGTCAACGAGGAACGTGCCGCCGTTCGTCAGCTCCTCGCTGCCGGAGACGGTTCCGGCATTTCGGACGGTCACAGTCGTCCCGGCGGGAATCGCGAACGACGCCCCCTGCGCGTAGAACACGCCGTTTGAGCAGAACACAAGCGCCGAAGCGGAGCCGAAGTTCGCCGCCCCGGCGAATGTCGCCTGCGCGGCAGGGTGCGTTATCCCCCATTCGCCGGTAAAGCCCGTGTTGTCTCCGCGCAGATGGAGGACGGCTGTCTTGGTGGTGTCTATCGGGCCGTCCTGGTAGCGGCAGTGAATGGAACCGCTTCCGGAAACGGCCGCATTGACGGTCATGGCGCGAGCGGCGTTGCCAGCGGCCACCCCCGTCAGGAAAACCGCCGGATTCGCGGAAGAGCCGTAAACGGTCACATTGCCGTTGAGGTTATTGCCCCAGTCCGTCGTCGTGGTAAGGGTGGAACCTCCAAAAAGCCGCAGGTCGTCCACGCGGGCGCCGCCGTTGGATGTCTCCCCCTGGACTGCGAGCGTGCCGCCGTTAAGCACGGAAAGTGTGTGTCCGTTGAAGGTCGAGGTAGCATACCGCTTAGATCTAATCTGATGGCCGTTGCAGATGAAGTAGTTTGCGTCGCTGTGCGGCACGGCGGAATCGCTCCAGTGGCCACGCGTTGTGAACGACTCGTCGTTATAGCCGTCCCCGCCGGTGGAATAGACGACCTTTTGCGGCAAAGTATAAACAAGATACTTTCTGCCGCCGTCATCTTCAATGGAGAAGGTGCCCCCGGCAATGGCCTGTCTTACGAAGTCTGGAGCATAGCTCGCCGTTGCCTCGAAGTCGTCGGCGCTTGGGCCGCCAGCCATGCCAAGGTTTGCCGCGGAGAGGATGCGATATGCGTTCGTTGAGGCAAGTGGCGAAATCTGGTCGTTGCTGAAATCAATGCGCATCTTCGCCCCGGTATTAAGTCGGTTCGTGATGTCGCCCGTGATTGTGATGGTTCCGGCCAGCAACTTGATGATGTAGGGCGCGTTGTCCGAAGTCTGCTCAAACGTCAGAGAAGCGAAGGTGACATCTTCCCCTGACGTGTTGAGGTAGGACGACGACTGAAGCGTCACTGGGCCGGCGCTTATTCCCTGAGCCGTCCGAAGCATTGTCGGCTGCGTCATGACGATTGGGGTTGCCGGGTTGTTGTATCCGGAGTTGAACTGCAGGACGCCATTGTCAACTTGAATGCGGTCGATTCCGCTGATCGACACATTGCCCAGCGCGACGCGGCGCGAATGGCTCCCCTCCATCCCTGAATTCTTGATGGTCAGAACACCGGTGCCATTGATGGTGCCGCCGGAGAGCTGAAGACCGACGTTGTTGCCCGATTTGCTGTAAACGCCAATAGAGCCGCCGTTGTCGAGCGTGAGTGCCGCACCGGAAAGGGTGACTGTGCCGCTGCCGCCGCCAAACAGTCTGCCGTCGTTCGTGAGCTTGATTCTGGGCGAAGCGCCAAAGGCATTGTTGCCGTAGCCCACAAGACAGATTCCGATGCCTCCGTTCTCCACCTCGATCGACCCAGCGTATCCGGAATTGTCGCCCTTAAGGTGCGCATAGTATTGGGCCGTGTCACCGGTGGAAACATCGTGCATGACCTTTATGCAGGCATCGCTTCCGCCGGAGATGGCGGACTCGATCACCAGACTGCGCCAGCCGGCGACGCCGTTGCCCCAAAGCAGAGTGGGTGCGGACGGCGTCCCGTAAACGGTCAGTCCGCCACACAGCGTCATCTCGCTGTTGCCGTCGCCCTGCGAGATTCCCGCATTGAACACGCGAAGGTCTGCAATGGTCACCTTGCTGCCAGCCCCCTTCAGCAGCAGGTACGCGCCGCCATCGAGAGTAAGCGAATCGCCTTGAAACGTGTAGGTGCCGGCGGAAGCCGGCGAACGGATTGTCAGCTCGTTGTTGACGAGATATTTCTTTCCCGCCACGGGCGCACCGCCGGGGAAGTGCATCCCGCTGATGATTGAGTTCTCGTTATAGCCATCGCCGACGCTCTGCACGACGTATCCCGTCGTGTCGGTTATCGAGGTTGTCCAGGCCAGCGCCTTCGGCGCGAGGCCCGCGCCCGTCGCGGCCGCGAATGCCGCGGATGCGGCGAGTGTGCGTAATGTGTTTGTCTTCATGTTCTGTTCTCCTTATGGTTGAGTTAGAGAGTGTGAGAGTGGGTGAGTTAGAGAGTGTGAGAGTGAGAGAGTGTGGTGGCGGTAGGTGGACTGGAGGGACGAGAGGGACAAGAGGGACAGGGGAGATAGATGGACGAGAGAGACGTGAGGGACAGTGGGGCTCTTGTCCCTCTAGTCCTTCCTGTCCCTCCTGTCCTTTGATTGCGGTCGCGCGGGGGTCTCCGCGGCGCGCCCACGGGCAAACCCGTCCAGCAGCGCGCGCTTGCGGGGATTGTCGGCGGAGGGGATGAAGACGTCGCTGCCGTTTTCCATCCCCTTCCATTCCCTTTCGACGCTCCAGCCGTCCCACTCGCGGAAGGCGTGGTAGGTCCAGTCCCAGCCGTATTCCTCGAAGATCTCGATGCAGTTGCGGAGGTAGTCGCCCGCCCCCGGCGCCCAGACCGCCGCGCTGAACTCGCCGACGTAGATCTTCGCGCCATGGCGCAGCTGGAAGTCGCGGACGGGCGCGAGCTGGCGGCGGATGTACTCCTTGTCCCAGCCCATTCCGGGATCGGGGTACCGCCGGGTCCCCGCGTCCCTCCTGTCGAAGACGCCCTGGTGGGTGTACTCGTGGGGCGAGTAGCAGTGTGGCTGGTAGATGACGTTGTCCATCGCAAGCGGCGAGAGCGTCGCGAACCCCGCGGGATCGCCGCAGCCGTTCGCGGCGACGATGATGGTCGCGTCGGGATCGGCCTCGCGGATGGCGCGCGCGGCCGCGAGCTGGACATGGAGATAGGAGTACGGCGCCGGCCAGGACTGGAGCGGCTCGTTCACGAGGTCGTAGCCGTAGATGCGTCTGTCGCCCTTGAAGCGCTCGGCAATCCGGCGCCAGACCTCCACGAAGTGGTTCGCGTAGCGGTCCTCGTAGAACATCCGGTTCTCGTTGCGGTCGTTGCGGGCACCGGGCGTCGCGTGCATGTCAACCACGACCTTCTGCCCGTGCTTCTCGGCCCACGGCAGGATGTTCGTCGCGAGGATGCCGAGGGCGAAGTCCATGTACTTGTCGAAGTCCTCGTTCCTCTCCCAGGCCCACCTGTCGGCCCAGTGCTTCGACATCTGGTAGCGGACGAGGGTCGCGCCCCACTGCTCCAGCGTGGCGAAGTCGTCCTCGCGGATCTTCTCGAGGTCGATGGGGAGCATGACGCCGCGCATCATGCCGCGGTCGCGCACGGCGTCGGGATAGGAGACCTTGTAGGACTGGTTTACGCGCGGGACGATGACGCCGACGTCCTCTGCGCGGAGGGTGGAGAGGTCGAACTCGACGCGCCCGGACGCCGACTGGAGGCCGAGGACGAGGACGGCCGACTTCACCCCCGCGCTCAGATCGCAGCAGCACGTGAGGTCTTCCTCCCAGTCGCCCGTGCGCTTCCTGACGGCATCGGGCCATGTAAGCGTGCCGTCCTCGGCCTCGAGCTTGACCATGAACTTCAGGCCAAGGTAAAACATTCGCGGCTTGCCGACCCCGGTTCCTCTGGCGTGAATCGTCAAGCGGATGCTGCGGCCGGCGTAGGGCGCGAGGTCGAGGTTGGCCTGCGCCCAGGCGGTGCCGGGGGGCTCCGAAGGCGGCACCTCCGCGACGAGGATGTCGCCGTTGCGCGTCACGCCAGGCGTGGGGTAGGTCCAGGAGAGCTCGCCGAGTTCGATGGGGACGGGCGCCGTGGCCCCGGCGATGGCGTCGAGTTCGTCGGGCGGCGGCGCGACGCCAGGGGGCGGTGCGGCACCGGGCGCGGAGAAGGCCATGGC
>JAGCUY010000154.1 GCA_017962605.1 Kiritimatiellia bacterium | reverse complement strand
CGGCGACGACGCGGCGCGCCATCTTCCGCACTTGGCTCAGAAGTCGCAGCCTCTGGGGCTGCGCCGTTCTGCGCATCGCCGGATGGGGCGGGGTCGGCATGCGCGCCGCCACGGCGGCCGCGGCGGCTGTCAATGACTTCACGCTTCACATTCGCCCAGGCGTCCACGTTGCCCTCGGGGATGTTGCCAAAGACACGCGCCGCTATCCGCGCGGCGACGAGAGTGTCAGAGAACTGCCCGTCGCGGTCCTTCACCGTCCTGCCGCGCTGCGGCTTCTGGGCAAAATCGGAGAGGCCCACCAGCAGCCGCACCGCGTGTTGCAGGGCAATGCGCGGAAGCTGGTATTTCTCGTTCATCGTCCTAATGACGCGGTCGGCGATTTCCGCGCGCTTCCCGCGGTGCGCCTGCTCCGCGCCCTCTGCGGCCAGGGTGTCGAGATACTGCGCCAAGTATATCACGGCAATGCGCAGGCCGTTCGAGGGCTCGGCATCGGACTTCTTCGTATAATGGTCGAACTCCGCAAGGCAATCCCAGACCTTGCAGCGCTTGCCGCCGTGGCCATCGATGAACTCCGACAGGTGCGGCATCAGTATTGAGAGAAGCTTCGTCTCCCAAGTGAGGCGGAAGGACGGCGACGATGCCGAATAGGGGAACATCCTGAAAAGCTCTTCCAGGATGCGCGGCGTCGAGGCCTTCTCGATCTCACGATAGTTGCGACGGATCGCGCGGAGAGTCTTGCGCTCGATGTCCAGCCCCAGCTTGCAGGCGAGGCGGATTGCGCGCATCATGCGCACGGGGTCCTCGCGGAAGCGGGTGTCTGGGTCGCCGATGGAGCGCAGGATGCGCTTGTCAAGGTCGCGGAGGCCGCCAACGTAGTCAATGACGTCAAAGGTCTTGATGTCGTAGAAGAGCCCGTTCACCGTGAAGTCGCGCCGCTTGGCGTCCTCCTCGGGAGTGCCGAAGGTGTTGTCGTCGGACTGGTAGAGTTCGCCGTCGGGCACGTCGCTGCCGACGTCGGGCTGCTTGCGGAAAGTCGAAGTCTCGATTATGACGTCGCCAAAGATAACATGGGCGAGGCGGAAGCGGCGGCCGATGATGAAGCAACGCGTGAAGAGGCGCTTGATTTCACGCGGCGTGGCGTCGGTGGCGACGTCAAAGTCCTTGGGGGCGCGGCCAAGGAGGATGTCGCGCACCCCGCCGCCGACGAGGTATGCCTTGTATCCGGCATCGGAGAGGCGATAGAGGACCTTCAGCGCTTCGCGGGAAATCAACTTGCGCGACACGCAGTGCTCGGGCCTATGGCGAATGACGGCCCCTTTTTTCCTAAAAAATGAAAACATGGCTTGTTTTTTCAAAAGAGATTTCATCCATTCTACTAAAACCTCAAAGCCCTTGCAAAATTTCAAGCCAAAAAAAATATTAAAAAAATCTTGCGTCCCGCGCCGCTTTTTCGTAGAATATTTTAGTTGGTTTTTCCGACAGTCGGCATGGGGCCGCGCCGCCGGGGGCCGCATTACTTAGGAGTAAAAAACAATGAACGTCTCTAAATACTTCGCCGTCGCGGCAGTGGCCGCCGGCATCGTCGGCTCCGCATTCGCGGAGGAAGAAGGCCCGTCCGTCGGCGCCTACGCGTATTCAACCCTGAAGAACGGCTACCTCTCGAATGGCTACGTCTTCTATGATGACGCAGTCCTCCAGTCTGGCGCCGGCGTGACCTTCGCGGGCTTCGACCTGAACGTGTGGTCCAGCTACGGCGTCGGCAGCAGCTATGACAGGAAGCACTTTGGTTCCTGCTCCGCGAGCGAAGTTGACTACGAGCTCGACTACTACGGCGAATTCGGCGACTTCGACTACATGCTCGGCGTCGCGTCCTGGACCTACCCCTGCACCGACGACACCTTTGACGAGTGGGTTGGCAAGATCGCGGTCGGCTACAATGCGTGGATCGTCCGTCCCGAGCTGAACGCCCGCTTCGGCCTTGAAAGCCAGCAGGGCTGCTACGGCCAGTTCAAGCTCTCCAAGGGCTTCACGCTGACCGATGACGAGAAGCTCTCGCTCAGCGTCTATGGCCTGGTCGCCTACGCTTCCAAGAGCTACCGCGCCGGCAAGGGCGAGGATGACGATGGCTTCGTCGATACCGAATTCGGCGCCGAACTCGGCTACGCAGTTTGCGAAAACTTCAGCGTGAACTGCGGCTGCCAGCTCTCCGCCATCATCGACAGCGATCTCCGCGACATGTGCGCAGAGAAGCAGGCTGACGGCGACAAAGAGCACTTCATGTACTACGCCGGCATCTCCCTGGGCTTCTAAGAGGCCCTTCGCTTGCGGCGTTCACAAGACGCCGCAAGCGACCCCGCGACGACGCGCGGGGTGCAACGCCCGCTCCGCTCTCGGAGCGGGAAGAACATAAACCTGACAAGTGCGGCCACAAGGCCGCACTTCCTCTCTAAAGATGGGCGAATTTCTGGAATTTCAGGGCGTTACGAAACGCTTCGGCTCCGTCCGGGCCGTAAACAACGTCTCGTTCTCCGTGAAGCGAGGCGAATTCTTTTCCCTGCTAGGCCCAAGCGGCTGCGGAAAAACAACCCTCCTCCGCCTAATCGCGGGCTTCGAGCAGCCAGATGCCGGCCGCATCCTACTTGACGGCCAGGACATCACGCAGCTGCCCCCCAACCACCGCAACGTCAACACCGTCTTCCAGAACTACGCGCTTTTCCCGCACATGACCGTGTTTGAGAACATCGCCTTTGGCCTCCGCGGAGCGCGGCGCCCCAAGGATGAAATCGAACACGAAGTCCACGCGATGCTCAAACTTGTCCAGATGGAGGACAAGGCCGAGCACCTTCCAAGCCAGATTTCCGGCGGGCAGAAGCAGCGCGTCGCCAGCGCGCGCGCCCTCGTCAACAAGCCGAGCGACCTTCTGCTCGACGAGCCCCTCGCGGCGCTTGACCTCAAGCTGCGCCAGCGGATGCTTCTCGAACTCGACCTCATCCACGACCAGGTCGGCATCACCTTCCTCTACGTCACCCACGACCAGGGCGAGGCGATGTCCCTCTCCGACCGCATCGCCGTCATGCACTCCGGCGTCTGCGAGCAAATCGCGACACCCGCCGAAGTCTATGAGGCACCAAAGACCAGCTTCGTCGCCTCCTTCATCGGCGACACCAACTTCTTCGACGGCATCGTCGCCTCCGCGCCGGAGGATGACTACTGCATCGTCGAAATCCCCGACTTCGCAGACATCGAAGGCTTCAACGGCGTCCTCTGCTACAACGACAAGAAGAAGACCGTCGGCGACCATGTGAACCTCTCCATCCGCCCTGAGAAGTTCGGGATATCGATTGACCCGCCCAAGCGCCAGTTCGCCCACATGAACGCGCTGCGCGCAAAGGTCGAGGACATCATCTACACAGGGAACCACACCAACTACTGGGTTTCCGTGGGCGAGCGCCGCATCGCCGTATATCAGCAGCACGCCGGCTACCTTCTCGACGAGAAGCCCATCCGCTGGGGAGACGAAGTCTGGCTCTACTGGAATGCCGACAGCGGATACATGCTAGACGACGACGCGGCACCCGACGACCCGCTGCTGCCGCCAAAGACCTCCTCCGCCCCCGCGTCCCCGTCCCGTGCGGACGACGCCGAAGGAACTGCGCCATGACGAAGAAATTCCGCGAAGTCGTAGTAACGGCGCCGTCCTTCCTATGGCTGATGCTTTTTTTCGCCATCCCGTCAATCATCGTCGTAGCATTCACATTCCACGGGCACACGCCAAACGGCGGCGTAGGCGAATGGAGCCTTTCCACATGGCGGGAACTTGTCGATCCGGATTACCCGGTCATCGTCTGGAAGACAATTCGCATCTCCTTTGAAATAACCTTCTGGTGCATCCTCCTGGCCCTCCCATGCGCATACGCCATCGCCCGCATGAAGACGAAGTGGCGGGCCATAGTCGCCGGCGCGATCATGCTGCCGTTCTGGACGAACTTCGTTGTCCGCGTCTTTGCCTGGAAGACCATGCTGCACCCCGACGGCTGGCTGCAGTCGTGCTACTTCGCCTTCATCCAGTTCCGCGCCTGGCTGTTCGACGGCCTGCCGCCCTTCCTGCGCGACTTCTTCATCTGGGTGCATTTGGCCTCCCCGACGCCGCCCGACCCCGCGTCGTCAACGATCCTCGACTCGGAGACGGCCGTAATCCTCGTGTCGGTTTACACCCTTCTGCCCTTTGCGATCATGCCGCTCTACTCCGCCGCGGAGAAATTCGACTTCTCGCTGATGGAGGCGGCGCGCGACTTGGGGGCAAAGAGCTTCTACGCCTTCCGCAAGGTCTTCCTACCGGGCATTCGCCAGGGGCTAATTTCCGCCATATTGATGGTCTTCATCCCGGCGATCGGCTCCTACGTGATTCCGCAGATGCTCGGGGGAACGAACTGCGTCCTTATCGGCAACAAGATTTTCATGCGGGCCATACAGAATCGCAACATCCCGCATGCCTCAG
Organism: Kiritimatiellia bacterium; assembly: GCA_017962605.1. Taxonomy (GTDB): domain Bacteria; phylum Verrucomicrobiota; class Kiritimatiellia; order RFP12; family JAAYLN01; genus RGIG5952. Next base: position 15,924 of record JAGCUY010000154.1, on the reverse strand, counting down.
CGCTCGCGACGCTAATGGCCGTTAGCGTATTCCTGCCTCTCCTGTGCGCCCTCTGGTGGCGCCGCCACCAGGCGGCCCGTGAAAGGCGCCAAGTTGAAATCCGCGCCGCACGACTTATGCTTGGAGGCACGAAATGAGAAAGTCCTTCCTGTCCTTTTCGCTACTCGGATTGGTCATGCTCTTCCTGTATGTGCCAATCATCCTAATCTTCGCCTACGGCTTCGTGCCGAACGGCGTATCCATGTCCTTCTTCGGCCCCGGGGGCCACTTCCAGGGCTTTTCAGGCAGATGGTACGGCCTCGTCTTTTCGGGGCACCATTCCGTCAGGGCGCTGCTTCAGAGCTTCTGGCTGTCCCTTAGGATCGCCACCCTGGCCACGCTGGTCTCATGCGTCATCGGAACGACCTCCGCGCTCGCCCTCCACCGCTGGCGCAGCCGGCTCCAAACCGTCCACTACGGCCTCGTTTACACGCCGCTGATAATGCCCGACATACTGATAGGCATTTCACTACTCATGCTCTTCGTCGCATGCGGCGTCGATTGCGGCTTCTGGACAATCCTCATCGCCCATGTGACCTTCTGCGTCTCATACGTGACAATGACGCTACTTGCGCGACTGCAGGACTTCGACGACCGCATCATCGAGGCGGCCTACGACCTGGGCGCCGGCCCCTGGTACACCTTTTTCAAGGTCGAACTGCCAATTCTTCTGCCGGGCATCGTCGCAGGCGGGCTTCTCGCCTTCACCCTCTCTATCGACGACGTCGTAATCACCTCCTTTGTGAATGGCGCAGGCACCAACACCTTCCCGACATACGTCAGCTCCATGACGAAACACTCGCGCAACCTGCCCGCCGTGTTCGTCCTATCGACGCTTATGCTTCTCTTCACCGGCGTCCTTGCGGGCGTATCCAAACTTCTGACAGGCAAATCCACCCGGCAGGCATAATTGTCCGTCGCCATCCGCCCGTGGAATTTATGGTATAATTTCTTACTCTTTTTCGAAGGAATAAAAAATGGAAAAGCACATCAACATTCTCGGCGTCGTGGCCGGCGTCATTTCCCTCACCTTCGCAGGAGGCTGCGGCTGCAGTTCTTCCAACGATGACACGGTTGACCTGTCCCCGCAGGCCCAGGCGGCGGCCCAAGCCAGCGGCTGCGACCTTGAGGCATGCCGTGGCGGGGAACTTCACATCTATACGTGGAGCGACTACATCGCCCCCGAAGTGGTTCTCGGCTTCGAAAAGGGACTCAACTGCCGCGTCATCATCGATACTTTCGATTCCAACGAGGCAATGTACGCCAAGCTCAAAGCCGGCGGGACTGGCTATGACCTGATGACGCCGACGTCCTATCAAATCGAGACAATGGCCCAGGAAAAAATGATCGCCGAGTTTGACCATTCGCGCATCCCCAACGTGCGCAAGAACTTTGACAAGGCCTTTGAGAACCAGATCATCGACCCCTCATTCAAATACAACGTCCCATACGCGGTCACATACGGCGGATTCCTCTACCAGAAAGACGCCATCCCGGAGGATGCCGACGTGCGCACATGGTCCATTTTGGGGAACTCCGCCCTCAGGGGCCGCATCACCCTCCTCGACGACATCAGGGAAACCCTTGGCGGCGCGCTTATGTTCCTGGGCTTCTCAATCAACTCCACCAATGCCGACGAGCTGGCCGCCGCCGCGCAGAAGCTAATCGAGTGGCGGGTCAACGTCAGGAAGTTCGATGCTGAAAGCTACAAGACCGAAGTCCCGTCCGGCGCAACCTTCCTTGGACACGGCTATTCCACCGATGCGACCCAGGTCATCGTCGGCGACGAGGAAGAGGGCATGGAGCCGCGCGACGACATTGGCTTCGCCCTTCCAAGGGAAGGCTTCTCCATCGCGTTTGACGAATTCGTCCTCGCCGCCGGCAGCAAGCGCCCCGACCTTGCATACGCCTTCATCAACTACATCTACGAGCCGGAAGTCGCCGCCGCCAACATGAACTACATTTGCGGGCCATGCCCCGTAAAACCGGGCATTGCCTTGCTGGACGACGACTACCGCAACCTTGTCCTCGTCGATCCGGAGACCATGTCCCATGGCCAGGTGATTCGCGGCTTTACCAACAAGCCTGAAGTGCAGGAGCTTTACAATCGCACTTGGGACAAGGTCAAGGCGACGAGCGACAAATAGGGAGCCGTCTTAGAATGGCCGCGATTGCCTCGGCCGCCAAATGACATCCCAAGTCTCCAACCTCATCGACTACCTTGAATACCGCAAGGTCTGCGGCGAAAAGACAGTTGAGCTGGAGCCGGAAACCATAGCCGAGCTGAAGGCAATGGCGGATGGCGCGGGCGTTGCGTCAAGCGCCATGGCCGCGACAAGCGCGGCCATCCCACATGCGGCCGCAACAGCCACAGTGGCCCCGCCAACAACTGCGGCCACGCCTCCCACTGCGGCCACGGCAAGCGCCGTCCCCCCTAGTGCGGCCGTTGACTTCCTCTTCGTGGGCGAACAGGAGGGCATCGTCGCGGACCGCGCCGCATATTCCGAAACCTTCCGCAAGATGGTCGCCGCGATGGGCTACGGCAAGGGCCAGGCGCTCTTCTCCAATGTCTGCATCGGCCGCAAGGCGACAACCCCGCCCACGGCCGCAGAAATGGCCAGCGCGCTTCCCGCCTTCCGCGAATACCTCGCGCAGACGAAGCCGCGCGCCATCGTAGTCCTCGGGAACACCGCCGCCCTGGGCCTGCTTGGCCAGGCCGACATCTCCGCCGTCCATGGGCGCGTCTTCCGCTTCGACGGCATCCCCGCCATCCCCACCTACCATCCCGCCTACATGATCAAGTTCCCGGCCGTCAAGCGCGACGCCTGCCGCGACCTCTGCAACGCCCTCAAGGCAATCGGGCGGCCAATTCCGGCCGCACTCGCACCATTCCAATGAACAAACTGCCCCCATTCCTGCGCTTCCGCCCCATCTACCGCGACTACCTCTGGGGTGGCGACAGGATCGCCCCTCGCTACGGGCGCTCCGCCACTCCAACCCCCTGCGCCGAATCCTGGGAAATCTCCGCCCACCAAGACGGCGACAGCGTGGTAGCGGACGGCCCGCTCGCCGGCCGCACGCTCTCTGCTCTCACGGCCGAATTCGGCCGCGACCTTCTCGGCACCCGCGCACCGTCGGCCTCTCGCTTCCCGCTGCTCTTCAAGATCATCGACGCCCGCCAGGCGCTCAGCGTTCAGGTCCATCCCTCGCCAGCGGACCACACCGCCGACCCGGCCGAATACAAGAACGAATGCTGGCACATCCTCGACGCCGAACCCGGCACGCCCATCTACGCGGGAATCACGCCTGAAATCGCCACGCGCGACGCTCTCGCCGACCTTGCATCCAGCGCCCCCCGCGCCCTGGCCTCCGCGCTCGTGCGCCATACGCCGCGCGCCGGGGAGACGCTCTACATCCCCGCCGGGCTCGTCCACGCCATCGGCGCCGGCGCGCTGATCTACGAAGTCCAGCAGAACTCCAACACGACCTACCGCCTCTACGACTGGGACCGCCGCGGCCCCGACGGCAAACCAAGGGCCCTCCACTTCGATGCCGCCCTGCGCTCCATTGATTTCTCTCTCCCGCCACCGCGCTTCGTGGCGCCTCATCCACTCAGCCAACCTGGCGCAACCCAAGGATCCCTCTGCCTGCAGACCCCATACTTCACCATTCTGGAGTTCGGCGCCGCGACAGAGCGCCACCCTGCCGGGTCCTCCTTCGAGGCGCTATTCGTGAAAAGCGGCACATGGCGCGCAGAAGCAAAAGGCGCGACCGCCACATTGGGCGCAGGCGACTCACTGCTCATACCCGCCGAATGCCAGAAATACCGCCTCACCCCGGATGGGCAGAACGCCGCCATCCTAGTCACCACCCTCTAATGGAGCGCTTGAGCTACAAATCATTGTTTGCGATTGCCGCGCTGCTTGCGCCAATGCTGGCGCTGGCCACGCCGAAGCACGTGACGCTCGCCAAGGTGCAGAAGAAACTCTCGCTCCCGATCGTCGAGGCTACAACAAACCTCGTCTCCATCTCCGACGGCACCAACAGCGTGATCTTCCACCCCGGCTACCGTCGCGCCGCAGTGAATGGCATAACGGTGTGGCTGAACGAACCGGCCGACCCCGACTACAAATGCACGCTCAAGATTGGCAAACCCGATTTGGAGCGGCTGCTGGTGCCGATACTCTACCTCGCGAGGGCTCCGGGTGGCAAGGAGGCCCCGCCCGAAGAACTCGCCACGACAGAAGAGGAACAGCAAGGCGACACCGCAACGCGGCGGCCCGTCTTCCTCGACCCCGGACATGGCGGGGACGACGCGGGCGCAATCTCCGCCGCAACCGGACAGAAGGAAAAGGACCTTGTCCTCGACGTTGCCCTACGCATCGGCGAAATCCTGCGCGATGCCGGATTAGAGGTCGTCTTCTCGCGCACCAACGACACCTTCGTCTCTCTTTCAGACCGCTCGACGCTGGCGGCCGAGGCAGGCGCCGCGCTCTTCGTAAGCGTCCACGCAAACACCACTGGCGGCAACATTGCCCAGGGAATCGAGACCTTTACGCTCTCCTTCGCCGAGAGCGACTCCACCGCCGGCGACACCCGCATCACCATGAAGGAGTGGCCCGGCAACGCCTATGACGCCGAAAGCACCGTCCTCGGCTACCTCGTCCATTCCACAGTGAACACGGCACGGGGCGAAGCGGATCGCGGCCTGCGTCACGCGCGATTCCAGGTGCTGCGCCAGGCGCCATGCCCGGCAATCCTCGTCGAGTGCGGCTTCCTGTCCAACGAGGCGGAGAACCTCAGCCTTGAAAGCCCGCGCTACCGCCAGCGCCTCGCGACGGCAATTGCAAAGGCGATACTGGCGATGCCGGCGCCAGAAGAGAAAAAATGACCGCCTTTATCCAAAACCTCCTGGCCGTGGGCCTACAGGTCCTCGTCCTTTTCGTACTAATTGGCTGCGGCGCGCTCGCCCGCCGCACCAAGACATTGGACGACGCATCCATACGCGGCGCCACCGCGCTCCTGCTGAACTTCGTAACCCCCTGCCTCCTGATTTCAACCTTCCAGCGCGAATATTCCCCCGACCAGCTCACCACCATCGGGCTTGCCGCCGCAATCGGCTTCGGCTTCCACGCCATCAGCATAGTCCTCGCCTACCTCTTCCTACGCGACCAAGCGCCAACGCGCGACGCCGTCCTCAAATTCGCCCTAATCTTCACCAACGCCGGATTCATGTCGCTTCCGCTCCAGAAGGAGGTGCTGGGCGACGACGGGGTCTTCTGCGGGGCGGTTGTCGTCGGAGTGTTCCAGATCCTCTGCTGGACGCTCGGCATCTGGCTGATGGGCGGACGCGACGCCAAAATCTCCTGGCGCAAAATCGCCTTCAACCCCGGGATCATAGGCATAGCCGTCGCGCTCGCCTTCTTCCTGCTGAGAATCCGCCTGCCGGCGCCAATAGCGCGCCCCTGCCACATGATGGGCGAACTCAACACCCCACTAGCCATGACGGTAATCGGTTACCACCTCGCCGGGGCACGCTTCAAAGGCTACTTCCGCGACCGCCTCGCCATGCGAGCGACGGCGCTGCGCCTCTTCGTCTCGCCGCTGATACTGGTGGGCATCCTGGCCCTCTTCGGCACATGGGACCGCACGCTCCTCGTCGCGGCCGTAATCTCGGCCAGCGCGCCCTCCGCCGCCCTATGCACCGTCCTCGCCGTGCAATACAGGCGCGATGTCGCGCTAAGCGTGATGCTAGTCGCCGTCTCCACGCTTGCGTCGGTGGTGTCGATGCCGCTAATCGTGGCCCTGGCGGACACCCTTCTCTCGCGCTGACGGATTCCCTCTCGTCCTGTCGGCGCAGTCCTTCAGACTGCGACAGCGCGGGGTGCGGGGCGCGAAGCCCCGCCATCCTCGAAGGCGCGCATAAGCTCGCGCCGGGCGAAAAGGAGGGCGGCAAGCACGGCCAGCGCCACCGCGATCATGATTAGGTTTGTCTTCAGTCCGCCCATCCTCACCGCCTCTTGATCCGCGTATATTCCTTTTCCTTGCCGTAGGGGGGCGGGGAAATTACGACCACGTCGTCGTCAAGGCCGTCGGGGTCGCCGCCACTTGCCGCTCGGATGATTTCCGACTTGGCCGAAGCCCAGATGAAGAAGGCGAGGATGACCATGATGAAGCCGCCGCCGAAGAAGATGCCGTAAAGGCCCATGGCGATTGCGATTCCGCGGGAGACCTTCGCTACCACGAATGTCGCGAAGGCATTGCCCTTGAAGTGGGCGAGCACGTCGCGCAGGACATGGCCGCCGTCAAGGGGAAGCGCGGGGATCATGTTGAATATCGAGAGGTAGAGGGAAATGCGCGCGGTCTCGCCAAGCAGGAACGGGAGAATTCGCAGGCCTCCGAGAAAAACCGAAAGCCGCAACGCCACGAACCATAGCAGCAGCCCGGCGGCGGGCCCCGCAAGGGAGATTGCGGCGCGCGCCAGCGGCGCGGAGGGCAGCCCGGACATCACGGCGCGCCCGCCGAAGAACATCAGCGTTATTTCGTGGACGCGGCAGCTGCGCGACAGGGCCGCGGCCGCATGGCCGACCTCGTGGACCAGCAGCGCCACAACAAGGGCGGCGGCGCTTAGAAGTCCGGCGACCAGGGAAGTGCCGGGAGAATTCGGCATGGCGCGGGAGTATGAAAGCACGAACATTCCCGCCACCAGCAGCAGCGAGAAATCGACCTTCACCGGAACGCCGAAAATCCTTCCAATTTCAAAACTCGTCTTGGAAAACATAGGCGTCTATTCTACCATATTCCGGCGCGCCTTCGGCACCTGTTACGCCCGGCGTTCGCCCGCTACAGGGCGAGCATGCGGTCAATTGGGGCGCGGGCGAGGCGGATGGTCTCGGCGTCAAGCTCGACTTGCGGGGAGAGGTCTCGGAGAGAGTCGCGTATGTTCTCCAGCGAGAGTTTCTTCATGTTCGGGCAGCGCGGGGATGGCGCAAGGGGATAGAACTCCTTATCCGGGTTCTCCTTGCGGAGGCGGTGGAGTATTCCCTCCTCCGTCGCGACGATGAAGGAAGTCGCCTTGGACTCGCGCGCGAACTTGAGCATCCCGCCGGTGGAGAGGGCCTCGTCGGCCGCATCGACTGTCGCCGGCGGACATTCGGGGTGGATGATCACGACGGCGCCGGGATGGGCGGCGCGGGCGGCGGCAATCCGCTCAGGCGCGATGGCGTTGTGAGTGGGGCAGCAGCCCGGCCAGAGGTGCATCTTGCGCCCGAGCTTCTTCGAAATGTTTGCGCCGAGGTTCGCGTCCGGCAGGAACATGATTTCCCTGTCCGGCGGGATGGAGGCGATCACGCGCTCGGCGTTGCCCGAGGTGCAGCAGATGTCGACGGCCGTCTTGGTGGCGGCCGTGGTGTTCACGTATGCCACAATGAGGGCGCCGGGATGGGCGTCGCGCCAGGCGCGGACATCGGCCGGATCGGCCATGTCGGCCATCGGGCAGCCGGCGTCTGGCGCAGGGTGGAGGACGATTGCCTCCGGCGACAGTATCTTCGCCGTCTCCGCCATAAAGCGGACTCCGCAGAAGACGATTACCGGCGCATGGCACTCGGCCGCCTTGCGGGAAAGCTCGAGGGAGTCGCCAGTGAAGTCGGCGATGTCCTGCACCTCGCCCACTGTGTAGTTGTGGGCGAGGATTATTGCCTTGCGTTCCGCCTTAAGGGCGGCGATTTCTGCTACGAGCGACATGGGGGAGATCCTACCCACGCGAGACGAGGAGGCTTTGGGCCGTCATCTCGGCGGGCTTGGCGAGGCCGAGAAGCTCCAGAGCCGTCGGCGCGATGTCGCAGAGCTTGCCAATGGGGGCCAGCTTGGCCGTCGGCGCGTCCTTCGCGACGTAGATCAGCTCGACGTCGTTGAGGGTGTGGCTCGTCTTGACCATGCCGGTCTTGTAGTCGATCATCTGGTCGGAGTTGCCGTGGTCGGCGGTGATGAGAATCTCGGCGTCAAGCTCGAGGAGGCGGTCAACGACCTTGCCGACGCACTCATCGACGATTTCGACGGCGCGGACTGCGGAGTCGAAGACGCCGGTGTGGCCGACCATGTCGCCGTTGGCGAAGTTCACCACGATGAAGGAGTATGGGTTGTCCTCAAGGCGCTTCAGCAGCTCCGCCGTGACGTTGTAGGCATCCATCTCCGGGTGCGTGGCGAAGGTGGCGGGGTCGAAGCGGCTGGGGATGTCCACCTGGTCCTCGCCCTTGTAGGGAACGGTCGATTTGCCGTTGAAGAAGCTCGTGACATGGCGGAACTTCTGGGTTTCGGCGATGCGGAGCTGGCGGAGGCCGGCATCGGATACGACCTGGCCGAGGAGGTTGTCCATGCCGCCACCCGCGCCCATCGCGCCGAGGAGATAGTCCTCGAACTCGTCCCAGTAGCGTGTGAAGCCGAGGTAGGTGACGGCGGGGCGGCGCGCGCGGTTGCCGGGGTAGTTCTCAAGGGTGAATGCCTGGGTGAGCTGGATGGCGCGGTCCTGGCGGTAGTTGGTGTGCATCACGACGTCGCCGTCGGCGATGCCGGCGTAGTCGCCGATCGCGTAGCAGGGGATGTATTCGTCGGACATCTCCTGTCCATCGGGGGTCTTGTCGTTATCGTAGGACTGGCGGACGGCGGCCTCGGCCGATTCGGCGCGGCGGCCTTTGGCATCGACGAGGCAGGCAAAGGCCTCGTCGGTCAGCGGCCACTGCTTGGAGCGGTCCATCGCGTAGTAGCGGCCCATGACGGTGCCGATGGAGCAGTTGCCGACGGCGGCCATCTCGGAGTTGAGGCGGGCAATGTATTCGAGGGTCGAGCGCGGCGGGGTGTCGCGGCCGTCGAGGAAGGGATGGACGACAATCTTCCCCTCGGGGAACTCGGCGCGGGCGCGGCGCATGAGCTTGAAAAGGTGCTCCTGGTGGGCGTGGACACCCTCGTCCTGGAGGAGGCCGAAGAAATGGAAGGTCGATTTGTGGGCCTTCCACTGCGCAATGAGGTTCTTCCACTTGGGCGACTCGAAGAGTTCGCCGGAGGAGAGACCGTCGTCGATGCGCTTGAGCTCCTGGATGACGACGCGGCCGGCGCCCATGTTGAGGTGGCCGACCTCGCTGGAGCCCTGGTAGCCGTCAGGCAGGCCCACGGCCTCCCCGCAGCACTGGAGGCGCGTCCAGGGGTAGCGCGACTTGTAGCGGTCGATGTTCGGGGTCTTTGCGGCGAACACGGCATTGCCGTCGGCGCGCGGGTTGATACCCCATCCGTCGCGGATGATGATTGCAACTGGTTTCTTTACCATTTTACTTGTTCTCCAATGTTTTTCGTTCCCAGAGTTTTGCGTATTTGGAAAAAGTGCTGAATGCCACGTTAACTGCCACGATTAGACCGGGGATGCCGTCGAGGAAGCCACGCTTGAAGAAGTAGCAGCGAATGAATCTAAAGGTGGCGTGGCCGCAGATGGTGAAGTATGAAGGCGCGCGGTGGCCCGAATGTGTCTCGGCGCTGATGGACGAGAAGCGGTCAATCTGGCGCAACTGTGCGGAAATGCTGTCGTAGGTGTAATGATTGAGCGGATTGACGAAGTCCCGGACGCGCCCCTCCACGGTGATGCGGTCATGAGGCTCTTCGCCGCCACATTCACCGAAAGCCTTTCGGAAAAGGCGCAGCTTCATGTCCGGATACCAGTCGCCATGGCGGATCCAGCGGCCGAGATAGTGGACGAGACGCGGGCAGTTGAAACCGTTCACGCCCTCCGGGATGGGCTTTGCGAAGGTCTTCTCGATTTCGGCGCGGAGGCCGTCAGACACCTCTTCATCGGCATCTACGAAGAAAATCCACGGGCAGGACGCCTGTTTGGAGGCGAACTTCTTCTGTCCGATGTAGCCAAGCCACTCCTGGCGGATGACCTTGTCGGTGTATTTTAGGGCGACATCGTAGGTGCCGTCGGTGGAGAAGGAATCCACGACGACGATTTCATCGGCCCACTTGACGCTCTCAAGGCAGCGGGCGATGTTGCGGATTTCGTTTCCGCAGATAATGCAGACGGATATCCTGTTTTCCTTTTCCCGGCCCATTACAACCTTTATCCTAAATTTTCGACTTGCAACCTAATTAAAATGGCCTTTCGTGGCTACGTGGGGCGCGCATCCTCGGCTCCTCAAGCCCGAGGGCGTACCACTCGTCGCCGAGTCCGGCCAGCGAGAACTGCTTCGGCTTGTTGTTCCGTAGGAGTTCTATGTTGCGCTTTATGGTGGCGTTCTCCATCTTGCGGTCTGCGCGGAGAAGCGTTTCAAGGGCGGCATCAGGATCGCCGGACTGGTTTTTAATCCAGGCGTAGAGCCCGAACAGCAAGGCGCCCTGTCCGTAGCGGAGGCGTGCCGACCCGCGTTCGAAGCGACGGTCGATGTCATTGGGCTTCGGGCGGTCCTTCTTGTCCTTCTCATGGTGGTAGCCGTCGCGCATGTAGGTGCGGGCTATGGCCATCGCGGCGGTCATGGGGTCAAAGACGATGCACTTGGGCAGCAGGGCGTCCACTTCCTTCCAGTTTCTGTCCTGATAGTGGAGCTGCATGCGCATCGTGGCGATCTGGCGGCCCATGAGCGGCGCCCAGTTGCGGAATTTCTCCATGGCGGAGGAGGCGCCGAGGGCGTCGGCGATTGCGGCGTGCTGGAACTTCTGGAGTTCGAGCTGCGCCTGCTTGAGGCTTCCCGGCGGGCGGTGGCGCCAGGCATTCATGCGCTCCTGCATCCGCTTCTGCGCCTGGAGCATGTTCGCCTGTATTTGCTCGGCGATGGCCTTGACGCGGTTGCCGACGATTTTTCCAATCAGCAGGTTGCAGCCGGCGAAGGCCAGCGCAGAGAAGAAAAGCGCCCAGCCCCAGGCGGAGAAGTCGCCAAAGTACAAGGCGAGAAAGACAATTATTGCGGACAGGCCGCTGATGAGAAGTGCGTACATGACTTGATATGGAAAAACAACCCTTCCATTCTACACGATTCCGCGCTTTAATGCCATTATTTGACTTTCCGGCCACTTTTTCGTAAACTCTTTGCATCATCTTATAACCTCTTTGGAAAAGGCAGTAAAAATGGCAGAAAAGAAAGCGCCCGCGTCATCGGGCAACTCGCAGCTTGACGCCGTCCTGGCGCAAATCCGCAAGCAGTTTGGCGAAACCTCAATCCAGCGTCTCGGCGACGGCGCGGCGACGCTTGACGTCCCCGTCATCAGCACCGGCTCGTTCTCCCTTGACCTGGCCCTTGGCGTGGGCGGACTTCCACGCGGCCGCATCGTCGAAATCTACGGCCCAGAATCCTCCGGCAAGACAACGGTCGCCCTCCATGTGATCGCCAACGCCCAGGCTGCAGGCGGCATGGCCGCATTCGTCGATGCCGAGCACGCCCTCGACGCCAGCTACGCCCGCAAGTTGGGCGTCAAGCTCGACGACCTCCTCGTCTCCCAGCCGAACTCCGGCGAAGAGGCCCTCACCATCACGGAACAGCTCGTCAAGAGCGGAGCCCTCGACGTCGTGGTCGTCGATTCCGTCGCGGCACTCACGCCCCAGGCTGAAATCGACGGCGAGATGGGCGACAGCCACGTCGGCCTCCAGGCCCGCCTGATGTCGCAGGCAATGCGCAAGCTGACCTCGGCCATCGCGCAGACCAAGACCCTCTGCATCTTCACCAACCAGATCCGCGAAAAGATCGGCGTGATGTTCGGCAACCCCGAGACCACCCCGGGCGGCAAGGCGCTGAAGTTCTACGCATCGATCCGCATGCACATCCAGCGCATCGGCGCCATCAAGGACGCCGCCGGCGCGGTCGTCGGCAACCGCACCCGCGTCAAGGTCGTGAAGAACAAGGTCTCGCCGCCCTTCACCGAGGCGGAGTTCGACATCCTCTACGCCCGCGGCGTTTCGTGGGAGGGCTCCGTCCTCGACGCCGCCATCGCGAACAACGTCGTGCAGAAGCGCGGCTCCTGGCTTGCATTCGGGCAGGAGCAGGTCGGGCAGGGGCTGCTCGCCTCCACCGAGGCCCTGCGCAACAACCCCGACCTGGCGCAGCGCATCGTAGCCGAAATCGCGAAGGTGGTGCCGGCGGCCAAGTCCATCAAGCCGCGCGTAGCCCCGGCACAGGACCCGCAACCCGCCGAAGGCGCTGCGGCGAATTGATCCTGGGTTTTGCGCCCCGCCGCCCCCGGCAGGGTCGCGCAAACCTGCGCGAAACGCCGCCTCAATGCTCCGCTACGCGATACGCAGAATTGCCCAGCTCGTCCCCGCGACGCTGGGCATCCTCCTTTTGACCTTCACACTCTTCAACGTCGTCGGCGGCTCCTCCGCACAGGCAGTCCTCGGCCAGCACGCCGACGCCTCGGCCATCGCCGCCTTCAACGCCCGCTACGGCTTCGACAAGCCCCTGCTCCTCGGTCCGCTCTCCGCGCCGCCAGGGACGCCGCTCCGCGCCCGCGTCGCCCGGGCCTTTGACACGCAGTTCACCGCCTACTGCCGCGACCTCCTGCACGGCGACTTCGGTGAGAGCGTCGCCTACGGGATGCGGGTCGCCGATGTCCTGAAGTCCGGCGTGGGCCCCTCGCTCTCCATCACCGTCCCGATCCTCATCGGCGGCACCATCATCGCCCTCGCGCTGGCCATGCTCGCCGCAGCCTTCCGCGACCGCGCCGCAGATACGGCCGTCCTCTTCGGCTCCACGCTCTGCATGAGCGTCAACTACGTGGTATGGATCCTCGCCGGACAGTTCCTCCTCTCCTACAAGCTGCGGCTGTTCCCGATCTGGGGCTTCGAGGGCTTCGCCTACATCCTCCTGCCGGTGGCCATCGGCATCCTGAGCGGACTCGGACGCGACGTGCGCTACTTCCGCGCCGTGCTGATCGACGAGTCGAACCGCCCATACGTGCGCGCCGCCTACTCCCGCGGACTCTCGCGCCGCGCCGTCTTCATGCGCCATGTCCTGCCAAACGCGATGATCCCCGTGGTCACATACGTCAGCCTCTCCATCCCCTACCTCTTCACCGGCTCCCTGCTGCTTGAGAGCTTCTTCGGCATTCCCGGCCTGGGAGGCGTGAGCATGAACGCAATCCACTCCGCCGACCTCTCCCTCATCCGCGCCGTCGTCATCCTCGGCGCACTCCTCTACCAGCTTGTGAACCTCGCAACCGACCTCTGCTACGCCTGGCTAGACCCGAGAGTAAAGAGTCTTGAAGCTTAGAAGAACAGCCATGAGACCTTTCCCAACAGCTTGCTTCCCGTCCTGTCGGCGCAGTTCTTTAGACTGCGCCTGCCTTGCGGTTGCGCTGGTCTGCGCCACGGCCCTGGGCGCGACAAACCGCCTGGCCATCGGCTTTGCCGAATTTTCCATCTCCAGCAACCGACTGGAAGTAGCCGACATCGCAGACCCGGCGGTGCCGCTGGCCGTCTGCCACTTTGACCTGGCGGAAATAGAACCTACATCCATCTCGGCCGCAAACGGCACCCTGCGCATTGAGGGCGAGTCTGGCACCGCCGAGTTCGACATCTCCGACATCTTTGCGCCCATCCTTGACTCCACCGCGCCAGTCGCCTCCGCCGAAGCGGACAACCTTCTGCTCATGGCCTGCCAGAAAGATGGCGTGAGAATCTTCCGGCCCGCGAAGGAAGGCCCGCCCGCGCCGGCGACCCATTGCCTCACCGACGGCCCGGCGCTCGCCGTGGCGACCTTCCCCGGTGGCTTCGCGGTGGCGCTCGGCACACGCGGCTACGCCACCTACGACCTCGACGAATTCGGTCTCGTGTCCTTGCGCCGCCAGTGGCCTCTTGAAAACGGCTGCGCCACCGCCGTCACATACGACGAGGCCTCCCGCCAGCTTCTCTTCGACTGCGAGGAGGGCGGCATACGCGCCGTATCACTCTATCCCGACATGCGGGTCCAGCCCGGCGAACCTTCCGAATGACCACCGTCGTCACCATCCTTGGCGTTCACGCGTATGTGGCCGAAGGCTTTTTCCCACGCCTCCTTGGCCTGATGTTCCGCCGCGACCTTCAAGCCGGTGAAGGGCTGCTCATCACGCGCTGCAACGCCATACACACCTGCTTCATGCGCTTCCCCATCGATGTCGCCTTCCTCGACCGCGATGGCGCCGTCGTGCGAATCGTGCGCAACGTCAGACCATGGCGCCTCTTCGTCTTTGGTGGCCGCAACGCCTGTCAGGTCCTGGAGGTTCGCGCCGGAACTGCGGCCTTTTGATAGAATGGTTGCATGGAACAGGCAAAGGAAGAGCGGAGACATGTCCGGCTGCTGCCAGCCGCCGTCGCAAACAAGATCGCGGCAGGCGAGGTGGTCGAGCGTCCGGCATCGGTAGTCAAGGAGTTCATGGAGAACTCCTTCGACGCCGGCGCAACGCGCGTGGAAGTCACCATCGTCGCCGGCGGCCGCAAGCTGATCTCCGTCGCCGACGACGGCTGCGGCATGGAGCGCGACGATGCCCTGCTCTGCCTTGAACCTCAGGCCACCAGCAAGATCCGCGACGTCGATGACATCGAGCGCATCGCCACATACGGCTTCCGCGGCGAGGCGGTGCCGTCGGTCGCCGCAGTCTCGCGAATGATCCTCAAGACCTGCGCACGCGGCGACGCGGCGGGAACATGCGTTGAAATAGACGGCGGCAAGGTGCGCGGCGTCACGGAAATCGGCTTCCCCGCCGGCACGACCTTCGAGGTGCGCGACCTCTTCTTCAATGTCCCGGCCCGCCGCAAGTTCCTCAAGGCATACGCCACGGAGCAGGCGCACATCCGCACGGCCTTCCTCCTCCAGGCGCTGGCGCATCCCGAGGCCACGCTGAAGCTGCGCGCCGACGGCCGCGACCTCGTGTCCGTCGCCGGCGGCGCGACCCTTGAGGAGCGTGTCCACGACCTCTTCGGCGCCGAAATGCTGGACGCCCTGCGGCCTGTCGATTTTACCAGCGGCAACGTCACGGTAAAGGGCTTTGTGGGGCTGCCCACGCTGACCCGCGCCGACCGTTCGGAGCAATACATCTTCGTGAACAGGCGCGCCGCTACTGCGGCCATCATTCCATACGCGCTCCGCGAGGCCTACCCGCCACTTGACGGCGACCGCAAGCCGGTGGCGATCCTCTTCATTGAAGTGCCACCCACCGAAGTGGACGTGAATGTGCACCCCACCAAGCGCGAAGTGCGCTTCCGCGACGCGCGCGCCGTCCGCGACGCCCTAATCATGGGTGTGCAGAAGGCGCTGGGACTGGGTGGCGCGGGGCCGCTTGAGGGCGCGGGAAAGGACGGGGGCAAGGCCCCCGAGCCCCCACAGGGCGCAGGGCAAGCGGCGGCTGAAGCCGCCCGCCCCGACATCGCAGCGGATGCCCACACAGATATTGCGGTATCACGTCCTGTCGGCGCGGTTCTTCAAACCGCGCCAGCGCGGGGTGCGGGGCGCGAAGTCCCGCCCCCCTCCTCCACCAGTTACTCCCCGCCGCCTCCCGCACCTAAAGTGGAGCCGGCCGAGCACCGCTCGGCAGGGTACCCCCCGGCGGGAAACGTTGGGGGCGCCTTTCCCATGCCGGCGGGGCAGAAGGAGCATCCCATGCCGCCCAGCGGGGAGGCGCCGGGTCTCTGGAAGTGGTGCCGCATCCTGGGGCAGATTTCCAGCGGCTACCTCCTTATGGAAACCGACGGCGGCTATGTTGTCCTTGATCCCCGCGCCGCCATGGAGCGCGTCCTGTATGAGCGCATGCTCGATGGCGCACAGGGGATAAGCGACCCCTCGCAGGCCCTCCTCATCCCGCAGACGGTGAGCCTGCCCCCCGAAGACGCCGAGCGCATCGAGGCGAACATCAACGAAGTCCGCGCCATCGGCATCGGCATTG
>JAGCUY010000153.1 GCA_017962605.1 Kiritimatiellia bacterium | reverse complement strand
GGCAAGCTGGCGCGAACTTTCCGAGGCGAAGTCGGCGCGGACAGCGGCTTCGGCGGCGATGCGCGGCCAGTCGGCGACGGCGGAGCGGACATCGTCCAGCGCTGCGCGCGCGCGGCGGGGCTTGAGGCCGGCGGCACGGGCGGCTTCGAGGAGGTCGGCGTCCACGATGGCGCGGCGCTTGCCGTTCACGCTCATCTGGTGGGCGCCAGTCCATGCGCCTTCGGGGTTGTAGGCGTAGGTCATGTCGAAAGCCGGTGCGAGCGACCAGTCTCCGGCGCGATCCATGAGGAAGGCGACGTTCTTCACATGGTCGTCGCAGTTCCAGGCGAGGACGTTGAAGCACATCCGGCGGAACAGCTGCTCCTGGTCGCGCATGTCGGCGGTGAGGGCGCGGGCGACGCGGAATGCCTCTTCATAGGAGTAGGCGGTTGGGTCGTTGAAATCAAAATGCGCGATGGCGGCCAGCGACTGCATGTGCAACTTGCCGCCGCCGGGGAGGCGGTCGAAGCGGCGCGTCATGAAGTGGCGGTTGTCCCAGAGGCGGCACTCCGTCATCTTGATGCCGGCGGCGCGCGCCATTAGATGGTAGGCGTATTCGACTCGGCCGTAGCCGCTGCGATCGGACCCCTCCTTGTCGCCGTTGCCATCGAGGCCGTCGAACTTCAGGAGCCAGTAGCCGAAGTTTTCGGGAAGGCGGGTCTGGCCGGAGCGCACTTCGCCCGTTGCCTCGTCCCAGCCAATGAGGGCCTTGGCTCGGGCGCCGCCGGCCGAGGAGCCGACTTTCAGGATGGGCGCGAAGTGTTTCAAATCCGGGGCTGGCGTGGCATGGACTTCCTGCCTGGAACGCAGGACTTCGCCCGCAAGTTTTGCGAGGGCGTCAACCTTGACGGATTCGGCTTCGTCGCCATCGGCGAAGAGCGCCGGACGGTATTCAAGCGCACCCATTCCGCGCGACCCCGTGTAGCAGAGCCTCTCGATTGGCGAGAGCGATTCCGGCAATCGTCCCTGCGCTTTCAACCACTGGTCAAGGACGGCGTTGCCGAACTTGTCGGGAAGGGAATCCGCCAGCATCCCCGGAAGACCGTGGAAGGAGCGCCAGGGGAGATTCGGGAAAGACTGCCTGGCGCTTGACACGCGCATCATCAGCGGCGAAGGTTCGATGCCTGCGCCGATGAAATCGCGGTCATACGAAAACTCCGCGAACGGCGCATCGCCGGAATGCGAGAGAAACCCGATGCGGGTGCCCCAGAGCAGGACTTCAGCGGCTTCGTTCATAGTTCATCCCCCCATTTTCTTTTTGCACCGCTAGATGCCTTTGAATGACGGACACGGCAGGCGATTTTCTTGCCACGGAAAAGGTCTTCCGGCGAGAGTGACAATGCCGGAACAAGCGTTTCAAGACGGTCTTGAAGGGCAAGGGCGCAACATACGGAGAGGAAGGTTTCGAGCGACGGATGCCCGACGCCGGATTCCAGCCGCTCGATGCCTCGCTTTGAAACGCCGGCGCGCACTGCGAGTTCGGCCTGCGTGTATTTGCGCGCCACCCTGTGCGCCGCAAGCCGCTTCCCTATTTCAGCAAGCGCCTCCTGCGGAGTTGTTGTGATGTTGAAGTTCATTTTTTATTATTCGCCAAAATTGGAAAATTACTGCTAATATTCTATCATAACTTGCCAATTTTGGCGAGATAAGCTATTGTTCCACGGTAATCCAACTTTTTTTACTGTTCGCTACGCTCACGACGATTGTGAAACGATTTTCCTGCGCGGCGGTGCGGGGGTGCCCGTCATTTCTCCGGCCGGATTGCCGCTTCGCGGCGCCGGCGAAATGCACGGACGCCAGTCCCCCGCGCCGCCACGCCACCATGTCGTGACCCTCTCCCCATGCAGGCGCGAAGGTGACGGAAGAGAGAGGGCTTGCGTCTGGCGGTCGTCGCAAAGCGACAATCCGGCCCGCCAGACGAAGCCCGCTTCCGCCACCGAGCGCAAAAGATCGCCCAACATCGTCGCGGCGTAAGCCGCAGTAAAAGTTCCACTGTTCAGGAAATCCATATACATGGCCTTGTCGCACACATTAAATCTGGACTTGGCTGGTTTTGACAGACGCCATAACCGAAAAAACTGGGATATGGGTGATTGTTCACGGGTGGCGGTTGCGCTTGCGCCATTCGCTCATGGACATCCCGGTGCGCTTTTTGAAGAGCCAGTGCAGGGCGATGTTGGAGCGGAATCCGCAGAAGTCGGCGACCGCGCCCACGGGCACATCCGTTCGGGCGAGGAGCGTGAAGGCCTTTTCTAGGCGGACATGCAGGATTTCCTCAAGCGCCGAATGGCCTACCGCCTCGCGGAAGCGACGGTCGAAAAGCGGGCGCGAGCAGCGAAAGCGGCTGGCGAGGGAGGCGACGGTCAGGCCATCGCAGGCCTTGCTGCGAATGATCTCGACCGCCTCCAGGACAAACGGCTCGCGCCGACCGAAACCGCCCGTCGATTCGCGGCGCAGCGCCAGAAGCGGGCGGACTGCGATTTCATGCAGTGTGGCGGCTTGGTCGCCAGCCTCGGCGATTGCCTTGGCGGCGAGGTATCCGGCCAGCTCGTGGTCAATCAGGATGCTTGAAAGGGTTGGGCGAGATGCTTCGCAGAGCGCAGGATTGCTGTCAACGCCAAGGAGCGTCAGTTCGCGCGGAATGGAGCGGTGGCAGAGCCGTGCCGCCGCAGCGGTTTCGAGCGCCGCCATGTCGCCGACCGCGAATATGGCGGTGTGTCGGGGAAGCGCGGAAAGCCAGCGGACAAGCCGCGCTTCGCGTCGTTCCTTCGTTTCCCGCTTCCATGGAAGGCTGAAAAAGGGCTTGCCGGACTTGGCTGCAAGTGCGGCGAAAGCCTGTTCCCGCCGCATAGACCATCCGCGCCTCCCTGGCGGCCATGCGAACGGCACCACTGCGAATGCGGCGGGAAGTCCAGCTGAAAGTTCGCGGAAGGCCGCTTCGGCGATGGCGGCGTCGTCGTAGCCCACCCGCCTGCCGCGCCCTCCGTAAAGGGAGGGGTCGGCATGCATGTAAACGACAGGGACCGAGCCAAAAACGCCAGGGGGAAGGTCGCGGCGTCCGCTGGAGCACTCGACGATGCATCCTGCAACGGGCCGGTGTTCGGCGAACAGGGCGCGGAGACGGTCTCGGCCTGACTCCGCCGGCGGCACGACAACCAAGTTCCAGCGGAGGCTAAGGGCAAAGCGCCGCATCCCGGCGAGGCTCGCGGACTGGATGAACCCGCAAGAATCAGTGTCGAAGAATAGTATCGTCGCGGCCATGGTTCAGCTTGTTTGGCTGCATTTGCTGGCAAAAGGAGTGCAGGTCCGGCGTTGATGTTTGTCCCGTCAGTTGGCCACTTTCAACATCGGGACAAGCGAAAAATGGCCATCGCCTGAAAGAACGGTTGCGCCATGTTCAAGAGCGGCGGCCGCAATCCAGATGTCGTTGGTCGGCAACGGCGTCCCGTTGTCCTTCAGCGCCCTGAATATCCGGGCGTAATACTCGGCCGTTTCTTCGATGCAGGGGACGAATTCGACCGCCGGATCGTCAAGGAACTCGTCAAGCCGGTCTTTTGCCTTCCCGCCACGTTTTGTGCTGGTGTCTATTCCCGCCTTGAACTCGGCAACGACAGCCGGACAGACAAGGATGCGGTCGTAGTCGGATATGGCATCCGCCGCGCCGCCCCCGCGCTGGAAGCAGTTGATGAGCACATTCGTGTCGATGACCGCCGCGTTCATTTCCACATGTCCTCGTCTATTTTGGAGAAATCGCCCTGCGCCGCGACAATCGGGGCGAGGTCTTCTTTCGTAAGCGTCCCGCGAAAGCGCGCCAGATTGTTTTTCGGACGCCGCGAGGTGTGAAGCCGCTTTGAAACGCCGATTACCGGCGCGACAATCTCCCTGAGCGCGGCGTTCACGCTTATCCCAAGCCTGTCGGCATAATCCTTGAGCGCCTTGATGAACTCAGGTTCGGCCCTGAAAGTAAGTGCTTCCATTATGACATCTCCAACATGATGATATTTGATGTCACAATTATGCCATCTTTTGCATCGTCAGTCAAGCGAGGCTTCGACGTGGTAGCGGACTCGTGCCTTGAGATGACTGCGGCCATTTGCTAGTGTTCGCGGCGAAGAGTATAATGGATATGCCATGAAAGCGAAAGCATACAGACTCTACGCCGCCAAGGATGCGCGGCTTGAGGATATCGAACTGGAGGCCGCCGGCGAGGACGGCGTCGTCGTCGAAATCGTCACCAACACCATCTGCCTTAGCGACTACAAGGCCGTCTCCCTCGGCACCGGCCACAAGCGCGTCCCGCGCGACATCGCCACGCGCCCCATCATCTTCGGGCACGAGACCTGCGGCGTCGTGCGCGAGGTCGGCGCCAAGTGGCGCGGCCAGTTCGAGCCGGGGCAGCGAGTCTGCATCCAGCCGGCGTTCAACATTCCCGGCCACGAACTTGAGACGATGGGCTATGCCTGGCACACCATCGGCGGCGAGACGACTGCCGTCTATCTGCCCTCCGTCATCATGGAAATGGGTTGCCTCCTCCATTACACCGGCGACGCCTTCTTCAAGGGCTCCCTCGCCGAGCCGATTTCCTGCATCGTTTCGGCCTTCCGCTCAAACTACCACCACGCCTTCGGCTCGCACAGCCACGACATGGGCATTCTCGATGGCGGGACGATGCTCCTCCTCGCCGGTTGCGGCGCGATGGGCCTCGGCTGCATCGACATCGCCTGCAACGGCCCGGAAAAGCGGCCGCGCCGTCTCGTCGTGACAGACATCGACGACGCCCGCCTCGCCCGCGCCGCGAAGATATTCGGGGTAACGGGGAACGGGGAACGGGGAACGTGGAACGGTGAACGGGGAACGGGGAACGGGGCTGAGGTCGCCAAGGGAATTGTCAATGGCGTTGAGCTTGTTTTCGTAAACACGCGCGGATTCGAAAATCCCGTCGCCTCCCTCAAGGCATACAACCTCGCCGACTGCGCCGATCCTGACAACCCCACTTCCACCGGCGGCGGCTACGACGACATCTTCCTTTTCGCCGCAGTGCCCGCCCTGATCACGCAGTGCTCCGACCTCCTCGGCTTCGGCGGCTGCCTCAACTTCTTCGCCGGCCCCACCGACCAGACGCTCTCCGCAAAGTTCAACTTCTACAACGTCCACTACATGATGCACCACGTGGTCGCCAACTCCGGCGGCGACGTGAAGGACATGGCCGACTCCGTCGATTGGATCGGGCGCGGCTTCCTGCACCCCGAGGTGATGATCACCCACGTCGGCGGCCTCGACTCCGCCGCCCAGGCGACCCTCGACCTCACGACCGTTCCCGGCGGCAAGCGCCTTGTCTATACGCACGTCTCCATGCCGATGACGGCCATCGCCGACTTTGCGGAGAAGGGGAAAGACGATCCCTTCTTCGCGGAACTGGCGCGTCTATGCGCCGCCGCCGGCGGCCTCTGGTGCAAGGCGGCCGAGGACTACCTCCTCGCCAACGCGCCGAAGCTCTCAATTGGCGAGCCTAAGGAGAAGGTCGTCGAGCGGAGGATCGTCCTTTAGCCATGTTCCTCTGCCTGTGCATGAGCCCCGCCATCGACGCCACGGCGCGCCTTCCCCGTGCGCCGGAGGGGCGTGGCGAGGTCTTCAAGGATGTCGCCGAGGAGGAGAACGTCGGCGGCAAGGGCATCAATGTGGCGCGCTGGCTGGCCGTGCGCGGCGCGGATGTGGCATGCGGCGGTCTTCTGGGCGAGGACAACGATCGCCCCTTCGCCCGCGAGCTGGAGCGCCATGGGATAGGCGACCGCTTCCTGCGCGTCCCCGGAGCGACCAGACGCAACGAGATGTTCACATGGCCCGGCGGGAGCGTCAAGTTCAACCGCCCTGCATTTCCGCTGCTCGGCGCGGACTTTGACTGGTCTGCGGCCCTCTCCGCCCTCACTACACCTTCTACACCTACACCTACACCTTCCCCTACACCTACACCTTCTCCTACACCTACACCTTCTTCCCCTACACCTACATCTTCTTCCCCTACACCTACATCTTCTTCCCCTACACCTACGCCTCCATCCCGCCCCATCGCCATTCTCTCCGGCTCTTTGCCTACGGCGGCGCCGCGCGACTTCTACGCCAAGGCCGTAGTCTTTTTCAAGGAGCGCGGTTTCTTCACGGTGCTGGATGCCAGCGGCGAGGCGATGCGGCTGGGGGTCGAGGCCGGGCCTGACCTCATCAAGCCAAACGCCGAAGAATGTGAGCCGCTGGTGGGCTTTGTGCCGGATACGCCAGACGGCTTCATCCGCGCCACCGAGGCGCTGCGCGGCAAGGTCGCGCACGCCATTATCTCCGACGGCGCCAACGGCGCTTGGTTCGATGGCCTCTTCGTGCCCGCGCCGAAAGGCGATGTGGTCGATACCACGGCCGCCGGCGACACCCTCCTTGCCGAGTATTGCTGGCGGATGGCGAGCGGCGACCGGGATGCGCCGCTCTGGGCGGTCGCGGCCGGCACGGCCGCCTGCGCCATGCCCGGCGGCGCACCGCCTCCGGTCGCGCTGGTGGAGAAGCTGCTGCCGGAGCGTCCTGTGCTATAATGGTTGCTAAATGGAGACAATGAATATGAGGCACTTTCTTGCTATTGACATCGGGGCTTCCAGCGGAAGACACATCTTGG
>JAGCUY010000152.1 GCA_017962605.1 Kiritimatiellia bacterium | reverse complement strand
TGCGGCGCCGTGATGTGGATGTCGGAGAGGACGCCCACGCGCAGTGCGGGGGCGGCGCCGGCGCATTGGCCGTCACGCGCGGAAGAAAGGAATGAGGATGATTGGTTGGACATGACTGCCTTTTGTGGAATAGGACTGAAATATTATCCCACATGGGTGCGTTCGTGTCCATTTCGAGGCATGTCGAGCGGGGGCATTCGTGGAAAAAAATGAAGTGAAAAAAAAATTTTGCTTGCATTTTTTCCGGGAATGGTGTAGTATAGATACATCGTTTTTCGATTTGGGCGAGCTTAGCTCAGTTGGTAGAGCACGACCTTGCCAAGGTCGGGGTCGAGGGTTCGAACCCCTTAGCTCGCTCCACTTTCCAGTGGGGGTTTAGCTCAGTTGGTAGAGCAAGTGACTCTTAATCACTGGGTCGTGGGTTCGAGTCCCTCAACCCCTACCATTTGGAAAGCCTCGCAACCCCCGCTAAGACAATTGATGGTGGCATGTCCTGCAAGGTGTGCCGATTTTCAGCGTGGGGCATAAAATGAAAACCTTTTTTATTCGCAAGGCCATCGTTTTGATGGTAGCTTTTGGCTTGTCCGCTATTTGCCTCGCCGAGCCCCTGTCCATAACCACCGGTCTTAACGGCAGCATTTCATTCCCCGGTGGCGACATCTCCATCGTCGCCTTCGGCCCTGGCTGGTCGACCCTGCCGGTGCGCGAGGATACAGCCGCCATTGAGGAGGAGGCCCAGAACCTCACCGCATCTCCCGGATGCCCCGTGGAGGTCCTTATGCCCGGAGGCGCTTCGGCTATGAAGGGCCGCGCCACTTGGACTCCCCAGCCCGACGGCACTGTCCGTGGCGATGTATTCCTTGAATGTCTCCGCCAAGTTGATGTGCAGTGCCTGGCGCTTGATGCCAGCGTCGCCGCCGTGCCGGATGCCGGACTCGGCGACTCCGTCGTCGGCGAATATGTCCTGCCCGCTGCCGGCGGCCGCACTCTCCGCGTCGTGTTCAACGCCAAGATGCCCGTCCATGCGCAGGACTCGCGCCAGTGGGGTGGTTCGTGGAATGTCCGCTTCGGCGACAACAGGGGCATGCGCCGCTTCTCACCAGGCGACCGCGCCGTCTGGCACGTCGTCCTCTCCGACCCTTCCGGCGAGCCGCTTGCCTTCTCGCAGGGGCGGCAGGTTGAAATCCTCCCGGGCGACCGCTGGGTGCCCCTTGACTACCGCAAGGACATCACCCCCGGCTCCGCTCTCGACTTCTCCGGCATGGACTTCCAGGACGCCCCCGCAGGCAAGCACGGCTGGCTCAAGGCCGTCGGCGGCCACTTCGAGTTCGAGCACCTGCCTGGCGTGGAGCAGCGCTTCTACGGCGTGAACCTCTGCTATACGGCCAACTACCCGGACCACGATCTCGCCGACATCCTCGTCGATCGGCTCGTCCGCTGCGGCTACAACTCCCTGCGCATCCACCACCACGACGACACTTGGGCAAAGGACATCGCGGCCCGCGACCGCCTGGACTACCTCATCGCCCGCGCCATTGAAAAGGGCCTATACATCACGACCGACCTCTACGTGTCGCGCGTGGTGCCGTGGCGCAGCATCGGGATTGACCGTGACGGTAACGTCCCCAATTCGCTCTACAAGGCATACGTGGGCGTGAACGACGAGGCTTTCCGCGACTGGTGCGAATACTCCCGCGAATTTCTCGAGCATGTGAACCCATACACTGGCCGCGCATACAAGGACGAGCCGGGAATGCCCCTCATATCCCTCGTCAACGAGGGCAAGCTTGAAATGGGCTGGGACACCAAGGCCAACGATCCATTCATCCAGGCGGCGTGGCGGGAGTTCTGCGCGGAAGAACGGAAGGCGGACAACGACAAGGGCGCGGCGGATGAGGCCCCGGCGCTTCAAGGCCCCGGCGGGCCGCTGTTCGCCAAGTTCGACACATGGGTGAACCGCCGCGTCTTCTCGCGCGGCCTCGTCTTCGTGCGCTCGCTTGGCTGTCGCGCCCTCCTAACGAACGACAACAACGGGCGTCGGCATGGGGAAGGCGAGGACGCCACCCCTCTCTACGATTTCGTGGATTCCCATTCCTACGTCGATCATCCCACCTTCCCCCAGAAACAATGGAGCCTCCCGTCGCGCTGCGACAACTCCAACCCGATCATGACGGGGAAGCCGGAGCTTCTCCACAAGGGCTGGGCCGAGGGAGCATCCAAGCCCTACGCCATTACCGAGTGGAACTTCTCGGGCCCTGGCCGCTACCGCGGCATGGGCGGCATCCTTATGGGCGCCCTCGCCGCCCAACAGGGCTGGGATGGCCTCTGGCGCTTCGCCTACTCCCACGCCGCCGACCGCATCAAAAGCGAAACGCCAGGCAGCCCCGGCTACTTCGACTGCGTGATCGACCCGCTTGTCGCCGCATCGGACCGCGCCAGCGTCTGCCTCTTTCTGCGCGGCGATGCCGCGCAGGCGTCAAAAGTCGAAAGTCAAAAGTCTAACGTCCCGACCTTTGACCTTCGACCTCTGACTCTAGACGAGAAGCGCGGCTCAATGGCCATAGTGACGGAGCGCACATGCGGCGGCTTCGCCGAGAGTGGCCGCATCGACGCCGGTCCTCTGAGCTTTGAAATATGCCCCGCCGTTCGCCGAAGTTTCGATTCATCGAAACTTGCTGCGGAGAATTCCGTAGCCACGACAGTCTGGGTCTCCTCGCTTGACGGCGCGCCCGTTGAGCGCTCATCGCGCCTGCTTCTGGTGCACCTCACCGACGTGCAGGGCGAGTGGGCGCTCTACGCCGACGAATCCCGCCGCCTCCTGCTGCGGTGGGGCAGGGGATGCCTTATGGAGAAGGGCGAGGCAAAGGTGGAGCTGCGCCTTGAAGGGGCTGAAACCCAGGATGCCGGCAATTACACGGTGTTCGCCCTTGATACGACAGGGAAGCGAATCGGTGTTGTCCCGTCCAGTTTCCGCGACGGTGCGCTCAGCTTCACCGTCTCCGGCATTTACTACGAAATCGTGCGCTCATAGCGCTGATGGCGGAGTAGATGGGCTTCACCGTGCCGTCGCGGCGCATCACGCCCCAGTCCTTCGCTCCGCGCATCTCGTTGTAGGCGCCGAAGACGAAGAAGTAGTCGCGCGCAACGCCTTCCATTTGGAAGGCGACCTGCGATTTGGCGTAGAACTCCGCAACCACCAGCTCCTGGTCGGGGGTGTGGGCCTTCATGTCCTCCTTCGCGCCGTCTTTCTCAGACGTGCCTTCGAGATGCGTGCCGGACTCAGTTATCCACACGGCCCGGTCGGCGACGCCGTAGCGCTCAAGCAGCGAGCGGAGCGCGGCGAAATCCTTCGGATATTCGGAGATTGGGAAGTAGATGTGGTGGTTGTACACGTCGCCGAACTTCCCGGCGTCGTTTTCGAATAAGGCGCGGGCGTAGCCGCTGCCCGGCCTCTGGCAGAGGGCCCCCGGCAGCACGATGCCGTCGGGCTTCCCTGCCTTGAAGCCGAGGTAGGCCGCCTTCAGCGCGGCGGCGTAGTCCCACACCGGTTCAGGGGCGAATCCGATGTCCTCCTCGTTCCAGAACTCCCAGTCGCCCATGCGGTCGCCAAAGGCGGCGGAGGTGCGGGCGCAGAACTCATAGAGGGCGTTGAGGTCTGACGGCAGCTTCTTTAGCCGGCCGGCCCACTTCGGCGCGTCGTGGAACATCCCGGACACGAGTATTTCGCGCTCATGCAGGAGGTCGGCGTTGGCCATGTAGTGGCCGTAGTCTATCGCGCCGGGGCGTTCCTCCACGTGGCTCCAGCCCAGGCGCTCGCGCACGTGCGGCAGCCCGGAAAGCCGGATGAGGTCGCTAACGGTGCGGTAGGTGTCGCCGTTGTTCCAAGGGCATTTGAATGAGCCGGGGCGCGAAACCCAACTTTGGGCGGAGTCGATGCCGTAGAATGAATCGTGGTCCATGACGCGGCTCTCGGGCGCGGGGACGACCGCGAGCGTGGCAAGAGAGGGCGAATTTGGGGATTGGAGACTGGGGATTCGGGATTCGCCCACAAGGCGGTAATAACCCGCTTTCAGTGGCGGCAGCGTGGCCTTCCCGGCGTCATCGAAGACGCCGGAGACGCCCGTCTCGCGTCCGCGCCAGTCCACTAGCGCCCAGGAATTGCCCGGAACGCCGCCGCTTGCGGCCACCGGTGAACCCTCGACGGCGACATGGCCTGGCGCGTCAAGCATGATGGCGGCGGGGAGCGAAATGGCGACCAGCGCCGCAAAGCAGGAAAGAACGTTTTTCTTTTTCGTTGATGTATCTAAGAATTTTCCAAAAGGAACTCATCAGGCGAAACGGCAGGGACTGGGGAATCGGCGAAATCTGCGCCATTGCGGGTGACAATGAAGTCGCACCCGGCGGATTCAGCCGCCGCGACAACCATCGCATCCTCGAAGTCCGCCATGGCGTAGGACCTTGCAGCAGCCAGTTCCCTTTCGCCGATGGCCGCAACGGCAAAGGACTCGAAGACCCAGTTCATGGCGGCATCGCGCCTTTTCTTCGTGGCGGAGGCCCCAAGAAGATAGAAGAGCGTCGCGTAGGCGTGTGCGGCAAGGAAAGGCTTCCCTGACTTTTCGACGGCATGGAGATATGCGCTCTCGGCGGATGCTACAAATGGTTCGCGCCGCCCGACGATGTCGAGGACGACGTTAATGTCGAACAGCGCCTTCATCCGTGCTTCCTTGCAAGAGCCTTCAAGCAGACGTCCCCGTCCTCGATGCCGGTTGGCAGGGAGATTCCCAGCGTTTTCACGGCTGCAAGACGCTTCCTGGCAGAGCTGAGACGCTCCCCAACCGCAGAGTTCTCTCTTTTCGCCTCCGCCACGGCCTTCCCGATGATGGTGGGGTTTGGCTGCGGCATCGGCTGGATGACAATTGAGTCATCCGTTCCAATCAGCATGAGCGTAATTCCGGGGATCCACCCATAGCGCTTCCGAAAGGAATCCGGAATCACCATTTGGCCCTTGGATGACAGTTTTGCGGTTTCAATGGAATACATGGCAAGCCTCCTATGGTAAGACTGGTAAGAATTATATACTTTGTCTTACATGATGTCAACCGTTCGCGCCTTGTTGCTGGCGAGAGGACCTCGCTTGGCTGTCGCGCCCTTCTCACGAATGACAACAACGGGCGCTGGCATGGGGAGAAAGTGGCCGACCCTTCAACGAGGTGCGTTATGGCCGGGGGGCGATGGAATTGTCGAGGAGGATGATGTCGTCCGCAGTGTTTCTGAAATCGAATATCGTCCGCGTATTATCTATGCGGTTTGAGACGATTTCCAGATGGCGGATGCCTTTCATGTCCTCTAGGCTGCGCCCATAGGGGTCGCGGTAGTAGGTGCGGATGCCGAAGGTGGCGTCGCGGATGACATTGCGGCGGAGCAGGACATCTGAGGCAAGCGGCCCTTCGCGTAGGCCCATGCGCCCAGATACATGGATGCCGTCGAGCAGGTTTTCGAAGACATTGTCCTCGACGATGGCGTGGGGGCACTGGATGCACGCGCCGCGCCCACGGAAGTCGTGAATCCAGTTGCCGCGCATCGTGAAGCCTACGCCCCATTCCAGCGGCGTGAACACGACGTCAGCCTTGGGGGCCTTCCCATCTGGCCCTGTCGCGGTTCCTGCCTCGATGTCGGCTTCGGTGACGATGCCTGGCGGGAGGTCTTTATCGTAGGATACAACCCAACGGTCGCAAGTTTCTCTGGATGTTCCTGGAAAATGACGCGATTCCTCCCGAATTATGCGGATTGCCGCGACGCGCATGTCGTGGATGCTTCCATCTGAGGCGCGGACAATGCGCTGGAAGTCTCCAATGCGCAGCCGGCCGCGCAGAGGTCGTATAACAAGCGACCGCGAATCTTCGCGCCGTAGGGCGTCCACGCCATGGCCGAGGCAGTTGACGCCGTCGTCGCTCATGTTGCGGAACTCGCAATGCGCGATGTGTGCGCCATACGGGCAGAATCCCGTGTCGGCGTTTGACGATAGCATTAGGTCGGGCGACTTCGGCAAGACCTTGCAGTGGTCCATCGTCATGTATCGCGCGCTAGTTCCGCAGATCGTTCCAGCCGGTGAATTGCGGATCCAGACGCGGAGGAAGTTGCAGTATGCGCTTCCTTCGGTGCGGATGGCGGAAAGCCAGAACATCCGGTCAACGGTGCAGATGACATCGCCGGGTAGCGGTGCGAACTTGTCAATGGGGCTGCCGTATTGGGGCCTTTCCTCGAACCAGATGTGGTAGCGGCCGCCGCCGAGGTCTTCAGCCGGTCGCCTCCCGAAAAACGGATATGTGATGCCCCTGTCCTTTATGAACTTCCCCTCCGGCGAAAAGAGGGCGCAAACGTGGATGTATTTGTCGGGGTCTAATTCGGTCGGGAGAAGCGTCCCCGGATGGTGGCGCACGACGGCGGAGAAGTCCGAAGGGTCGTAGCTTTCGATCACGGCCTGCGAGAAGGGCGGCTTTCGCCAGAAGATGTCGACGTCTGCCAGGGTGCAGTTCTCGGTATCGTCCATCGAGATTCCGAACTGTGCGTAAACGCCGAACTCCAGGCGCGTCGTTTCGGGCGATTCGCCCACGACGGCGCAGTTCGTAAGGGCCGAAAAATCGAGGTGGAAGTTGCCGCGCGGCTCGACAAGTCCAGGCTCTGCCTTCCCGAAAAAGTAGTCGCCGGCAGGGATGCGGAGAAATGACGGCGTGCCGCCGAGGGCGCGAACTGCCGCGATGGCAAGGGCGAATGCGGCGGAGTCGTCGGTCTCTCCATCGCCAATGGCGCCGAAGTCGCGGACATTCAGCTCCAGCGGATTTGTCGCGGGGTTGAGCGGGTCGCGCCGCCACTTCTCGATGGCTTCGTGGAAGGAGAAGCGGAACTCTTCCAGTTCCGCGTCCTCAAGTGGGGTGCGGTCTTCTCTCGCCGCTAGGCGCTCTGCTGCCTCAAGGCGCATCTCCAGGCGTTCGCGGTGGAAGTCACCCTCCTTGCCGGCGAATGTCGATGAAATCAGCGAGTGGAGTTCAGTCAGGGCAAGCTCTCTGGGAGGACCGGCCACTACAGCGGCATACATGGAGTGGGCGCTCCATACCTGCGATGCAGATGAAGCACAGAGAAATGAAAGGGAGGCGCAAATAAACGCAAGGGCTTTTTTCAATTCACCTCTTCCCTACCGCAAGGAAATCACCGTGGCTTCGTGGTGGCGCAGATAGACGGCATTGTCCGCGTAGCGAACAGCCCATGCCGGCGGCAAGTCAAGAGCCGCGAAAGTCCCTATAAAGCCATTCGGGGCGTCAATGATCTTGTAGGGTCTGTCTGTCGCGAACTCCGACGGATTCGCCATTTTGAGGGTTAGCCCGGCAATGCTTTGCCCAGATGATCCAAACTTCAGGCAACCGCAGCCGTTTGCGTCGCCCTTGATTTCGAGATCGCCGGAGAGCGAGCAGGATTGACCGAATGTCAGTGTGCCATATTGGCCGTCAAAGATTGGCGCAACGCCGTTGGTAACCGAAATATGATTGTTGTATTCGAATGCGCCGCATCCTTCAACTCGCGCGATTGTCTGGAATAAAGTGTTATAAGGCGTTCCACTATAATCCGTGAAGGCCATCTTCGCGTTTGGACCAAGTTGAACCGTCGTACCGCCCGGCAGGGCGTCTGAGGCGCGGACTTGGAACACCATCGTGTTGCCTTCCACACACTCAACGCGAGTGGGGCCGTTGTAGTCGCTCCCTGACGTCGAAAGGATGAATGCCATCCCGTTTCCGCCGCGCACGGTGAGCCCTCCGTCGGTTTCGCCCGCCGCCACGCCGCTCTTAAGGGGCCGGTTGCAGAAGGCATTGGCTTCGGTCGTCTCAAAGACCGCGCCGCCCTCAAGTACATTGATAGTGATGTTGCCCCACCGGCCAACCGAGCCATGGACGCCGAGGAAGTTCGACTCGGTGACATTGGCGACGAGACGCCTCGGATGGATGACGCCGCCATTCAGGTTGATGACACCGTAGTTGTCTTCGTATGGCTCCGACTCGAATGTGAAAAGACGGAGTGTTCCGCCCGCGTCCAGGTTAATCTCGCTGAACTCGCCCGCTTTTCTGTTGGTTGTGACTCGCAGAATCGCGAGGCAGACATCGCCGCCGTTGCCAATCGTGAGTTTCGCGGGAGTGAGCCATGCATTGAGATACTGGACGTTCGGCATCCAAAGCCGCCCATTCACCTCCACCTGCGCATAGCGACCGGTCTGAAAGCGACGGGTGGCGGCGGAAGAGCCTGTCATGTCGTTCCAAGTATCTTCAGGCGTTTCCAAAGAGGCTCCGGAGGCGATGATGAGACGGCCGTAGTTGTCGAAGCCGGAGCTGCCGTGGTTCCTGATAAAGCAGAGCGCATTGCCGTCCCCGGCTCCGTTGTTCGCCTCGTTGTCGCTGTCGACCTTGTTCTCCTGAGCCGAGGAGACGCGCGTGACTCCGCTCGCAAGCGTCAGTTTGCCGCGCACGGTCAGCGCGCCAATGTCGTTCGTGACACCGGCGCCGGGGTCGAGAACGATCCGTCCGGGCCAGTCGCTGCGAACATAGAGGTGTGTCGTGGTCGGGTAGTCGAAGCCGCCGACATTTTCGCCGTGGATGCGTCCGTTTATTGTAAGGTTGCCACCGGCACCGAGGTTGAACCACTTGCCATCAGCGACGCGGATGTGGCGGTTGGCCTCGAGCGTAATGTTCCCGCTTGAATTGAGCGTTGGATAGGAGGAGTTCACGAAGATGTCGTCGCGCGGCGAGGACGGGACCGCCCCGAGCTTGCCGCCGTCGAGAAATAGTCCGGCGCCGTCAACATCCTGTCCGGTGCTTTCAAGGTACGTTCCGCCGGTGTAGGTATTGTTCTTGTAGAGGTAGAGGTAGCTCGTGCCGGAAAGGTGGAGCGCGTTATTGCCGATGAGCGGGACTTGGAGGAGGATGTTTTTGCCGGGGGAGATCATTCCTGTCACGGTCAATGCGGAAGCCCCAGTGGTTTCCTCTTGTAGGAAGAAGCCCCGAGATGCCGAAGATGTGAGGTTATGGACTGTTCGACTGCCTGAAATTTTGATTTTATTGTCAGCGCCGGAGGGGAGGTCGATGACGGCGTCGTTGCCGTCCACCCAGGATGCCGGTGTGCCACCGATAGTCCAGTTTTGGGAAGTGGTGTCCCATAGGCTGTTGGCGGTGCCAGTCCATGTGTAGGTGTCGGTCGCAGCCGCGCTTGTCGCTATCGTTGCCGCAGCTAGCATGGCGGCGCGTGTGGATTTGGTTATGTTCATGTTTTCTCCTTGTGAGTTATCGGTTGAAAGGTTGAAAGGTTGAAAAGTTGAAAGGTTGAAAGCATCAGCCCCCCGCTGGGGGGAACCCGCAACCCCTGAAGGGGATTGCGGCAAGTTGGAGGAGGTTGAAAATTGAAGGCCGTAGGCATCCGCTTGTCGCATGTCGCTTGTCGCATGATCTGCGTTCGTTGCCGTGGCAGGGTTCTGCGCCTCGCCGGGGACGGCGAGGTGCCATACCGCCGCCCCCAGCGCGGTAATCCCGCATAGCAGTAGCGCCAGCAGCACGGCCTTGCCGCCTGGCTTCTCCGTCGCGGCGCCCATCTTGGCCGCCAGCATCTGGCGGGCGTAGTGGAGGCGCCACATCACCGTTCCGTTTGGAATCGCCAGGAAGCGCGCTATATCCTTCACCGGCATGTCCATGAAGTAGTGGAGCAAAAGCGTCTTCCGTATGTCTTCGGGAAGCGTGTCAATCGCGTCGCGGAGAAGCGAGTGGTCGAGGTTGCGGTAAATCTCCTCCTGCGCTTCAGCGTCCGCGATTTCAGGAACTTCGCCCGGATAGACGATGTCATCGACCGACTTGCGCCGCTTCTCCTTGGCATGCAGGTTCACGAGGATTTTGCTCATCCAGCCGAAGAAGGCCGACTGCTCGGCGTATTTGTCGATGTTGGCGATTACCTCCGCGAAGGTGTGGTTCACCAGTTCGGCGGCGTCGCTGGAATTGTGGCAAATGCGCATCGCAAGCGTCATCAGCCCGCTCCTGTATTCGGATTCGAGCCTCTTGGCGCCTTTTTCGCGGTCGTTGCGGATTTCCTCTACGATGTCCATCGTCGTCCTGTGTAAAATACCCTACATTTATTAAATACCCGACGCGGGCGGTCGCATTGGGTGACCGCCTGGAAAAAAGAAAATGGGCAATGGAAAATGGAAGGTGGCTATTCGCCGCGCTTGTCGGCGATGTGGCGCGCCAGATAGAGGAATGGCGTGTCGAGCAGCGAGGTCGCGATGAAGTTGAGGTAGCCGAAAATGAGTATCTCAACGATTGTCCTGGCGGGGAAGACCCCCGAGAAGGCGAGGAGGTTGAAGGCGACTACGTTGATCAGCTGGCTGACGAGGGTGGAGCCGTTGTTCCTGAGCCAGAGGAAGGCGCGGCGGTTGCCGCAGCGTTTCTCCGTGATGCGCCAGAGCCAGTGGTAGGCCCAGACGTCGTATAGCTCGCAGATGGCGTAGGCGGCCAGGCTGGCGAGCATTACGCGCGGGGTGTTGGCGAACACCTGCCTGATTGGCCCTGCCATCGTGTCCTGCTCCGCCGGAATGTAGAGGAACCAGCTCTGCGAGATGGCGATGAATGCGATGTTGGCCGCTATGCCGATCATCACGCAGCGCCCCGCCTCGCGCTTGCCGTAGATTTCGCTCATGATGTCGGTCGCCAGGAACGAGGATGCGAAGATGACGTTGCCTAGGGTCGTGTCCATGCCGAAGGCGTGGACGAGGATCATCACCTCGATGTTTGCGGCGATGGTGCAGATGACCGTCCAGGCGAAGATGCCGTTCTTGCCGAAGAGGCGGAAGAAGGCGACTAGGCCGCCGAAGAAGGCGAATACGGAGAGGAGGAGGACAATTTCGTTCTGGTAGGGCATAAGGGGGAACGGGGAATGGGGAACAGGGAACGGGGAACGGGGAAATGTGAAAGTGTTGCCAATTACCAATGTTGCCAATGGCCAATCCCGAATCCCGGCTCCCGACATTTTCCGCGTTCCGGCGCGGTAGCGCCTAGGTGGGGACCGGGGAACGGGGAGCGGGGAACGGGGAATGGGGAACGGGGAATGGGGAACAGGGAACGGGGGGAAGAAAAAAGGCCGCGCCGTTTGGCGCGGCCTTTTTCCGCCGTAGGTCTAGTCGCGGATGTTTTCGTGATAGACCGTGTGGAGCAGGTGGTGCGCCTTCTCCGAACCCGGCTCGCCGAGGTATTCCTCGTAGAGCTTCTTGATGTCGGGGTTCTCGTGGGAGAGGCGGACCGGCTTGCCCGCGTCTTCGGCGTAGAGGCCGGCCATGCGGTGCTCGAGGACGCCCTTGCGGTCGCCGTCGTGGATGTATGGCTGGCCGCCGCCGTTGATGCAGCCGCCGGGGCAGGCCATGATTTCGATGGCCTGGAAGCGGGTGCGGTCGGCGCGGACCATTTCAAGCGCCTTGCGGGCGTTGCCGAGGCCGGAGGCGACTGCGACGTTGACGCTGACGCCGGGGGCGACTTCGACTTTGGCTTCCTTGACGCCTTCCAGGCCGCGGACGGCGCGGAAGTTGATCTGGTCGCCATCGAGGTTCTTGCCGGTGAGCATCGTGTGGACGGAGCGGAGGGCCGCTTCGAGAACGCCGCCGGTGACGCCGAAGATGACTGCCGCGCCCGTCGATTCGCCGAGCGGGTTGTCGAACTCTTCGTCGTTCATGTTGGCGAGGTTGATGCCGGCCTCGTGGAACATGCGGACCAGTTCGCGCGTGGTGACGACGTAGTCGATGTCGCGGAAGAGGCCGTCGTGGCCGAATTCGGGACGGGCGGCTTCGTATTTCTTCGCCTGGCAGGGCATGACGGAGACGACAATCAGGTCCTCGGGCTTCACGCCGATCTTCTCGGCGTAGTAGCTCTTGGCGATGGCGCCGAACATCTGCTGCGGCGACTTGCAGGACGACGGGATGTCGAGCAGGTCGGGGAAGTGGTGCTCGAGGAAGTTGATCCAGCCCGGGCAGCAGGAGGTGAGGATCGGGAGGCGCGCCTCAAGGGAGGCGTCCTTTGCCGACTTGCCGGCCTGCGAGGCGGCGATGTACTTCTGGACGCGGCCGACGAGTTCGTGGCCTTCCTCCATGATGGTGAGGTCGGCGGCGAAGTCGGTGTCGAAGACCTTGTTGAAGCCGAGGGCGCGGAGGCCGGCGACCATCTTTCCGGTGACAGGCTGTCCGACCTTGAAGCCGAACTCCTGGCCGACTGCGACGCGGACGGCCGGGGCCGTGCTGACGACGACCGTCTTCTTCGGGTCGTTGATGGCGTCCCAGACCTTCTTGACGTAGGAGACGCCGGTGATGGCGCCGACGGGGCAGACGTTGACGCACTGCCCGCAGAAGGTGCAGGAGCTGTCGGCCAGCGGGATCATGCTGGCGGTGCCGACCTTGGCGGAGAAGCCGCGGCCGTTGCCGGTGAGGGCGCCGACGGTCTGGACCTTGTTGCAGACGGTCTCGCAGCGGCGGCACATGATGCACTTGGTGAGGTCGCGCATGATGGCCGGGGACTTGTCCACCGGGTAGAGGTTGCGCTCGCCCTGGTAGGAGATCTCGCGGATGCCGAACTCGGAGGCGAGCTTCTGGAGCTCGCAGTCCTGGTTCTTCGCGCAGGTGAGGCAGTTCTGGGGGTGGTCGGAGAGCAGGAGTTCAAGGACGGTGCGGCGCGCCTTCATGGCGCGGGCGGAGTTCGTCCAGACCTCGACGCCGTCGCGCGCCAGCGGGGTGGCGCAGGCGGGGACGAGGACGGGGCGCGGGCGGATGCCGCTGGCCTCGACGAGGCAGAGGCGGCAGCTGGCCGGCTTGTTCGCGACGCCGCAGCCCACGTCGGGGCAGTAGCAGAGCGTCGGGATCTTGACGTTGATCTTCTTCGCGGCGTCCAGGATGGTGGAGCCGGCCGGCACTTCCACGACGGTGCCGTTGATGGTTACTTTGACGTTTGCCATTTTTTAAAACCTTTCTTATTCCTTCACGATTGCCTTGAACGGGCAGGCGTCGATGCAGGCGTTGCACTTGATGCACTTGGACTGGTCGATCACATGCTGCTTCTTGACTTCGCCGGAGATGGCTCCGACGGGGCAGTTGCGGGCGCACTTGGTGCAGCCCTTGCAGGCGTCGGTGATGTTCAGCTTGTAGAGCTTCGTGCAGGTGCCGGCGGGGCACTTCTTGTCGCGGACGTGCGCGATGTATTCGTCGCGGAAGTAGCGCAGCGTGGCGAGGATCGGGTTCGGGGCCGTCTGGCCGAGGCCGCAGAGCGCGGTGTCGCGGACGGTGTTCGCGAGGTCCTCGAGCTCGGCGAGGGTGCTCTCGTCGGCCTTGCCGTTGCAGATCTTCTCGAGCATCTCGAGCATGCGGCGCGTGCCGATGCGGCAGGGCGTGCACTTGCCGCAGGACTCGTCCTTGGTGAAGCCGAGGTAGAACTTGGCCATCGCGGGCATGCAGT
>JAGCUY010000151.1 GCA_017962605.1 Kiritimatiellia bacterium | reverse complement strand
GTCGAGACGCTTCCGACGGAAGCGTCTCGACCATCACGTTCGCAGGCTTGATGTCCCGGTGGACGATCTTCTCGCCATGCGCGTAGTCGAGAGCCGAGGCGACCTGGCGCACGACTTCAAGCGCCTGGTCCAGCGGCACGACGCCGTCGGGGAACTGCCTGCGCCACTTGGAGAGCGTCACGCCGGGGGCGTAGCGCATCACCATCACGCTGTCGCCGGGGGAGAGGCGCATCTCGCGGCGCGCCGCATCGTCCGTAATGTCGATGTCGCGGCAGGGGTGCAGGACGAGCGGCGAGGCGATGTTGGGATGCGAGAGACGCGAAACCAGCGCGAACTTGGCGCGCAGCGCCTCCATCTCCTCGGGATTGGACTTCAGCAGAGGGTGCAGCGTCTTCAGCGCCACGTCCACGCCTGACACCGTGTCGCGGGCGAGATACACAACGCCGAAGCCGCCCCCGCCCAGCTTGCGCACAAGCTGGTACTGGTCAATCTGGCCGAGGGACGGCGGCTCGCCTGGACGGCTCGCCCCACCGGCCATCGTCGGCGCGGAGCCAAGGGAAACGTAGTCCTGCGGTTCGGAGGGACGCCCCGCCCCACCATCAGTGCCACCAACCATCGTCGGGGCGCTTCCAAGCGATTTTTCGTCGAAGTCCATGTGGCTATTATTCTAGCAGATTATGCGCCCTCTATGGTATAATGGATGGCAAGATGAAGGCGAAGAGGGATGATTTTTTATCCTGGCGAGAACGGGCCAGGGAGGTGATTGCCGTTGAAAGCGAGGCGCTCGCGTCCACGCGCGACACCATCGGCGACGGCTTCGACAAGGCCGTTCAGCTGGCCGACGCGGCGCTTTCCGCCGGCGGCCGCATCGTCATGACCGGCATTGGAAAGAACCTCCCCGTGGCTGAGAAGATTTCCGCGACCCTTTCCAGCACAGGCTCGACAAGCATCGTGCTGAACCCAGTCCAGGCCCTCCACGGCGACCTCGGCATGCTGGCGCCGAACGACGTCGTCATCGCCCTCTCCTTCTCCGGCGAGTCCGGCGAAGTCCTGCGGCTCGTTCCATTCGTCAAGGCGCGGAAAATCCCCATCATCGCAATGACCGGCAACGCCCGCAGCGCCCTCGCCCGCGAGGGCGACGCCCTCCTGCTCGTGGCCGTGGCCGCCGAATGCGACCCCTTCAACATGGCGCCGACCGCTTCTACCACAGCCACCATGGCCCTCGGCGACGCCCTGGCGATGGTCCTGCTCGACATCCGCGGCTTCGCCCGCGACGACTATGCACGCCTCCATCCCGCCGGAGCCATCGGACAGGCGCTGCTCACCCGCGCCACCGACGTCATGCGCTCGGGCGACCGTCTCGCAGTCCTGCCACCAGCCGCCTCCGTCAAAGATGCCCTGCTGGCCATGACCCGCGCCCGCGCCGGGGCGGCATACATTGCCGAGGCCGACGGCCGCCTCCTTGGAATCTTCACCGATGGCGACCTGCGCCGCTACATCTCACGCGAAGGCGCCAGCCTCGACAGTCCGCTGTCGGAAACCATGACAAAGAACCCCGCGCGCATCCGCGACGACAGGATGGCGACGGATGTCCTGCGCCTCTTCCGCGAACGCCAGATCGACGACATACCCGTAGTGGACGCAGACGGCCGCATCGTCGGCGCAATCGACATTTCAGACTTGCCTAAACTAAAGGTGATGTAGCCGGATTACAAATTCAAGATTTTGGATTTAAGATTTCAGATTTCGAATTCCAATTTCTAGATTTCAAATTTCAAATTTTGGATTTTAGATTCCCAATTCCAATCTCCTATTTCCTAATTCCCAATTTCAAATTTTAGATTTCAATCTCCTATTTCCCAATTTCAAATTTCAAATTTTAAATTCAAGATTTCAAATTACTCTTTTTCCCTATGAACATTTCAACAGTCAAAGTCGGTGGAGTAGAATTCGGCGGGGGTGCCCTCGCCTTCATGGCCGGGCCATGCGTGATCGAATCACGCGACGGGTGCCTCGCGATCGCAAAGTCCCTGCTGGAGATTTCCCGCCGCACCGGCGCGCAGCTCGTCTTCAAGGCATCCTTCGACAAGGCCAACAGGACAAGCATCTCCTCCTTCCGCGGTCCCGGCCTTGAAAAGGGAATCGAGATTCTGCGCGAAGTCAAGGAGACGACCGGCCTGCCAATCGTCACGGACATCCACGAGCCGCACCAGGCCGCGCCAGCGGCCAAAGTGGCCGACATCCTCCAGATCCCCGCGTTCCTCTGCCGCCAGACCGACCTCCTCATAGCAGCCGGCGAGACCGGCGCCGCAGTGAATGTGAAGAAGGCGCAGTTCCTCGCGCCAGAGGACATGGCGAACGTAATAGCGAAAATCGAAAGCACAGGCAACAAGCGCATCATCCTCACGGAGCGCGGCTCATCCTTCGGCTACCACAACCTCGTGGCAGACATGAGAAGCCTCCCGATTATGCGCGACTTCGGATACCCGGTGGTATTCGACGCCACGCACAGTGTCCAGCGCCCCGGCGGCGACGGCACATGCACCGGCGGCGACGGCAAGTTCGCGCCCCTGCTGGCACGCGCCGCAGTCGCGGCAGGATGCGACGGCGTCTTCATGGAGACGCATCCAAATCCTCCGGAGGCGCTGTCCGACAAGGCCAACGCCATTCCCTTGTCGGACATCGAGGCCCTTTGGAGAAAACTGGCAGCCATCCACGATATCGTGGAGAGGTAATTGGGATTCGAAGGCAAGCGACAAGCGGCAAGCGGCAAACTTACGACCTTCGGTCTGAAAGTGGCACGCCCAAGGAGAGTCGAACTCCTCTTACTAGGATGAAAACCTGGTGTCCTAACCGATAGACGATGGGCGCAAAATTTTCAAGCATCTAGTCTATCAGATGTTGGCCACTTCGTCAAGCATTGCAAAAACTGGCGAGGTCATGTATAATGCCTTTGTTTGGCAGAAGGGGCTGGAATCATGAAGGCACTTGTCGTAGGTGCCGGGTTCACCGGAATACAACTCGCTCGGGCGCTTGTGGCGCGCGGCGCAGATGTCGCCATTGTCGAGAGCGATTCCGAAAAGGCGCTCGCGGCACGCGAGCGCGTGGACTGCTCGGTCATCGAGGCCGCAGGCAACGACCCCGAGATTCTCGCCTCCGCCGGCGTTGCGGATGCTGACGCCATCATCGCCCTCACCGAGAACGACGAGGTGAACCTCGTGACCTGCGCCCTTGCGGAGGCGGCCCACCAAGGCATCCGCGCCGTGGCGCGCGTCCGCAACCATTGCTACGTCGTGGGCGAGTATGGCGCGAAATCCCCCTTTGGCAACGCCCGCATGGTGAACCCCGACGCCGAAGCCGCAGCGGCGATTTGCTTCGCGGCCGAGCACGGCGCTGTCGGCAACGTGATTGTCCTCGACGGCGGCTATGGCATCGTCGAGCTTGTCATCGCACCTGAAAGTCCCCTGGCTGGCGCCCCGCTGAAAGAGTTCCCAACCCGCGCCGGACGCCGCTGCCTGGTGGCCTACGCCGAAACCTCCGACGGCTCATTCATCCCAGACGGCTCAACGGTGCTTTCGGCGGGCGACACCATCGGCGTCGTAGCGCAGCCTGAGGACATCGACCCGCTTCTGGCCGTTGCCGGATCGCCCACGGGCGAACCGCTGCGGCGAATCGCAATATTCGGCGCCGGACGCATAGGAACGCTTGTCACCGAGCGATTCCTGGCGGACAACGCCCGTACAGGCGGCTTCTTCACCCGCCGCGCCTCGCGCAAGCGCGAGATCGTCCTCGTCGATTCCGATGCCGAGCGCTGCCGCGAGGCTTCGCGCCGCTTCCCTGACGTGCGCGTAATCTGCGGCGACATAACCGAGTCCGACCTCCTTGCGGAAGAGGGGCTTGACGCCGGAGACCTCGCCGTGGCAGCCACTGGCGACTACGAACGCAACCTCGTAATGGCCGCCTATCTCAAGTCGCGCGGGGCGCGACGCACAATCGCCCTCACCGCAAGCGCAGAGTTCGACGACATCGCGCGCAAGCTGGGCGTAGATGTGACAGTTCCGCTGCGGGACGTCGTCGTAGATGCGATCTCCGGCCACCTGCGCGGCACGGCGGTGCGGGCGGTGCATTCGGTTTGCGACAGGCTCTTCGAAATCATCGAGTGCGACATCCTCGCGGGCAGCCGCGCCGCCGGCAAGACGCTGCGCCAGATCGCGGCACCGGGCGAATACCTCGTGCTGCTCTCCGCCGGCGCGGGGCAGTCGGCGCTGGCCATTCCCGGCGGTGAAACCATCCTGGCCACCGGCGGCAGGGCCGTGCTCGTGGCGCGCGCCGGGGGCCGCCGCGCCGAGCGTATGCTGGCAGCCCGCGACTAGGGAGGATGCGCGACATGGCCGGACTTGCGCTCATTCCGAAAATCCTGGCTTGCGTGGCCGCAATTGCCGGCGCCGCGCTCGCCGCGCCCTTTGCGGTTGCCATGCGCGA
Organism: Kiritimatiellia bacterium; assembly: GCA_017962605.1. Lineage (GTDB taxonomy): Bacteria > Verrucomicrobiota > Kiritimatiellia > RFP12 > JAAYLN01 > RGIG5952. The sequence continues at coordinate 17,359 of JAGCUY010000151.1, read as the reverse complement.
CGGCGACAACGCCATCTCATGGGCCTTCGGAGTCCCCATGGGCGCGGGGTTCGTCGCGGCGCTTGCGCTGATCGTCCCCTGGGTGGCGAAGCGCATAAAACGCGGACGCGCCCGCCTAGCCGGAGACGAGCCGCAGCGCTTCAACGCCGCCGACGCCGCCGTGGCCGTGGGGGCCGTCTGGGTCGGCCTTGGCATATTCGGCGCAATCCCGCTGCGCCTCTCCGGCGCCTTCAAGAGCGTAGTCGATGCCGTCTTTGAGAGCGTAAGCGGCTTCACCACCACCGGCGCCACAGTGCTGGCCGACGTCGAGAGCCTCCCCCGCGCCGTGAACCTATGGCGCTGCGAGACGCACTGGCTGGGCGGCATGGGCGTAATCGTCCTGGTGGTGGCCCTCATGCCCCTTCTGGGCATCGGCGGATCGCGTCTCATCAGCGCCGAGACAACAGGGCCGGAAAAGGGCAAGCTCACCTCGCGCGTCGCCGACACCGCCAAAGCGCTATGGGCCATCTACACCGGGCTGACACTCCTTGAGACATTGCTCCTGCGCCTCTGCGGCATGGACTGGTTCAACGCCGTCTGCCATGCCTTTTCCACGCTTGGCACGGGCGGGTTCTCCACCCGCAACGCCTCCGTCGGGGCATTCGGCAGCGCGGCGGCGGAGTGGGTCTGCACCGCCTTCATGTTCGCGGCGGCCGTGAACTTCGCCATCTACCACAGGCTCCTGATGCGGCGCGACTGGTCGGCCCTGCGCGGCACCGAGTTCAAGGCCTTTTGCAGACTTGCCTGCAGCGCCGTGGCAGCGATCTTCGCCGTCCTGCTCTTCACGCGCACGGCCCCCTTCTGGAAAGCCCTGCGCCTCGCCGCCTTCCAAGTGGCCTCGCTAGTCTCCACCACCGGTTTCTGCTCTGACGACTACGACAAATGGGCGCCCGCCGCCAAGGCCGTCCTGCTCCTGCTCTGCTTCGCCGGCGGCTCATCCGGCTCCACCGCAGGCGGCCCGAAAATCATCCGCTGGGCAATCCTCGCCAAGCAGACCGGATGCGAACTCGAGCGCGTCCTCCATCCAAGGGCCGTATTCACGTCGCGCATCGACGGGCGGCCGGTCCGCGACGGATTCCTCGGCATGGTCGGGGCGTTCCTATTCGCCTACCTGGCGCTCGTCGCGGCAACGGCCATCGCCGGCGCCATCGCCGGACTTCCGCTGCTAGAGTCCTTCACTGCGGCCTTGAGCATGGTGGGGAACATCGGGCCGGCATTCGGCAAACTGGGGCCGGCCGGCAACTATGGCGACCTCCCAGCCGCCCTCAAGATGTGGTATTGCGTGGCGATGGTCGCAGGGCGCCTTGAAATCTTCACCCTCCTCGCCCTCTGCGGCCGCCTCGTCAGCCTGCTGCGCGACTCAAGCCGCAGGCCCACCAACCAACCACTAACGACTAACAACTAACAACTAACCACTCCCCATGGCTACTCCCAAGAAAGACCTTGAGATATTCCTCGAATCCATAGCCCTCGACAAGGCCGTCTTCAAAGGCAAGGCCAAGCGCGTCGCCGACTTCAAGCTCGTCTATCCGCGCCTTACACTGGCGCAGAAGACATCCTCGAAGACGCTGACCCTAGACGGCGCGACGGTCGTGAAGCCGGCCTTCAAGAGCTGGACTGACCGCATTCTCTTCAAGGAGCCGGTGCAGGGAACTTTCGGCATAGAGTTCTCGCTTTCCGATAAACTGTCCGAGAAGGAGCTGGAGAATGCCGTCTCATCCACTGGCGCCACGCTGCTCCGCCTCCTTGGCGACGCATTCGCCGACTCCATAGGGGTAAAGGGCCTGAACGGTTTCATGGAACTCCCGCTCGACGGCCTGGCCAAAGTCCTCTCCGGCAAGACCTATTCGGCGAAGACGGCGGCGCAGGGAGTGATTGACATAGAGGGAAGCGACTATTCTTCGCTGAAGTCCGGCGAGGAGAAAACACTCACCTTCCCCATCGTATCGACGCGCGACATAGTCGATGAAAAGCACCGCTCCACGAAGTCGCAAAGCGACCGTGTTGTCCGCAAGACGACTCTAAAGGCCGACGCCACGCTCGGCACCGTGACGCTCAAGATCAAGGCGATCTAACCCGCCTGCCCCTACAGTCCGCCTAGCGCGTAAAAGCGTTGGCGGCCACTCCACGACGGCTTTTTCGGCGGCGTAGCGCCGAAGCGCACCATTATGGCATGACGCCTTGTTGGCGGAGGCAAGTCTGAATCTCGGCGGCGGGAAGGTCACGGGGGATGATTCCACGCCCGGCGGCCAGGGCCGCCGCCACGCCGACCCCCTGCCCCACGTTGAGGCAAATCGGCATGGCGCGGAAGTTTGAGTGCGCCTTGTGCGTGCCGCCTATGTTTCGGCCCGCCAGCAGGAGTCCGTCCAGCCTTTCCGGTATGCACGAACGGTAGGGGATGGTGTATTTGCCCTTTGCACGGAACTTATGCTGCACGCCGTTGGCGTCGAGTCCCGCCCCTTTGGTGTTGTGGATGTCGAAGTTGAAGTGGTTGCGCGTGGCGATCCAGTCGTCGAACTGCCGCGCCTCGACGATGTCCTCCTCCGTCATCGTGTGGAGTGTGCGGAAATGGCGCGTTTCGCGGACTCCGATCTGGGAGGCGGAGGCCACCACGTAGCAGTGTTCGTAGCCCGGGGCGTATTTGCGGAGGAATGCGACGATTGCCTCCATCTGGCGGCGGCAGACGAGTTCGGCGCGGGATAGTTCGGCCGCGTCCGTGCCGTTTATGTCCGTGACGTTGGTCATGTTCACGCACATCTCGCCAGGAAGGTGCTGGCGGTAGAGCAGCACATGCCCCGCCGGCGCGGGGAGGTTGGCGCGGCCAAGGGCCTGGATTTCGCCGGCTGGCACGTCAACGGTCGTCTCGAAGCTTCCGGGGGCGATGGCGCGCTCGGTGTCGACGCCGCCAAGGCGGAACATCAGCGTCACGGGCTGGCATTTGCCGTCGCCCTCGCGGCCCATGTCGAAGGCGGCTCCAGCGCGTGCGGCGACGTCGCCGTCGCCCGTGGCGTCGACCACGACCTTGGCCATCAGCGCCTCTCTGCCCGACTTGCTCTCGGTGATGACGCCCCTGACGCGCCCGTCCTCGACAATCGCATCCACGACCTGCGTGTACAGGCGCACCTTCACGCCAACCTCGTCGAGGAGGCGTAGGTAGGCGTTCTTGAGAGCCTCGTGGCAGATGTAGATGTCGGGTTTGCCGACCTCGCCCTCTGGCAGGAGGACGCTCTCCGCCTGCGCGGCGTAGATTTCATCGAGAAGGGGCGACTCCGTCTGGCCCGTCCAGTGCGACATCATGCCCGACGTCGATACGCCGCCGACGGCGTTGCCGGACTCGACGAGCAGGACATTCCCGCATCCAGCGCGGGCGGCACCAAGCGCCGCGCCGATACCGGCTGGTCCAGAGCCGCAGATTAGGACATCCGTCTCTGCGGCAACTGGTATGGTTCGGGATGGTTCAGTGTAAGTTTTCATGCAAGACATTATAAGGTTTTCCAAATAGTTCCGCCGACTTGTCCGAGCTGGCTGATTCCGCTGCGCGACCATCGCGTCGATCAGGCGGCCTCGATAGACTGGCCCTCTTCAAGTCGGAAGTTCCATAGTCCGTTCAGGTCGATCATCGTCGTGTCTCCTTGATGTTTTTCCCGTCATTTCATGGAATGCTTCGTCGCTCCGGAAAACTTGCCCACCATTTCACGGCGCGGGGAGTTCCGAGAAAATGCACCGAGTTCCCTGCGTGGTTCCGGGATACGTGGCGTATGCCTCGGCGAAGGCCGCGCGGTGGTGCATGTTGCGACCCCGGAAGTCTGCGGCGAGACGCTTGTTCGGCGCGATGCATCTCGCCCCACCTTGGCATTCGTAGAGGCCGATGATCTGCTCCTTCTCTTCCTCCACGGGCGAGATGTCCACCCAGAAAGCCGGCAGGAAGCCCCTCGTCTGGCGGTCCTGCTCGTAGTAGTAGATTTCCGGCGCGATTCCGGCGATGGCAACGGCCTTCATCGTGGCGGCATAGGCCATCACATGGTCAAGATGCTGATCCATCGGCCAGTGCGTGATGATGGCGCGCGGTCGCAGTTCCTTCAGGAGAGCGGCGAACTTTCCGCACGTGGCACGGGAGGCGTAAGCCTCGCCGTCCACCTCGTCGAGCCAGTGGAGGGTGGCAGCGACCGCCTCGCAGACGCGCTCCTCCTCGCGAGTGCGCGTCGCCTTCGTCCAGCCGTTGCGGAACTTCTCCTCGCCGCACCCGCGTTCCCCATGCGTCAGATTGACGACGTGCACCTCAAACTTGCCACGCATCAGCAGCGCAAGCCCGATCTCGCCCGCGAAGTCGTCGGGATGCGCCCCGACAAACACGACCCTCTCCAAATTCCGCATGGTTTTTCCTCCTGTCCGTCTGCGGCCACCATTCTTCCAAATTGCCTCTCGAACCTCAAGTCGCCGCTTGCGGCGGCGGGCAGTCCGACACGCTGATTTCCACGGCATCGACGAAAACGCCGTCGTGCGCGGGGGATTCTGCGTGTTTCAAGGTGTCGAACGGCACGGCCCCCATCCAGAAATACTGGTTTCCTTCGGGCATCCATTCAAGAATGTCGTACCACTGGTAGCCATCGCCAATGTCCGACACGTCAAACTCCGACTCGCCGCAACTCTCGCGCTTCCCGGCGTCATGCACGCCAGCCCAGAATGCCTTGCCATGCCCGTCCGGCTTCTTCGCGACCTTTGCATGGACGCGGATGTGAAGTTTTGCGCCCACGTCGTAGCCGATTCCCGACGTGTCCAGCCGGACTGTCCAGCCTCCGCTTGTTGGCAGGAACTTAAGCGCTTTGCCTCCAATGGCCTCGCAGTCATCGACCAGGACGGCCCTCTTGTCGTTTCGTTTAAAAGAGTCCCAACGGCATATTGCCAGCGTTTCGGCGTCAATTGTGGCGCTGTCGCCGTAGCGTGGCTCCTTCTCCAGCGCCATGAACTGGCGGAAGCAATGGTCTCGAAGCTCGTGCGCCCTTAAGCCTTCACTCCAGCGGATGCGGTTGCCTGAAGCCTCCTGGCAGTCCAGCAACTCCCCGACAATGAGCCTTGTCCCTTCAAGGTCTGGCCGCGACCTGCCGCGCGAAACCCAGGCGGCGCACCCCGCCGGACTCCGCGCCGCGATTGTGTAGAGCGGCGAGGCCGCACCCATGCGCACGTTGTAGGAAAGCGCCGGATCGTCCTTCACGGCTTCGGTGGCCAGCGCCCAGAGGTTCGTCGCCCGCGCAAGAAATGCGTCCGGCACGTTCGTGTCATCGATGTCGCTGTAAATGCCCCAGTGGCCGACATCCGCCGCGCGGCCAAGCGCCTGCGCCTCGTCGAAATACCGGCGAACGAAAGGAGCCGCCGCGCCATAGTATCCCTCGAAGAATCTGTCAAGAAGCGGCTCCACCGGCTGGTCGGGATTCCAGAGCAATTTCGCCGTCAGCCACGCCTTCAACTCCGCGAAGTCGGCGTGAAGCCCCTGGCCGTTGGCTTGTTCAAAGGCGAACTTCACGCCGTTGTCGCGGAAGAAGCGCAGATTCGGCCCGAGCGTAAGGACGTTGGGCAGCAGGTGCAGGTAGTTGCGGAAGTTCGTCGTGTAGTCCCAGAGGTAGAGGTTGTCCGTGATGGCGGCCCAGCCCCTGATGTCTTCCTCGAAGGAGCGGTTCGCGGGGTCGTCGCTTTCGCCAAGCGGTTTGTTGAACTCGCACTCGATTGTGCAAAGGCAAGGCACAACGTTGCGGCGCGGCTTTGTTATCTTTGGGGGTTTGCGCGAATAGGTATAGGCCAGCGTCTCGATGAAAACGTCGGGGAACTCCTTCTCAACCTCCTCCGCGATTGCGTTCACGAATCTTACGATTGTTCCGGAATGGCTTCCCTCCTCTTCGTCAACCGCCGCGCAGTTCGCACAGGTGCAGAACCAGTTCCAGTCGTCCTGGCTCACGCCGAAGAACCTTGCGCCGGGATCGCGCCTGATATGCTCCAGCACATTGGAGGTGACAATCCGCAGCACGTCGGGATTTGTCAGGCAGAGTTGCGTGGGCGCGTCCTTCCGCTTCCCGCCCACCTCGCTGAACCATTCGGGATGCTCCTTGAAATGCCTCTCCGGCGGGAGAAGCGACTTAAAGGTGTGGCAGGCACCCATCCCGCGCCCGAAGCGGAAAGAGGCCCCGCCGAACTTCTCACCCTCCGCACCGGCGGAGATGGCGTCTGAGTAGCCGTTGCCGCCGTTGAGCCGCAGTCGCGCGGCGAACGCGGGATTCCTGATGACATCAAACCAAGACGTGTGGCGCATCGCAAAGGCAGGCCACTGTTCGACGTCGAGGTCTTCCGGCACGGAGAAGCGGTCGCTTTCGGGGACGATAGTCCGCCAACTCGCAAACCACCCGACGCCGCCGTAGGTTTCCAGCAGTTCGTAAACGCCGTAAAGGACGCCACGCACGCCGCCAGTGACAAAGAGACGCCGCCCCTCGACATGAAGCCTGAATGCGTCTTGATTGTCCAGCCGTGTAGAACCGGAAGAGCGTGTAAAACCATCCTGCACCACTTCCAGCACAATCGCCTTTTCCGGGAGGGAAGCGCTTGTCGCGTCCGTCTCATTCGTGACGATTGGCATTTCCGTACCCGTCATCATCCGCACATGGTCGCGCAGTTCTTCGGCTGCGTAGCGCACCGACGCCCCCGCCGAGGCGGGGACGACAATCGCGTAGGATTCCGGCGCTCCCCGCTCCGCGAGAAGAAGGTCGCCGCCAGCCGCCATGGACGCCGCCAGCGCGGCGACGACCGAAACCACCGCTTTCACCATCTCAAGCCCCGATTATTCAACCGTCATCGAGAGGCGGAAACCCGCGCCCTTCACGCTAGTCCCCGTGCCGTCAATTGTATTCTGTTGCTTTCCTTCCATCGTCCAAAGGGTCGGCGCAGAAGTCAAAGACCAATATCCGCCTCGCGCCAACCTCTGATAGTAGGTCGTGGAACCTCCCATGTTCGATTCTGCAGATTCGACGGCAACGCCAGGCGGATCTGCGACGGGGTTTGCGCTGGTGACGCCAATCGTATTATCTGAATAGAGCGTCTTGTAGTAGCCTTGGTAGCCGCTACGATAGCGTTCCGCCGTATATTCAGCCACATTGCCTATCGTGTCATAGAGCCCGTAGTCATTCGGGAGATAGGAGCCGACGTATGCCGTACCGACAGTCGCATCGCAATTGCGATCGGATGTGCCGGCGTTGTATCGGGCGATTTGATCGTAAGTCGGTGTCGTTCCGTTGTAATCGTAGCGGTAGAACTGCGCAGTCGATTCAAGTTTCGTGCCGCCACGCTGGGCGAAGTTCAACTGGATGTTGGACGGAAGACTAATCGCAAGATTGGCTTTTGTGCGAATCTTGCCGAGGAATGATGCCGCAGTGATGGACGATGGCGACTCCTGAATGTCGTCCTGCGTTCCGGTTAGCGTCCGGTAGGTCAGTTCAGAAACGGGACGAGAGGCGCGGTAGAGTTCGTTGGTGAAATAGCTATTCGGCCAGCTGCCCATAACAAGTTGGTATTGTTTCTGCGTCAGCTCAAAGACGCCAATGTAGTAGTCCTTTGTCATCTTGCCCCAGAAGCCGTTCTTGCCGTCGCCGACATCAACCGAATAGCTGTTTACGGGGAAGGCAAGATTGGAATCGACTACAATTCGCCTCATCCAGAGTTCCGTGGTCTGGCAGGGTTCGTCCATGGCGCCCTGGGCGTGGGCGGGGGGCTGGGTGGTGTAGCGGACGGGGTACTTCGCCGCATCCGCCCCGCCGGAAAGGTCAATGACCATGTAGATCGGCGTGGAGTCCGAGAGCGGCGTGGCCGTCACCGAGACGAGGAGGTCGTTCGCGCGGAACTCGGGATAGTCCGCGCCAAGATCCCACACGATGCGGTTCGCGCCCGCTCCGGCCACCGGCTCCGCGACGTAGGTCTTCGCCGAGAGCGAGGTCGCGCCGGATGCCGCCGTGGCGTCGATGTCAATGGCGAAGGCATCGCCAGCCGCCGCGCCAGTTATGGTGAAGTCAATGTCAACGAGGCCATTCCACGGCCAGCGCTGCCGCGCAGTAATGTCGGTGATTGCCACGTCGGCGAAGGCGGCCGTGGCGAAGAGGATGCTGAAGAGTGCGAGTTTTGTGAAGTTCATGGTTGGTTCCTTTGACAAGTTGAAAAGTTGAAAGGTTGAAAGGTTGAATAGTTGAAAGGTTGTCACCTCATCATAATCACCGTCGCGAAGTCCTTGAGGAGGAAGTCGCCGGTGGCGTATTCGAGCAGCGGGTTGCCGGAGGCATCGGGAACCTGGCAGATGAGCCGGAACCACCCGGTCCCGACTCCTGTGAGCGGCGCTTCGCCAACGGCATCAGCCGCTGCGGTGAATACGGAATTGGTCGCCCTGACCGTTCCGCCTTCGCCAGTGAGCGCCAGCGCCTTGATGGCGACCGAGGCGGGCGCGCCGTTTGTTGCCCAGTCGGTGTCATAGGTGAGCGAGACGTGGCCGCCTTTGCTCACGGAGGCCGCAACGGCCTCCCGCAGCGATGTCACGCGAGTGTCGGCAACGGCGGTATCTGCCGCCACGCCGCGCCAGCCAAAGGCGACGTCGCGCACAAGCGTCTCGCCCGCTTCGGCTCCACCTGCCGCATGGACGCGGTGGATGAAGCGAACAATGCGCTCCGCGCCCACCGTATAGGAGTAGTTGCCCTCGGCATCTGCAACGCAGGTCGTCACCGTCGTGGTGACGGCGTTTGCAGTGTCGGGGTCTTCGACCTTCAACAGCTCGACGTATGCGCCATTGTCCGTGACTCCGCCCCACGCGGGGCTGTAGCCGATTTCGGCGGGCGACAGCGCGACCGCCGTGCCGCCACGGACATCGACCTTGATGGCCGACGGCGCGGTGGCAGTCACGCCTGGCGCCACCTGCGCCAGAGCCGCCGACAGAGCGCCCGCGACGGCAATTCCTCGCAATCTTCTTATGTTCATTGTGCTTCCTTTCGTTTAGTGAATGTGCGGCCATTATCGCAAATGGCGGGAAGCGTGTCAAGAAAAATGAATGTCTATTTGTGCAAAAAATTTATGTCTAAATGCGAAATATATCCCGCAGGGGTTCGGAGGTGTCAGAGGGGGTTCAGAGGCGTCCCCCGTCATTCGTAGCCCCGTCGCTCGTTTTGCTATAATCAATGCTATGCGATTCCCGCTCATAAACACAGGCCGCCGATTTTTCTTCTTCACCTTTGCGGTGGATGGGCGGCGTCCCGTGCTGTCGCGGCTGGAGCGTGGCGAAAAGCGGCCTATACTGCTGCCTGACGGGGAGCGGGTTGTCGCGCTATGGCGGCGGCTCCACGAAATCGAGCCGCATTTCACCGCCTCCGATTTCGTGATCATGCCCGACCACGTGCACCTGCTGCTGATCGTGAACTCGGAAGGGGAGTTCAAGTTCAACCCGCTAGTTTTCGCGCACTGGTTTTTGCAGGCGGCGGAAGGGCCACGAACGACGGGGGCTTGCCGCCCCCGAACCCCCGCCGTGAATGAGGGCGCCGCAGGGGAAGGCCGCCCCCGACCCCCCGCCGTGAATGAGGGCGCCGCTGGGCTTGCAACCCCCGCCGTGGGGGAGGGCGCCAAACCCCCGTGGGTGAAGGCGCCGCAGGACTGGTGGCACTACTGCGGGCCGCAGACCCTGGCAGCGAGCCGTGCCGGGGGTTCGGGGGTGTCCCCCGTCGTCTCCGGGGGTTCGGGGGTGTCCCCCGTCGTTCGTAACCCCCCGTCGTTCGTGGGGTCCCGCGGCTTCTGGATTGACATCACCTTTGACGCACGGCAACTGGCCGCCGTCCGCCGCTACATCCTGATGAACCCGGCGCGCTACTTCTGGAAACTGGACCACCCCGACATGTTCAAGTTCCACGCCGACCTGCGCCATCCCGCGCTGAATCCGGCGCTTGCGTGGTCGGCCGTGGGCGACATCACGATCCTCGCCTCGCCCTTCCTCTACCTTGTGCGACTCACGATGAAGAAAACCGCCGCCGAACTTGAGGACGAAATCGCCGCCCACGTCGAACGCGCCAGTCAAGGATGGACGCCGGTGTGCGGCTTCATCTCGGCGGGCGAGCGGGAGTTCGAGCGGCGGCTAAAGGCGCTTCCGCATTCGCGCTGGATCAAGACGGTGCCTTACGGCCTGCCGGAGCGCTACGACCCCTCCGTGGAGGATTCCCGCTGGCTTGCCGCCCGCCGCCAGCTTGTGCTAAGCTCTTTCGACCGCGCCGACATCCCGCCATTCAAGGTGACGCGCCCAGGCTGCCTCGCAATGAACGAGCGCATAGCGGCGATGGTGCGAACGACGGGGGCTTGCCGCCCCCGAACCCCCGCCGTTGGGGAGAGCGCCGCGGGGGAAGGCGCCCCGGGGGTTCGGGGGTGTCCCCCGTCGCTCGTAGCCCCCCGTCGCTCGTAGGCCATGAAACGCCAGAATCCAAAAACCAAAGGCATGAAGCCACCCACCCGCCCGATGAAGGTGCTGGTGCTGATCAGCCTTGTCCACGCCTCGTGGCGCGAGGTGCTGAACGGCATCCTCGAATTCTCCGCCACCCGCTCCGACTGGGACCTGCGCCTCGCCGCCGAACCCGGCGACTTCATGGCGCCGCAGATCGAGGAGACCGAACGCGCCGGCTTTTCGGGCATCGTCCTAGCCTCGCCCGGAGCCGTCGATTACGAACGCCTCGCCTCGTCGCCCATCCCCCTTGTCGTGGCGTGGGGCTGCTCCGAACTCATGGGCCGGCGCAAAGACTTCTCCGTCGTCACAATAGACTCACATTCGGCAAGCGAAATGGGGGCGCGCCACCTTATGGCGGGAGGCCGCCGCGCATGCTATGGCTTCGTCCGAAGCAACATCGAAAAGAAGTGGCCCTTTTTGCGCCAGGAGGCATTCCTGGAGGCAATCCGCGCCGCAGGGCGTCCGGCGGTCGCCTACGAGCCGCCGCCCGGAGCCAGGGAAAACGGCGACCACGAGGCGCTGCGCAACTGGCTTGCCTCACTCCCCAAGCCGGCAGCCGTGATGGCCGACACCGACCGGCGCGCCGCAGATGTCATCGCCGCATGCCGCGACGGCGGCATGAACGTGCCGGTTGATGTGTCCGTGCTCGGGGTTGACGACGACGCCTTCTACGCATTCAACTCGCGCCCGGCGCTGTCAAGCATAGCGCCGCCCCACAAGGAGCAGGGCTACAAGATCGCATCCGAACTCGACCGCCTCATGCGGGCCAGGGCACGCGGCGCAAAGACGGAGGGACGGCATGTCGTGATGCGGTCGAACCACATCGCGGCGCGCGAATCGACCCGCCCCATCGGCGCCCCCGAGGTGCTGGCGCGGCGCATCGCCGCCTTCGTCCGCGAGAACGCGGCGACCGCGCCGACGGTGGCCGACGTCGCCCGCCACTTCAACTGCTCGCGGCGGCTGGTGGAGCTGGCATTCAACACTGCGCGCAAGAAGACCGCCCAGGACTTCATCGCCGACTGCCGCGTCGAAGAGGTCAAGCGGAGGCTTTCGCGCCCAAGCGCCACAGTGGCGCAGGTCGCGGCCGAGTGCGGTTTCAAGACAGCCGCGCACCTCTCGCATCTCTTCAAGCGCCGGACCGGTCTTTCAATCCGCGAATGGCGCAAGCGGCAATGAGTTTCAGCACCGCGTGAAGTGAGGCAGACGCTCCAGCGGCGTCTCGATGTCCAGCGTGGCGGGGCCGTCGAAGACGGAGCCATCGTCCGCGCGCCAGCGCCCTGGCGGCAGGACGACCTTGCGCCGCGCGGCACCTTTCTCGACAACTGGCGCGACAAGCAGGTCTTCGCCCATCATGAACTGGTCGAGCACTCCGGCGTAGCCCTGGCCCGGGAAGGCGTATTCGAGGTTGCGCATCATCGGCTCGCCGGTGCGCGCCGAATCCTTCGCCAGCTCCACGAACTTCGGCGCGAAGCGCTGCCGCAACGCGACCGTTTCCGAGAAGATGCGCTGGTGTTCCGGCGACAGGACGCGCCAGGGCGAGGCCGAAATCTGCATCATCGGGCAAAGCGCGTGTATTTGCGCCGAACGGATGAAGAGCTCCGGGTCAAATGGCGCACCGGGCAGAAACGCCGTCCACTCGCCGCCGCCGATCATGTCCGGGCAGATGAATGGGCATCCGACCATCCCTGCGGCAAGCATGTCGGGGATCAGCCGCCCAAGCGCGTCCCATGTATGCAACTTGTCGTGCAGCCGCATGATTACAGGCTTTCCGGCAAAGCCGAACCCGTTACGGTATTCGCTCCCCTTGTATTTGAGGGCGAACTCGCCATAGAGGGCGCTCTGCGCCGCCGGCGAGACCGACGGGTTGTGAGCGAAGGTCTTTGGAGCCGCCCCCTCGGTTCCGGCGCATCCGGCGTAGAAATGGACGCCCCCGCCATCGAACTTGAAGCCGTCCGCGCCATAGTCCGCCACAAGCCGGTTCAGCTGTTCGGTGAACCACGCCACGGCGTTCGGGTGCGTGAAGTCCAGCAGCGCGCTCTTGCCGTTCCACCACTCAACCGCCGCCGGCGGGACAACGCCGCCCCATCCAGGCTCCATTGAGGAGGCGAGGAAGCCGCCCTTTTCGGGATAGCCTCTCACGTCGTCTGGATTCCGCCCAAGGGTAATACGGCGGTAGGCGGGCGTATCCATTGAAACGAACGGGCACATCCAGAGAAGCACCTTGAAGCCCATGGCGTGCAGCGCATCCACCATTCCCTTCGGATCGGAGAAGCGGCGCATGTCGAACTCCCATTCGCCATAGCCGTGCTGCCAGGTGTCGTCGATCATGAAGATGCCAGGCGGAACGCCGTGGTCGACCATTGACTTCGCGTATGCGAGGATGTCCTTTTCGTTTTGATGGTAGGTCAGTTCAATCCACGTGTTGAGTTGCGGGGCGGAGAAGTAGAGAAGTTCCGGCTCCTCCCCCGTGGGCGGGAACCAAGTCTTCGAGGCGTGGCGGAAAGCCTCGGCGAGGTCGCGCCCCGCGTTCTCCTCAAAGACGATTTCCCCAGCGTCAGACTCAAGCTCTATCCTGCCATCGGCGATCTTCGCGCCGACAGGCTCCGCGCACCATACCGCCCGCCCCTTGTCGGAGCAGAGAAGGGAGAGCGCCTGGTGGCCGTAGTTGTCCTTGCGCAGATCGCACTCGAAGCTGGTCCCTGCCGTGAATGGCATTTTCCGTCCGAATGCATTGCAAAGCCCCCACCAGTTCTCGCCGGGGAGCATTTCAATGGCCAGTTTGTTTTTTTTCATGGCTTCCATGATACCATAGTGTTGCGTATTGTGCGCGTCTCTGGTATGATTGAAGCAAACTTTCCGCCATGAACATCTGCATCGTCATCGTTGTTGCCTACCTTATGGGCTCCATCCCATTCGGGCTGATCATCGGGCTTGCGCGCGGCATTGACGTCCGAACCGTCGGCTCCAAGAACATCGGGGCCACCAACGTCCTGCGCACCGTCGGGCGGCCCTGGGGCATCCTAGCCTTCGCCCTCGATTTCGGCAAGGGGGTTGCCGGGGCAGTCCTCGCGCCGCTTCTCGCGAACGCCGTCTGCGGCGGCGCCCCTGCGCCAGACATCGCGGCGCTCGCAGGCGGGCTGGCCGCAGTCGCCGGCCACACATGGCCAGTCTGGTTGCGCTTCCGTGGCGGCAAGGGCGTCGCCACCAGCGCGGGGATGCTCGTGGCGATAGCGCCGGCGGCGGTTGGAATAGCATTCGCAGTATGGCTGGTCGTCCTGATCGCCTCGCGCTACGTCTCGCTGGCATCCATTTCGGCGGCGGCGGCGCTCGCGGTGGCCATCTGGCTCCGCGCCTCGCATTCGGCACCGCACTGGTGGCTCGTCCCGGCGCTAGTCACGGCCCTCGCCATCCTGGTCATTGCGCGACACCACGCCAACATCGCGCGCCTCATGTCGGGCACTGAAAACCGCTTTTCCTGGAAGCGCCACTAAAAGGCCCTTCTTCCCAACTTTTCAACTTCCCAACTTTTCAACGGTTAGTCTGGCGCGCAGAGTTCGCCGACAAGGCCGCGCAGAGTCTTTTCCACAGACTCCGGCACGGGCGAATCGGAAATCACGAACACCTGGCTCCGCGCATAGAATGCGCCTGCGGCAAGGGCGCGAAGCGCACGCGCCTCTCCCGCCAGCGTGCCATCGCCCTCGCGCCATGCGAGCGCGATTCCCGCATAGCGCACGTTGCGGCTGAAAAGCGTGGCGACATTGGCCAGCCCCGTCTGCATGACGGGCGCCTCAATGGCCGTCGAGAGGACGCGCGGGCTGTCCGCCCGCAGGTCTGTCGCGATATTGGCGCCGGCGGCGATCAGGGCATCGCGGCTTGGGAAGTCGCGGACGCCCCACGACAGCGCGTTCACCCCCTGCCCTACGCAAACCCAGTCGGGCGCGAAGCCGCACGAAGCGAGGACGCGCCCCGTAAAGGCGGCTAGACTCTCGCCGCCTAGGAAGTCCGGACGCTGCATGACCTGGATGGCGACACCGACGCCGAGCGAGGCGACATGGCGCGCGACTTCGATGCGGCGCCTGACCATCTCCTCCGTCTCCGCCATTGAGATGCGCACGAGAGCCTTCCTGCATCCGGTGGCGCGGACGGCCTCTCCGGCGCGGATGGCATCCGTCTCACGGACGATTGTGCGGCGCATGACTGGTGCGTCGGGCGGCGCGTCGAGGCGACTCGGCCGCGCGGCAAGGGTTTCGCTGGAGAAGCGACGCGAGAGGAGGCGCCCCTCGCGCAGCAGCCACTTGCGGTAAGAAGGCTCCAGGAATCCGAGCATGGCCTTCTCGTCGGCGGCCACCTGCGCGGGGCGCGACTTCTCGTCGTCCCAGACCCACTGCAGGCGCGCAGGCGGATATGGCGCCTGCGCCGGCGCCTTCTGCGGATTGAGAACGTAGTCGAGTTCGCGGAACGGGTGGCGGAACTTGCGCGTCTTGGAATGGAAGCGGAAGAGCCGATACCAGAAGCGCCAGGCCGAGATAAAGCGCGGCGGCGGCTCCTCGCCCCAGTAGAGCCGCATGAAGAGAGCCATGAAGCCGGGGGGCAGGCAGATGCGCGCAAGGTCGCGGCCGCGCTGCCATGTGGTGAGCGGCGACGAGCCGAAGCGCGTGCGGTTGAGGTCGAGGAAGAGCGCGTCGCT
Source organism: Kiritimatiellia bacterium (assembly GCA_017962605.1). Lineage (GTDB taxonomy): Bacteria > Verrucomicrobiota > Kiritimatiellia > RFP12 > JAAYLN01 > RGIG5952. The sequence continues at coordinate 2,135 of JAGCUY010000151.1, read as the reverse complement.
GTATGGCCCGCCTGGGGAGCGGCGGGTGAAGAAGACGTTCTGGTTGCCAAGGTCACCGTGGCGGCAGCCTGCGTCGTGGAGGGCGCGGATGCCAGTGGCGGCCAGACGCAGGACCGCGAGGAAGGAGGAATAGGGCGCGCGGGTGTTCCAGAGTTCGACGAGGCGGTCCTTGAAGCAGAGGGCGTCGTCAACGTATAGGGAGACGAATACGCCGCAAGTGAGGCGCGGGCCACTCCAGCGTTCGAGGCAGGCAACGGGCGGGGTCGTGCCGATTCCGGACTTGGCGAGGAACGATGCGGCTTCGAAGGTGCGGCGCGCCTTTGAGGAGTGGAGCCGGTCCCAGAGGTCCTTGAAGGGCGACTGGCGGCCGAAGAACTTGGCGACGGCGTCGATCTGGCGGCCGCCGGCGCCGCATAGGCGCAGCCTGACGGTGCGGTGGCGCCCCGCCTGCAGGAGCGTGGCTTCGGGCGAGGCGGCGATGCTTTCGATTTGCGTAAGCGAGGCGCGCAGCTCCGGCGAGTCAAGGGCCGGGCTTACGAGGGCGCGGAAGGCTCCGATTCTCTGCCAGGGTGCCTTCATAGCGGGCGCGCCCCTATTCGGCGAGTTCGGCTTCAAGGCGCTGGGCGAGGTCGTGCTCGTGGAGGGCGTCGAGCATCAAGTCGAGGTCGCCGTCCATCACCGAGGAGAGGTTGTGGGCGGTGTAGCCCACGCGGTGGTCGGTGATGCGGTTCTGCGGGTAGTTGTAGGTGCGGATCTTCTGGCTGCGGTCGCCGTTGCCGGCGAGGTCGCGGCGGTTGCGGCTGTCCTTGGCCTCCTCGGCGGAGCGGCGCTGGTCGATGATGCGCGCCTTGAGGACGGCCATGCACTTCTCCTTGTTGCGGAGTTGCGAGCGCTCGTCCTGGCACTGCGCCACGAGGCCGGTCGGGAGGTGGGTGATGCGGACTGCCGAATAGGTGGTGTTCACGCCCTGGCCGCCGTGGCCGCCCGCGCAGAAGATGTCGATGCGCAGGTCGCTGTCTGGGATGTCGAGGTCGTCCTCTTCGTCGGCTTCGGGAAGGAGGAGGACGGTGGCGGCGGAGGTGTGGATGCGGCCCTGGGCCTCCGTGGCGGGAACGCGCTGCACGCGGTGCGTGCCGCTCTCGAACTTGAGGCGGCCGTAAACGCCCTCGCCGGTGATTGTGGCGATGACCTCCTTGAAGCCGCCGGCCTCGCCCTCATTGGAGTCGAGGACGGAGACCTTCCAGCCCTTCGACTCGGCATAGCGCGAATACATGCGGAAGAGGTCGCCGGCGAAAAGGGCGGCCTCGTCGCCGCCTGTGCCGCCGCGCACCTCAAGGATGGCGTTGCGGTCGTCGGCCGCGTCCGGCGGCAGCAGCGAGACGAGCACGGCGTGCTCGCACTCGGCGATCTTCGCGGGAAGCCCCTCGGCCTCCTCGCGCGCCATCTCGCGCAGCTCGGGGTCGGTTGAAGGGTCGTCGATCAGCGCCTTGTTGTCTTCCAGCTCCTTGATTGCCGAAGTGTATGCACGGACATTCGCCTCAAGACGCTTCAGCGAGGCATGCTCGCGGACGGCTTTCTTGAGGCGCTTCGGATCGGCAAGAGTAGCCGGGTCGCCAAGAAGACGCTCCAAGTCCTCCAGGCGGTCCAGCACCCGCGTGACACGTTTCTGGTCAATCATGGGTGGGCCTCCGCGGACGGACTTAGACGCAATTTATTTCTTCTTGCCGTAGCGCTTGTAGAACTGGTCGATGCGGCCTTCGGTGTCAACCAGCGTCTGCTGCCCTGTGAAATAGGGGTGGCAGGCGGAGCAGGTGTTCACCGACATCGCCTTCTTGGTGGAGCGGGTGTGTATGACGTTTCCGCACGCGCAGGTGATTGTCGCGTCGGCGTATTCGGGATGGATGTCCTTCTTCATGATGAATCCCTTTGTAAAAAGAATGGTCTAAAATGATACCAAAGTGCCTTTCCTATGTCAAATCACAGCGAAAAAAACTCGTATTGGGTTAGTGATTCGTGGGCGAGCCTTCCCATGAATGGGGAGCGGAAGTCGCGGCATTGAGGCGGCGGGCTTGCCGGAGCGGAGTTGTCAGCGCCAAAGGGCCTTGGCTACATTGGCCTTTGGGTTTTGGGCGATG
>JAGCUY010000150.1 GCA_017962605.1 Kiritimatiellia bacterium | reverse complement strand
ATCTAAAATCTCAAATTTCAAATCTCCTCCCCCACCCCCCATCCCTCCCCTCATGAAACGGCTCTTTATCCTCGCTCTCCCTCTCGCCATGGCCCTCGCCGGCTGCGGGCGCGGCGGCGACGCCGCCTCAATCCGCCTCAACTACAGCATCTTCTTCCCGCCAACCCACATCCACACCATCCTGGCGCAGCAGTGGGCCGATGAAATCAACGCCCGCACAGACGGCCGCGTAACCATACGCATCTTCCCGGGCGGCATCCTCACCAAGGCCGACCAGTGCTACTCCGGCGTCATCGACGGCATCTCCGACATCGGCATGAGCAGCTTCGCCTACACGCGCGGCCGCTTCCCACTCCTAGAGGGCCTCGACCTCCCGCTCGGCTACCGAGACGGCATCGCCGCCACCCGCGTCGCAAACGAGATGCTTCGCAAATACAACCCCGACGAAGTCCAGGATACACACATCCTCTTCGTCCATGCGCACGGGCCGGGCGTTCTCGCCTCGCGCCGGCACATTTCCTCGCTGGAGGACTTCGCCGGAATCTCCTGCCGCGGCACGGGCTTCTCTGCGAAGATCGTCGATCTCCTCGGCGGAAACTCCGTCGGCATGCCGCAGAACGACACCTACGAAGCTCTGCAGAAGGGCGTCGTCCAGGCGACCCTCTGCCCAATCGAGACGCTGAAGGGATGGAAGCAGGGCGAGGTGATCGACTTCGTCGCCAGGACTCCGGCAATCGGCTACACGACCGCCATGTTTGTCACCATGAACCTGGAGCGGTGGAACTCGCTTCCCCCCGACATCCAGCGCGTCTTCACCGAAGTCAGCGAGGAGTGGATCGACAAGCATGGTCAGGCATGGAACGATGCCGACGCCGCCGCGCGCGATATGCTCGCCGAAATGGGCAAGAAAGTTGAGTGGCTTTCCGAAGAAGAGACCGCCCGTTGGCGCGAGCGCATCTCGCCAATGCTCAACCAGTTCGCCGAGCATGCCGAGGCCCGCGGCCTTCCCGGCCGCGCCTTCCTGGCCGACATGCTCTCCGCCGTTTCAATGTACTAGCGGCCTCTTGCTTTGCCCTGCACCTCATTATGAAACGAATGGCGGAGATTGTGAAAAAGGAGGGCGCCCCATGGGTCCTCTTCCTCGCCTTCGTTTTCTTCTCCATGGTCTCCATGCCGGTGGCCAGGATGGCTCTTCTGGCGTCATTGGTGACGATGCTCTCCTGCAAAGAGGGGAGAAGGCAGCTTAAAATCACCTCCCCCACCGCAGGATGGCTGGCCTACCTGGCGCTGGCAATTGTCGTCAGCTCCGTGGCCGCAGTCGCACTCGACGACCCGCTCCTTGTCCCGCGCAAGGGGCTGGGCAAGCTTACCAAGCTCCTGTGGTTCGCGGCAATCCCCGTATGCGCGGCGCAGGTCAATTCGGCTGAACGCTTCCGCAAAGTTCTGGCGGCTCTCGCCATCGGCGGCGCCGTGATGGCGGTGTTTGTCCTTTTTGGCCACACTTCCTTCGCATGGCTCCAGGTTCACTACCCGGCACCGGGAGGCGAAGCGGGCGCGCCGGCGCTGGCAGAGGCGATTAGGCGCGCCGCCGTAACGCTGAGGCTCGACGGCGCGATTCGCCGCGCACTTGCCGATGAAGTTTGGGCCCCCTGGGGCGGCCGTCCCCCATGTTTCCTATACGCGCTCACATTCAACGCCACACTCCACAACGCCCAGCGCCTCATGGTGGCGCTGCTCGCCGCCACGGCACTGGCCTTTTGTCCTGGCAAGTCCCAGACACGCCGCGCTTCTTCCCTTATCATTCCGGTGCTGGCCGCCGCAGCGCTGGTTGTGACCTGCAAGCGCGGACCGCTGGCTGCGGGGATTATTTCGCTTGGCCTAATGATCGCTTTTCTATCTCGCCCATGGAAGGCGCTGGTCGCCGTTGTCGCCATTTGCCTGCTGGCAGTGGCCGTTCCGCAGTCTAGGGCACGCCTGCAGATGCTGCCGCAGGAGTTCAGCGCAAAGTCATCCAACGGCCGCGCCCTGATGTGGACTTACATCGCGCCCAGGCTCCACCACGAGCACCCATGGGGAATAGGCTTCCGTTCCCTGACTCCAGAGAAGATGAAAAGCATCAAAAGCCGCGTGGAACCCAACCGCACCCACTTCCACTGTTCACCGCTCCAGGCCTTCATCGACTTCGGCTGGCTGGGGTTGGCGGTGTGGTTTGCCTGGATGGCGCTTTCCTTCCGGGCGGCGGCGCGCACCGCATGCGGGATTGGCACAACTCCCTCGGCGCTGCCGCGCCCGATGCGCATACTCCCGCCGGCCGCATTCGCCGCGCTCTTCATCGTCTCGCTCGTCGAATACAACATCGCCGACGCAGCAGTCGTCCTGCTCTACGGCACGATTCTCGGCCTTTCAGAGACAACGGCCTAGGCGCATGAAAGCATCCTCCATTGAAGGGGAGGATGTCAAACTGGGAGTTTGCGGAGGGCGCCGGGGCGGTCGGAGACGAAGCGGGGGAGGGCCAGGCCGCCAATGCGGGTTGCGACTTCCCGCTCAAGTGAAGAGGCTTCGGCAGACGTCACCCGGAAATGCGCGGTGCCGGTTACGGGGTCGCCCGCAAAGGCATAGTAGGGCCTGACCCGAATAGACTGCAAGGCGCGGAAGAGCGCCTCAAGGGTGTCGGCGTTGTCGTTCACGCCTTTTAGCAGAACGGTCTGGCAGGATACGGGGATGCCGGCATCTACAAGCATGGCGCAGGCGCGGGAGGCTTCGGGCGTTACTTCTGCAGGATGGTTGAACTGCGTGTTCACCCAGACCTTGCGGCTTTTCCCAAGAGTCTTTGCCAGCGCGGGCGTAACCCGCTCCGGCCAGACGCAGGGGACGCGCGTCGCAACGCGAACGGAGTAGATTCTCTCAAGGGCGGCGAAGGCGTCAACGCGCCGCGCGACGGCACTGTCGGAAAGGGTCAGGGGGTCGCCGCCGGATAGTAGCACCTCCCGGATTTCCGGATGCTCCCGGACGTATGCGACGATTCGCGGATAGTCGCGCCAGGCGGGGATGGCATGGCGGCCAAGAAGGTTCTTGCGCGTGCAGTGACGGCAGCGCATCGCGCAGCGGTCGGTGACTACGACGAGGATGCGGTCGCGAAAGCGCCGGACAACGCCGGGGAGCGGCGAGGCGTCGGCAAGTTCGTCAAAAGGGTCGTCGGAGTCGCCCAGTTGCGGGGGCGCTAGTTCGCGGATGTCGGGCATTGCCTGCGCGGCGAAGGGATCGCCCGGCGCGGCAGTGCAGTGCGAGAGCCAATATTGGCTCACGGCCACGTGGTAGCGGCGGGCGACTTCGTCAGCGCCCTGCGGGAGAAGGGGGCGAAGCGCCGCAGGCGGCATCCCCTCCCCCGCCCAGAACACATGACTGCCCGCGCTAGAGGATGCAGGAGCCTGTGGCATAGTTGTGGTAATTGTAGAAACTGTCGGCTACCGGCTCGTTGCCAATGCGCGCAAGTTCGGCGAATTCGGGGAATACCTTCTCCTTCCCCGCCAGGAATGCCTCCAGGCGCATGACCAGTTCGCCTGCGCGGATGACCTGCGAGCCAAGGCGGATCTGGATTGACTCCAGCCCGAATGGCTTGTTCTGCGTGTGCCACATCTGGTGGAATTCCGAGTAGAACTGCGAGACGGCCTCCTCGTAATCGACGGCGATGTCGAGCAGCGCCTTGGCGTCCTTGCGGTGGTCTTTCTTCTTCGCCATCGCAAAGACCTTCTCGGCGAGGGCCATCTTGAGGCATATCGCAATCGCGAAGGCGCGGGCGTAGGCGGCGGAGCCGGCCTCGCCTTCTGGCGCCTTGGCGATTGCCCTGCGCGCCTTTTCAAAGGCGGCCTTGGCCTCGGCAAAGGAAACCTTGTCTTTGCCGAAGCCGCTGAAGTTCTTCTGCACCGTGGCGCTGTGGGTGGAAAGCAGCATGATGGGGTCGTCTAGGAGCACGTTGTCTGCGTGGAGGTGGACTGCCTCGCCGAGGGCGGCCACGGCCTTGAACGACGAGCCGCCGAAGAGAGCTTTCACGCGCTTCTCGAGAATGGCATCGGGCGCCTCACCAGTGAAGGAAAGCTCCGCCGAGTAGGCGAGGCCGGCGAGGGCGCTGCCATAGTCGCAGTAGCCGCCGCGGTCGCCCCACATCGTGAAGAAAACCTCCTTGAGCTTCTTTGCGCGGCAGGCCTTCAGGCAAGGCACAACCGTGACGCGGGTGTTGTGGTGGCTGTACCAGAAAAGGCTCCAGGTCCAAACGCCGGAACCCATCAGCGGCTCGCTGCCCATGGCGCGGTGCTTGTCGATGAACTTTTCGTAGAAGGACTGGTCGGCGTGGTAGTAGTCCCAATAGACAAGTTCCAGGCCCTTCGGTATGTCCTTGACGACCTTCTTCGGCGGCTGGCTGTCGAGGTCGTAGTAGGCGTTGGTCTTGCTGCCGATGCGGAAATACATGTCCGACCAAATCATCGGCTTCACGCCGTATTTCTCGCAGATGGCGCAGCAGCGCTTCAGGTGGCGGTTGATGATGTCGAAGGCCGACTGCTTGCCGAAGCGCTGCTCGTGGGCGCCGGTGCCGAGGCCATGCGCCTCGTCCATTCCAAGGTGGATGCGGCGCGAGCGGACGCAGGACGACCATGTTGCGACCATCTTCTCGATGAGGGCGTAGGTCTTCTCCTCGCCCTCGAGGATGATGCCGTCGCGGTCGCGGATGTCGGCGTATTTGCCCCACTTGAAAATCTGCTCGAGGTGGGCCAGCGCTTCGATGCAGGGGATAAGCTCGATGCCGAGGGATGCGGCGTAGTCGTCGATTTCGCGGATTTCCGCCGGCGTGTAGGCGCCGCGCATGAAGCCGAAGAATGGCTCGCCTTTGATCTGGTAGGTGTCCTCGGTGTAGAGCATGGCCATGTTGTAGCCGAGGATTGCGATGTGGTCAAGATACGATTTCAGGTAATCGACGGTCTTGACTGCGTTGCGGGAGCAGTCGAGCATGATGCCGAGAGTCTGGAACGGGCACTGCTCGGCCTTCTTCGGCACAATGCCCGAAAGGATGGAGCCCACCATGCGCAGGGCCATGTTGGGGCGGCCGTATGTAATAACATAGGCCGCGCCATCGCGGGCTACGGAACATTCGTCGGGCGCGCCACCTGCGGCGAAGCGGATTTCGGTGCCTTCGCCCTTCTTTGCGGCGAGGGCGGGATAGCGGCGTGCGAGGACCTTGAGTGCGGAGGCGAGCGTCTTGTCGCCAGAGGGGGGAGTGATGTGGAACAGTTTAGGGTGTAGGGATTAGGGGTTAGGGGTTAGGGGTCAGGGGTTAGAGAGTTGAGAAGTTGAAAAGTTGAAAAGTTGAGAGTCGGGAGTTGGGAAGTTAAGGTTTCAAATTTCAAATTTCAGATTTAAAATTTCAAATTTCAGATTTTAGATTTTAGATTTTAGATTTCAAATTAGAGATTTGAGATTCAGCCTTGCGGTTTCGAATCCGTTATACCATATTCTGACAGCTTGCGGATGATAGTGCGGCGCGAGATGCCAAGCTCAAGTGCGGCGCGGGTGCGGTTGCCTCCGTGGCGGGCAAGGACTGCCAGGATCTTGTCGCGCTCGGCATCCTTCAACGAGCCGGTGGATGCAGCCACTGGAGTGGCGGGAGCCGCGCCAGCGGCGGGTGCGGCGGCGCGGCCCGATCGCATCGCCGGCGGGACGTCGGCCAGTGTCAGTTCGCTGCCCTGCGCCAGGACGACCATCCGCTCGACGGCGTTGCGCAGCTCGCGCACATTCCCCGGCCAGGAATAGACGCAGAGCGCGTCCATCGCCGCCGGGGCGATTGAGGTGACGGCCTTGCCATTCCGTTCGGCGAACTCCTTGAGGAAGGCCATCGCCATCGCGGGGATGTCGTCGGCGCGCTCGCATAGCGGCGGCAGGCGGATGTCGATTACGGAGAGACGGTAGAAAAGGTCTTCGCGGAAGTCACCGGACTTGACAAGTGCGGGCAGGTCGCGATTGGTGGCGGCGACGAGGCGGAAATCGGCCTCCACAGTCTCGGTGCCGCCGACGCGCTCAAAGCGGCGGTCCTCAAGCACGCGCAGCAGCTTCACCTGGGTGGCCTGGTCGATCTCGCCGATCTCGTCAAGGAAGAGAGTCCCTCCGGAAGCCAGCTCAAAGCGGCCACGGCGGCGCGACTCCGCTCCGGTGAAGGCGCCCTTCTCGTGGCCGAAGAGTTCGCTCTCAAGGAGAGTCGCCGGAAGCGCGGCGCAGTTGACCGCCACGAATGGCCCCTTCGCGCGGCGCGAGAGGTTGTGGATGGCGTGGGCGACAAGCTCCTTGCCGGTTCCGCTCGGTCCAGTGACCAGGACAGTGGCGCTGGTGGGGGCCGCCGCGCGGATGGTGTCGAAGACGGGCTTCATAGCGGCGGATGCGCCGATGATGTTCTCCATGCCGAATTTCTCGTCAAGCTGGCGACGGAGGCTGGCGTTCTGGCTCTGGAGCTCGCTCGTCTTGGCGCGGAGCTCGCGCTCGGCGACTGCGCGGTTCACGAGGATGTCGAGGTGGTCGAGGTTGACCGGCTTGGTGAGGAAGTCGTATGCGCCGGCCTTCATCGCCTCCACGGCCGTCTCGACGCTGCCGTAGGCGGTGAGCAAAATCAGCGGGACGTCGGGGTGCTTCTCGTGGACGGTGGAGAGGAACTCAAGGCCGTTCATCCCCGGCATGCGCACATCGGAGAGGATGACATCGACGGCGTTCGCCTCAAGGAGACTGAGGGCCATGCGGGCGTCCGGGGCCGCAAGGACGTTGTGCGACGCCTTGAGGGCCATTTCCAGGCCAACACGGGTGTTGCGGTCGTCATCGACTATCAGGATGGTTGACATTAAGAAGTTGAAAAGTTGGGAAGTTGGGAAGTTGAAAGTTGGGAAGTTGAAAGCAATCAGATGCCTCTCCTGATATCTGTTAATTTGCGGATGCGGCGTTCGGCGAGCGGGAGCAGGATGCGGAAGCGCGTCCCGCGCCCTTCGCGGCTGGAGACCTCGATCTGCCCGCCATGCGCCTCGACGATGCGCTTGACGATCATCAGGCCAAGGCCAGTCCCCTTCTCCTTGGTCGTGTGGTATGGTTCGAAGATGCGGCCAAGCGACTCCTCGGAGATGCCAATGCCGCTGTCGAGGAAGTCGATGCGCAGGAAGGCGTCACCGGCGGAAATCGCGATTTCAAGGCTGCCGCCGTCGGGCATGGCCTCCATCGCGTTCTTGACGAGGTTGAAGAACACCTGCTTTATCTGGCCTGGGTCGAGCAGGACGTTGGGGATCTTCGAGCTGCTTGCAACCTTTACCTCGATGCGCCTGTTCTCGATTTCAGGACGCAGCGTGGCGAGGGTCTCGCCGATGAGCGTCAGGACATTCCCCGGCTCCAGCGAAGGCTTGCCGTGGCGCAGGGCCTGCAGGAACTGCGTGATGATGGCATCGAGGCGGCCGACCTCGGCGCGCGCGACATCGACCAGACCTTCGAGCTGCTCGCGGCGCGACTCCTCAAGCCCGTGCAGTTCGCGCTGCAGGAGCTGGAGGTGGATGCCGATGGCGTTAAGCGGATTCCCGATTTCGTGGGCCACTGAGGCGGCGAGGGTCTTCACGGCATCCAGGCGCTCGTCTTCAAGGGCGCTGGCCTCGCGGTCGCGCTCGAGGGTGACGTCGCGCAGGATCACAAGGGCGTTGGGGGCGGCGTCCTCCGTGGCCGGCATGGGCACGGCGTAGAAGCTCAGGATGCGGCGCTCCGGGTAGGCGACCTCGATTTCGCGCGTCAGCAGGTGCGACCAGTCGCTGGAAGATGCCTTGCCCCAATCGACGTCCTCCAACCAGTCTGCGCCGCCAAAGAGGGGGATTACCGGCTTGCCCTTCATCTTGGAGGCGTCGAAGGAAAGCAGGCGTTCGGCGGCGCCGTTCGCGTAAACGAGGCGCCCCGCATGGCCGACGATTATCACGCCCTCTTGAATGGAGCGGAAGACCGTCTCCATCATGGACAGTTCGCCGGACAGCCGCTTAAGCTGGTTCCGTAGGCTAGCGGAGTCGATTTTGCCGATCCGCTCCAGGACTTTGTCGAAAAACTCCGATGACATTAAGATGGATTCTACCACATTGCGACTTTTTTTCACAGTGCGGGTGTGGCAAAGCCAAGAGCTGGGATTCGGGAGCCGGGAGGACAAGCGACACGCGTGTCCTCCTATTTGGTATAATTTTTTCAGGTGAAAACATGGCACTGGTCAACGAAAACTACCTGAAACTGCAATCCTCCTATCTCTTCAGCGAAGTGGCGCGCAGGGTGCGCGAATACGAGGCGACGAAGCCGCCGCGCAAGATAATCCGCCTGGGCATCGGCGACGTCACCGAGCCGCTGCCGGCGGCGTGCGTGGAGGCGATGGCGCGCGCGGTCGCCGAACTGGGGCGGCGCGAGACATTCCGCGGCTACGGCCCAGAGCAGGGCTACGCCTTCCTGCGCGAGGCAATCGCCGAGCACGACTTCAAGGCGCACGGCTGCGACATCGAGGCCGACGAAATCTTCGTCTCCGACGGCGCGAAGTGCGACACCGGCAACTTCCAGGAGCTCCTGGCCGCCGACGCGAAAATCGCGGTGCCGGATCCCGTCTATCCCGTCTATGTCGATACCAACGTCATGGCCGGACGCACCGGCGCGGCCGAGGACGGCCGCTACGCGGGGCTGCGCTACCTGGAGTCGAACAAGGAAAACGGCTTCGTGCCCGAGCCGCCGCGCGGCGAGCGCTTCGACGCAGTCTATCTCTGCTTCCCGAACAACCCGACTGGCGCCACGGCGACCCGCGCCCAGCTGGCCGCCTGGGTTGAGTGGGCGCGGGATTGCGGGGCGCTGATCCTCTTCGACGCCGCATACGAGGCATTCATCCGCAACGAGGCGATTCCGCACTCCATCTACGAAATCGAAGGCGCGCGCGAAGTGGCGGTCGAGTTCAGAAGCTTCTCGAAAACGGCCGGCTTCACGGGAACGCGCTGCGCCTTCACCGTGGTGCCCAAGAACTGCATGGCGCGGACGGCCGCAGGCGAGGCGGTGGCGCTGCACGGACTGTGGAACAGGCGCCACACGACGAAGTTCAACGGCGTCTCCTACCCCGTGCAGCGGGCGGCGGAGGCCGTCTATTCGCCGGAAGGGCAGGCGCAGTGCCGCGCCCTGATCGACGGCTACCTCGCCAACGCCAAGGCGATCCGCGCAAAGCTGGAGTCGCTGGGCCACGCATGCGTGGGCGGCGAAAACAGCCCGTATGTGTGGGCGCAGGCCGGAGAGCCGTCATGGGACGCCTTCGACCGCCTGCTCCGCGGCCACCAGATCGTGACCACACCCGGCGCGGGCTTCGGGCGCTGCGGAGAAGGCTACATACGCTTCAGCGCCTTCAACTCGCCCGAGACCGTGGCCGAGGCGATGGCGCGGCTCTAGGGCAAAGCTGGCTCTTCCTCCATGACCGCCACCCCGCACGAAATCCTGACCTCCTACATTGAGGCCGTTTCCGGGGCCTACGCCACGGGAAAGGCGACGGAACATTCGTACCGGCCCGCCATCAAGGCGCTGGTAGAGGCCCTCGTCCCCGGCCTCGTCGCGACGAATGAACCCAAGCGGATTGAATGTGGGGCGCCTGACATCATCCTCACCAATGAAGGCGTGCCCGTCGGCTTCATCGAGACGAAGATTCCCTTCGACGACGACCTCGAAGGCCACGGCGCCAACCGGGAGCAGTTCGGCCGATACCTCGCGGCGCTCGAAAAGATCGTCTTCACAGACTTCCTCCGGTTCCGCTTCTTTGAGAAAGGGCGCCTCACAGCGGATATCACTCTCGGCGCCATGGCCAATGAAGTCCTGCCGAAGTGGCAGCCGGGCGACTCCTTCCTCTCCAATCGGATCGAGCCCAATCCCTCGGTGTTCCAGAATTTCTCCGACACCCTCCGGGCATGGTGCGCCGCCCCCGTCCAGTCCATAAAATCCGCCACGGAGCTTTCCCGGATGATGGCGGGCAAGGCCCGCCAGATCGACTTCGTGATCGAACGCGCCCTCGCGAGCGACATCGCGGATGGAACGGACGCCGACGAGAACGACTCCCTCCGGGCGCAATTCAAGACATTCCGCGAACTGCTAATCCACGACCTTTCCGTTGAACTCTTCGCAGACACCTACGCACAGACCATCGTCTATGGGATGTTCGCCGCCCGCCTCAACGACACGACGCCCGACACTTTCGACCGGCAGGAGGCCGCCGAACTCATCCCGAAGTCCAACCCGTTCCTCCGCTCGCTCTTCGGCTACATCTCCGGACCCGACCTCGACGACCGCGTGAAGCCGTTCATCGACGAACTCGCCGCCGTCTTCCGCGCCTCCGACGTTCGCGCAATCCTCACGCGGAGAAGGTCCGACAAGTCGTTCGTCCGCGACCCGATTGTTCATTTCTACGAGGACTTCCTTCGCGACTACGACGCCGCCCTCCGCCGCAGCCGCGGCGTCTGGTACACGCCTCAGCCCGTCGTCCGGTTCATCGTGCGCGGCGTTGACGCGCTCCTGCGGTCCGAGTTCGGCCTCAAGGACGGCCTCGCCGATTCGTCCAAGGTCCGGCGCGAGGCGCAGGACGCCCCCGTCCACCGCGTCCAGGTCCTAGACCCGGCCTGCGGCACCGGGACGTTCCTTGCCGAGATCGTCCGACTTGTCCGCGACAAGCCCGTCTTCGCGAAGAACGCCGGGCTCTGGTCCGCCTACGCCTCCCGCGACCTCGTGCCCCGGCTCAACGGCTTCGAGTTGCTGATGGCCTCATATGTGATCGCCCACATCAAGCTTGAGCTTCTGCTCGCCGAAACCGGCGCCGCCCCCGACCCCAGGCGCGACCGTCTCCACGTCTATCTCACGAACTCCATCGAGGCCCCGAACAAGGACGTCAAGGCGCTCTTCGCCAGCTGGCTCGCCAAGGAGGCCCAAGCCGCCGACCGGGTGAAACGCGACACGCCCGTATTCGTCGTGATCGGCAATCCTCCCTACTCCGGCGAGTCGTTCAACAAGAAGACGTGGGCCTCCGACCTCGTGGACGCCTACAAAAAGAACCCCACGGGCTCCGGCACCGTCCCCGACACGAAGTGGCTCAACGACGACTATGTTAAGTTCATCCGCTTCGGACAGCACCTCATCGAGAATACCGGCGAGGGCGTCCTCGCCTTCATCACACCCCACGGCTGGCTTGACGCGCCGACCTTCCGGGGGATGCGCCACAGCCTCCTTTCCTTCTTCGACTCCATCCACGTCTTAGACCTCCACGGCAACTCCCGCAAGAAGGAGAAGACGCCCTCCGGCGGCAAGGACGAAAACGTCTTCTCCATCCTCCAGGGCGTCGAAATCACGTTTTTCGTGAAGAAAAGGGAGGGCAAGCCCGCAGGGACGCTCGCGGCAGTCCGCCACGCGGAGCTGTGGGGCAAGCGCGGTGAAAAGCTCGCCTGGCTCGACGCGACTGCGTTCGAGTCCGTCCCGTGGAAACCCCTCGCTCCGGCCGCCCCCCAATTCTATCTCGTCCCCCGCGACAACGAGCTCGAAGAGGAATACAAGCAAGGGATTGATGTGTCGCAGCTGTTTCCGCTGGGGGGAGTGGGCATTTGCGCGAAGCGAAACGAGCTCGCCTTCAAATCTTCAAAGGATGAATTGCTCGAAATTGTCCGTGATTTCGGCTCCATGTCTGAAATTGCATTGAAGAAAAAGTACCCACGGGAACGCAAAGAGAGCAGGGATCGGAAAACAAGATACGCCATAGAAGACATCAAAAAATCTGGTTTGGATGAAAGCCGGATTGTTCAAAGCCTTTATCGTCTGTTTGATTTTCGCTGGACATACTATTCCGGCAAGTCAAAGGGTTTTTTGGCCTTTCCTACATATGATACTTTGAAACACCTTCTGCGCCCGAATCTTTCCCTCATTATGTGTCGTCGGGTAACTTCCTCGCCGTTTAGACACGCTTTTGTGACAGACAAAGTAACGGAGATGAATTCTCTTTCCCTCCAAACAGGAGAGCAGTCGTTCGTCTACCCGCTCTACATCTATCCCGATTTCAATGATTCCGGCGACATGCTGGGTAGCGCCGCCAGACGCAAGCCCAACCTGGACGCGGAACTCGTCGCGAAGTTCGCGGAGGCAACGGGGCTGCGCTTCACGGAGGAGAAGGAGGAGACGCCGGGCACATTCGCCCCAATCGACATCCTGGGCTACATCTACGCCGTCCTGTATTCTCCCTCCTACCGCAAACGCTACAATTCTTTTTTGAAGGCGGACTTCCCTCGCGTCCCGTTCCCGGAATCGGCGGAAAAGTTTTGGCGGCTCGCGGCCCTGGGTGCGCGGCTCGTCGCCGTCCACCTCCTCGAATCGGACGAGCTCGACAGCCCGCCCGCGACATATCCCGTTGGCGGCGACCACCGGGTGGACGCCCCCGCGTTCCGGGACGGGCGCATCTACATCAACAAGACGCAGTATTTCGGGGGCGTGACCGAGCGGTCGTGGAACTTCCTCATCGGCGGCTACCAGCCCGCTCAGAAGTGGCTCAAGGACCGCCGGGGCCGGACCCTTTCGCCCGCCGACATCCTGCATTATGAAAGAATCCTCCGCGCCCTCGACCTCACCGCCGACATCATGGCCGAGATCGACGCACCGCAGTGAGCGTGCAGCGGATGGCCAGGATGCCACCGGCGGTTTTTATAATTTCCCAAATATAGTGCCTCAGTAATGTTTTTGGGAATTTATAGCGCATATTTTTCAGGCTTATCCCCCATTTTCCACCAGGAAATTTGGGATAGCTTAATCTTGCTTTTCCCACGCAGGTCAGGCGCTCCGCGCTGGAACACCAAAGCCGCATCGGCTGGGAGCGGCTGCGCCGCCGTGCTGCAAGCCCCGCCCTTGCGCCAGTGGGCAAGCCCCCGCGCAAGGCCGAGACCTTGCCGCGCCACTCCGTGGCCCAGCCTCGCGGACACGAAGTATCACGAAAAGGAGGCCATGACACTCGATGCAAAAAAGCCTTGGATTACAAGGCGTAGCGCTCAATATCCACTCGCGGATATGCTCCGAAGTTCACAAGAAGCCCCAGTCGGCATCCTGTGATGCGGAGATAGTTCAGCATCTGATAGACCTCGTCTTTGTATGGCAATTGATTCCCCATGCATCCATTCT
>JAGCUY010000015.1 GCA_017962605.1 Kiritimatiellia bacterium | reverse complement strand
GTGAGGAAGAAGAGCGGCATCGAGTTGTCGATGCCACGGACGATGTCGCGGAAGACGAAACCGTCCATGTCGCCCATCATGATGTCCGTGATGATGGCGCTGAAGGCGTTGGGGTTCTCTTTCAGAACGGTCACGGCTTCGTTCACGTCGCCGACGGCGACGACCTCGTAGCCGGCCCTTGAAAGGCGCGCCTTCATGGTGAGCCGGATAAGTTTCTCGTCATCGACGACAAGGATTTTGGCACTCGAACGAGCGTCGTTTGTTGTAGTAGATGGACTCTGTTTCATAATATTCGCTTATATTATAGCACTTTTCCTTCAGATGTCCTCTGTTTTTAAATTACAGGCGTCTAATGAGACCTTGTGAACGATGAGATCGTGGCGGTAGAGGCCCTTGGGATATTCGATTTCGCCACGCAGGATTTGAGCGAGTTCGTGAAGCTGCCCGGCGTAGCGGTCTTCCGGCGCCTTGAAGGAAAGGCGGTTGACCCCCTCCCGGAAGCCAAGCGCCGCCGCCTTCTCGTTGACGGTCTTTAGGAAGAGCCTCACGTCGAGGCTGTCCACTCGCGCCAGACCGTCGTCGTTCAGCCCGGTGGTGTGCTTGACGGTGCGGAAGTCCTCGATTGGCTCAAGTTCCATCGAGCCGTCTGTGCCGTCCATTCTGATATGGCGGCAAGGTTGCGTTCCGCGCGAGCAGACGCGGATCGTCACGTTCGCGCGCGGGTATTCCATAATCGTTAAGGTGTGGGTGGCCGCCCAGTCGGGGTCGCCGGGGGCCGGCTTGACGATGGAATGCGTCCTTAGCGGCAGCGCGTCGTTAAAGATGGGCATCGCCCATTCGATGGCGTGGCATGCCAGGAGGTAGGCCGTTCCGCCGGGGTAGTGCGTGGCGTATTCGGGATACTTCGGATAACCGTAGGAATGGTCGAGGTCGGCGTCGATGGAGTATATCTCTCCTATGACTCCGCCCCGCGCCAGTTCGACCATCTTGTTGATCGCCTCGTTGGCCCGGAACATGTAGCCTATCTGAAGTGGGATGGAATGCTCCTCGCAAATGGCGGACATTTTTTTGAACCCGGCCTGGTCGGAGCCGAGGGACTTGTCCATGTGCATCGGGAAGCCCGCTTCGGCGATTCGGGTGGAGACCTGGACCAATTCGGAATTGGAACACTCCACCACGACTAGGTCGCAGGGTATTTCGCCCCGAAGGACGGCTTCCCCGTCGATCTTCGGGTATTGGGCGTAAAAGTCCTTGTTCGGATCGGCCATCCGCATCGCGGTTGAGGCGGAGTCATCGACCCAGCCGACGACTTCGAAGTCATCTTTCAGTTTTAAGAGCGCGTCGAACTTTCCATGCGCGTGGTTGTGGACGATTCCCCAAAGGACAACCTTGGCCTTTCGTGCGCCGATAGGGCGCCATTGTTTAGTGTTGGCGTTCATTTGCAATTACGACATTGGTTTCCAAAAACAATGTCAATAATTGTAGCACTTTGCGCCGCACCGCGGCACCCCCAGGATTATTTTGAGGTGGCGAAAGTGCGATTATTCATTCCGGACAAACCCGTTGTCGTCGGCGTCGATCACGCGGGCGTCCAGGTCCTTGAAAAGGCGGATGCCGTCGCGGATGCCGCCCCAGAGGAACCAGACGGTCGAGATGCAGCCGACAATCATCGGGACGATTAGGTCCGTGACATAGTAGTATTTGCCCCACCACGCCTTCGGCCAGGGGCTGGCCATGTTCCAGGAGACGACCAGCACGAATGCGATGAGGAAGCGGTAGACGATTGTGTAGAAGAAGACCGACCAGGCGATGATCTTGTCGCCCAAGGTGTATTCGTCGTCGATGCCGACGATGCGGGAGAGAATCGACGGCTTTCGATTGCTATCGGTTGCAGCCGGCGGCGCGTCCGCATACTCCCCCCTGTGCAGCAGCTTGTCCAGATTGAACGGGCGGGCCCAGCCCATCTTGAGGGCGATCCACGAGCCGGTGTAGTAGGCTATGACGGAGAGGGCCATCGAGATGCCGTAGATTTCCGGCGAGTTCATGAAGAACTTTTCGCGGAAGAGCTGCACCGCCTGTTCGAAGGTGCTTTCGCCGGAGTTGAAGCCATAGGACCAGTCAACGATCGGGTAGAGCGGCGCCGACAGCTTGGCGATGAAGCGGAACACGCCCTCGGTCCAGCCATGGCTGGAGAGCATGGGGATGACGTGGGCGCTCCATGTCCGCTGGAGGATGAGGCCCGTGAGCGAGAAGCCGGAGCCGAAGATGATCGAGCCCCACGCGCCGAAGATGTTGCCGAAGCGGCTGTATAGGCCGAAGACCATGACCGTGCCCCCGCCGCCGAGCCATACGGCGGCCATGATCTGCGTGAACATGTTGATGTAGTCGAGCTGGCTGAAGAAGACGGCCACGACGAAGAAGAATACGGCCACGCATAGCGACGACCAGCGCAGCATGGCGATGTGGCGCCTGTTGTCCGGCGGCTTCCGCATGAAGGGCAGCACGACGTCCTGCACCCAGGTGGAGGCGGCGTTGAAGATGCGGGAGTCGTCGGTTGAGACGAGTAGCATGATCAGGAGCAGGGCGAAGAGGCCGAGGCAGCCCGTTGGCAGGATCTGGCGCAGGGTGACTGGGAGCATCATCTGCCCGTAGAGCGTGCGGACCTTCTGCGCCTGCTTGGCGTTCGCCCCCTGGATGGCGGCCAGTTCGGGCGAAGGGGTCTTCTCGCCGGCTGCGACTGCCTCCGCCTCGGCGCGGAATTCATCGGGCGTGTTGTCGTTGATGACGTCGCGGACGGCGTCGATGTAGGGCGTGTCGTTGTTCTTCAGGTGCGATAGCGGCTCGTCCTGGAGGCGCGCCGGAAGGGTTTCGAGTGCTGCGGCGATCCGCTCGCGGACTGCCTCGTCCGGCACCGCCTCGGCCGCGACCTTGTTCAGTAGGGTGATTCGCGTGTTGTGCGAGGAGAAGGAGCCGTGCGCGCCGGGGAGGAGGAACCGCTCGTGGTTCATCACCGTGATGACGAGGAGGGTCGTGAGGCCGATCATCGTCCAGGCGAAGCCGTTCCGCCAGGTGCCGAGGACGCCCGCCATCTTCTGCTCGTGCGGGGTGCGGCCGGAGTTGGAGGTGTCGTTGCCGAACCAGGAGGCGCGCTGCAGGATGGTGGACATGATGGAGACGCCGAGGGCGAACATGTTGAAGTCGCGCAGCTTCGCGATGTCGAACGGGTTCAGGAAGCTCTCGCCCGGGACGCGGTTCATCATCACGGGCTCCATCGTGGTGCCCCAGTTGAAGTTGAAGAAGATGTAGCCGGCGACGATGACGAAAATCGGGTAGGAGAGGATGCCCTGGACGGTGTCCGTGATGAGGAGGGAGATGCGCCCGGCGGGCCAGATGGCGATCAGGGCCAGCGTGAGGCTTATTCCAACGAAAATCGCGAAGCACGGGAGGTTCACGCCGAAGACGTGGACCTTGTGCGGGAGTCCGAGGAAGTAGATGAAGAAGTTGGCGGCGATGGCCGGGCCGATGGAGTTGGAGATCATTTCCGCCATGTTGCGCAGGACCGCGCAGAAGATGCGGAAGGCGCGGTTGTAGCGCATCTCGATGAACTGTCCGAAGGAAAGGGCGCGGGAGGCCCGCCAGCGGTAGGTGCAGTAGCCGGCGAGGGAGAGGAACATCCCGAGGGGGAGTGTGATATTGTTCCAGAAGCCCATCGCCATCCCCGCCTTGTAGCGGGCCTCGCAGTTGGCGACGAGGGTGATGACGCTGAGGCCGGCGGCCACGTCGCCCACGGAGATGACATAGCGTCCGGCGACGCGTCCCGCCGCGAGGAAATCCACGACGTCGCGGGCGTATTTCCTCGCGTAGATGGCCAGGCCAAGAACTGCCGCGAACGGCACAAGCATTATGATCCAGTCGATGGGATGCATGAGAAGTTGAGAAGTTTGGCGCTGGAGCGCCTTGGATGTATGGCGGGAAACGCACTCACATTGGAAGGTCAGGCAGTCCGCCACCGCCAATGACAGTGAGGGGACGGCGGGCCTCGATTTCACGGGCGTTGCGGACTATGTCTTCCGGCGTCAGGTCGCGGGAGCGGGCAACGGTCTTCGGGTTTCCCTTGAAACCGAGTTCGTATGTAAAGGCACCTGTGTAGCCAATGGCGTCAAGTCCGTCGATCAGCGCTTTCCAGTCAATCTTCCCCTCGCCGGGTAGCCAGTGGCGCTCATTGACGAAGTCGTAGTCGGAAATGTGCGTCGCGACTATTTTTGGCCCGAGGAGGCGCAGGAAGTCGGCGTGGGATCCGTATAGCAGGTGGTTCACGTCAAAGCAGACGCGGAGCCGTTCGTCGCAGGAGACGATGTCTGCGAGTTCCTCCGCCGTATTGCCAAGGCAGGTACGCGGGAGGTCCTCGACGCAGACGGTGACGCCTAGGGGTTCCGCGACATCGGCGAGGGCAATGAGCGATTCCTTGGAGCGGGCGATGCGCTCCTCGCGCCGAGGCTCGGCGTCCTGCTCCAGGCAGGCGTGGACGACGGCGAGCCGCGCGCCGATGGAGGCGGCAGTGCGGAGAAGCCGCGCGTGGATTTCCGCCGTGCGCCGCCGCACGTCTGGGTCGAGCGATGCCGGATCCACGGGGCCGTCCTCCGGCGCGAGGTAGAATGGCAGATGGAAGGAGCGGATGTCGAGGCCCGCCCCCTTGGCGTTTTCGGCGAATCCGGCGTAGTCGAATCCGGCGTATTCCCTGCCGGGAAGCGAGAGTTCAACGCAATCGATGCCGGCACGCGCCAGCGAATCGAGGAAGTCCCTGTCGGAATGGTAGGTGGAAAGTCCGATGATCATGATTCCATTCTACTAAATGTGCGCGGGAAGTGGAAGAATTAGGCTGTTTGGCATACCCTGCCCTCTTGCCCCCAGGCGTTGGCGGGGGCGACGGAGAAGCGGAGAGGGCCGGGCGCCGCGAGGACGGCGCGGAGGTTGGGCGTCGCGTCGTCGATTCGGCAGAGGTGCGTGTCGGCCGCGTCGAAGACGAGTGCGGTTTCCAGCATGATTGGCGCACTAGATTCGGACGAGATGGACGGTCTTTGCCCCGAAGTCCATGTCTTCCGTAGAAATCTTGCCCTCCCACGGCTTTGTGACGTCGGTGTCGGCGATGACGAGCCAGCCCTCGGAAACGCCGAGGCCGTCCATGTATTTCAGAACCTGTTCGTGCGCTTTCTCCGGCGACTTCGCGTAAAGCGCGGCGGTCTTCACCTCCACGGCGAAGGTCTCCCCGCCGAACTTCACGCCGAGGTCGAGGCGTCCCCGGTTGATTGCCATCTCGCGGATGATCTGCCCCCCGCCATTGACGACGCGCTGCAGGAACGCCTGCAAAACGAAGTGCGGGTAGGCCTCGTGGAAGTTCTGCGAGAGGAAGGCGTCCGGCGTCGCGTTCTCGCGCCAGAACTCCTGGAAGGACTTCATCAGCCCCGGCATGTCCAGCCGCCCGTCCTTCACCCACACGTTCTCCTGCGTCTTCGAGAGAATGTCGTCCTGCGTGCCCCGCGAGAGGTAGCGCCCGATTGTCTCGGCGTAGATTGGGTTGGCGGGCCTGATCGCCCCGCGGTCATCGACGAGTAGCCCGAGCTCGATGGCGTAGGTTATGTTGTCCTTCTGCACGTCGCGGTCGATTGTCTCGCCGACGAGCATTCGCTCGACGATGGGCCTGATGCGCGGGTCGTAGGCCTTCTCCATGAGCGAATCGAGGTGCGTCCCGCGCTCGCGGATCAGCGCCTCCTTCGCAGCATCCATGTCCGCGCCGGTGACTGGCTTCGTGAAGTCCTCCCTGTGGATCTCCTCGACGCACCAGCGGGCGAGGGCGTTCACGAGCCAGGGCTGGCCGCAGGAATACTTCCACGCCTTTTTGAGCGCCTCCTCCTCGAAGACCTGCCCCGTCTCGTCCGTGTGCTGGCGGTAGAGTTCGCGCATCTCCGTCTCCGTGAAGAGACCGATCGTCATCGCCTTCGTGATGACGTTGAAGGGGCTCGCCTCGCCGGTGGACTGCCCCTCGGGCCGCACGAACATCTTGTAGTCGCGGATGTTCCTGAGGCCGATCAGCGCCATGGAGACCGGGAAGGTGTTCGGCTCCGCGTTGCCGATGCGCCCGTTGCGCAGCTGGCGCAGGAAGCCGACCAGCACCTCGCGCTCAAGGCAGTCAACTTCGTCGAAGAAGACGACGAACGGCTTTCCCGCGCGCTGCGAGAGCCATTTCAACGTGTCCTTGACAATGGACGACGGGGGAAACGACTTGACGGCCTTTGACAACTCCTCCTTGGCCGCCGCGCCGAAGACGCGGACATACTGATCCAAGTCCGTCCAAAGCTGGTCGGAGATAGCCACCATGGCCTTGTCGTGGTCGCGATAGGGCTGCACGGCCTCTACAGAGCAATACATGGCGGCCATCTCGCCCTTCGCGTTGATTTCGCGCATCAGGGCGCGGAAGGCGGTCGTCTTGCCGCATTGCCGCGGTGAGTGGACGAGAAAATACTGCTCCTTCCTGATAAGGGACATCACGTCCGGCAGCCGCTCGGCCGCCGGGAGCATGTAGTGCTTGTCCGCAAGGCACGGACCCGCTATGTTGAACCATCTTGCCATGACTTCAATTATGCCAGAACGGCGGCCAAAGGTCAATATTGCCTGGCCATTTCCAGAATCAGTTGCTGGCACCAGACTTTATCGGGCTTACGGTTATTTGCGAATGTGCGGGGGGAGGAATTACACACCGGAGTCCGTCCCCTATGCGTCCGGCGAGGATGACGGAGATGTGGAGAGGACCAGGAACACTTATGACAGGAGTTCGCATACGTTGATTAAGGAGGAAAAATAACCGGCGGCTTCCACAGTGGGGGCGATTCGTCCGTCATAGCAGGCTTATCCCCCATTTTCCACCAGGAAATTTGGGATAGCTTAATCTTGCTTTTCCCACGCAGGTCAGGCGCTCCGCGCTGGAACACCAAAGCCGCATCGGCTGGGAGCGGCTGCGCCGCCGTGCGGCAAGCCCCGCCCATGCGCCCGTGGGCAAGCCCCCGCGCAAGGATGCGCCATTGCCGCGCCACTCCGTGCCCCGCCTCGGCGGACACGAAATTCCCACGAACTTCCACGAAAAAAAGTCTCAATGCCATTGCTTCGCCTAACACGGAGATTTTCGAGGAACGGAGATACGGAGGGGAGAACTGCCCTTCAGGTTTAGTGAACTTTAGTGAGGCTTTGGTGTCCGGCCAGACGAAAGGCGCGAAGCGCGGGGCATGGCTTTGTCGGCGGACGGGGAACTAGTTCTCCAGGCCACCGGCATAGCCGTGCCGCGAACCGTCGAAGACGGTCTTTCGCCGCAGCCGGTTTTAGTGTTCCGCGCCGAAGGCGCCAATCCCTTTGCGGACATTACGAACTTTGCGTGAGATAATAGTTAAACACCACCCACAGTCATGCACGAAGAGCCAAAAAATATCCCAAAAGCTGCTTTTTTCAACTTTGGGGATATTTTTCGACTCTGAAAATTATCCCCAAACCTGCTGCGCCGCCGCACGTCCGGGTCGAGCGATGCCGGATCTACGGGGCCGTCTGTTTCCTTTCTACTAAATGTGCGCGGGATACGGCAAAGGTTGCCACAACAGAGAACTTGGCTGGCTTATTCGAAAGTTGTGAACAACATCTACGACAGGAAGCAGGTTGGCGAGGTCTTCCTGTTGGAATCCGCCGGTCTTGGGGCATTGCGCGCTTGCCGCCGACACGGCCAGAGCGAGTCGAAGCGTTTCAAGCGGCGGCATCCGGCGCGCCAGCCCAACGGCAAACGCGGCAACCATCGCGTCTCCGCAACCTACGGGATTCACCGCTTGCACATTCGGCACCACTCCCCTGAACACCCCCTCATGGCATCCAAAGAGACATCCCTCCGCGCCAAGCGACACCGCCACACATGGCAATCCGCTTTCCAACAGGCGGTGAATCGCGGCAACGAGGCCATCCGTGTCCAATGGTTCAGTCTCGTGAAGGAGTTCGCGGATTTCGTCGCGGTTGGGTTTCACGAGCGTCGGATACGCCGCCACGCCTTCGCGAAGCAACTGCCCGCTTGCGTCAAGGACAATGGGTTTCCCGGCCTCCCGAGCCAGCGTGATCAGCCTCGCGTAAAAGCCTTCCGGCGCACCTTTCGGGAGACTTCCCGAAACCGTCACCGCGTCGCTTGCCGCCACCAGCTCCACATAGCGGTCAATGAAAGCCGCGTATTGCCCGGATTCAACCGGCGCGCCGGGTTCGAGGAACTCGGTGCTTTCGCCAGTGGCGTCGTCCATCACGTTGATGCAGGCGCGCGTCTCGACGCCTGTGTCTACGAAGGCGTCCTCCACGCCTGAGCCAGAGAGGAGCGTCCTGACTCGCCCGCCGTTGAAGCCGCCAAGAAAGCCCGTCGCCCGCACCTCTTCGCCTAGCAGCGCCGCGACCCGGGCCACGTTTAGGCCCTTGCCGCCAGCGGTGTCGGACACTTCCCGCACGCGCATCACCGTGCCCGTATCCAGCCTCGCCACGCGGTAGGTCTTGTCGAGCGAGGCGTTCATCGTGACGGTCAGGATCATGCTTCGCCCCCGCAGAGCAGCATCACCTTTCCGCGAACCTGCGACGGGTCGCGGAAGAGGTCGAATGCCCTGTCCGCCTCTTCAAGTGGAAACCGTTTGAACACAAGGTGGTCGTCGAAGACAAAGCGCCCGCTGGTGGCGTAGTCCGCGACCATCGACCACTCGCGCCCTGGGAACGGCGCCGAATAGCTCATCCACGAGCCGGTTAGCCTGAACTCCTTGCGGTTGAGAAGCTCCCACGCAGACATTGAAAAGGCCACTTCGCGTGTCGGCGTGCCGATAATGCAGACGCGTGCGCGGTTTGCT
Source organism: Kiritimatiellia bacterium (assembly GCA_017962605.1). Lineage (GTDB taxonomy): Bacteria > Verrucomicrobiota > Kiritimatiellia > RFP12 > JAAYLN01 > RGIG5952. Next base: position 18,791 of record JAGCUY010000015.1, on the reverse strand, counting down.
GCCAGGCGGAAGGCGGCGTTGATCGTGGCCTCGCAGCCTGACGCGTCAAACACGCAGGAAAAACCGGCGGCGACGGCGGTCCGCCCGCAGGCTTGTTCGGCGAAGCCATCCTCCCGCGTGTTCCAGGCTTCGTCTGCGCCCATGCGCATCGCGAAGTCCATGCGCTCCTTTGAGAGGTCGAATGCGGCGATGCGTCGCGCTCCGAGAATCCGCGCCCATTGGATTGCGAAGATGCCAATCGTCCCGCAGCCCACCACGGCCACGTCCAGCCCCTCGACTGGGCCGTTGAGCAGGATGCCGTGCAGCGCCACGGTGGCAGGCTCGAAGAGCGCCGCCGTCTCGCATGGCACGTCCCGCCCGCAGCGGACGGCGTTCGCCGCCGGCATGACCACGTATTCGGCCATGCCGCCCTGTTCGCGCGAGCCGATGAATCCATAATGGCGGCAGAGCGAGAAGTTCCCGCGCTGGCAGTCCGCGCAGACGCGGCAGGGCAGCAGCGGCGCGCATGACACGCGGTCGCCAACGGCCACGCCTTCTACGCCTGCACCGACCTCGACCACGTCGCCCGCGAACTCGTGCCCCAGGACAATCGGGTAGAAGTGCGCCCCGCCTCGAAGGACGCGCGGGACGTCGGAGCCGCAGATGCCGCATGCGCCGACTCGCACCTTCACGGTGCCGGGGCGCGTCTCGGGTTCGGGGATGTCGGCGCAGCGGATGTCGCAGTCGCCGAAAAGAACCGCGGCCTTCACGCCCGCGCCTCCCCGAGCTTCCCAACGCTGCCGCACACTGCCATGCGGGCGAGGACCTGCGCCTTTACGGCCTCGCGCGCCTTCACGCCGTATTTCTTGGGGTCGAAGGCGTCGGCGTCGGCCGTGAGGAAGTCGCGCACGGCCGCCGTGAAGGCCTGGCGCAGCTCCGTGGCGAAGTTGACCTTGCAGATGCCGCGCTCGATGCAGTCCCGGACGTCCTTCTCCGTGAGGCCGGACGCACCGTGGAGCACCAGTGGGATATCGACTACTTTGCGGATTTCGGCGAGCCGCCCGATGTCGAGATGGGGGGTGCTTTTGTATATGCCGTGTGCGGTTCCAATACCGACGGCGAGCGAGTCCACCCCCGTCTCGAGCACGAAGCGGGCGGCGTCCGCTGGGTTGGTGAGGTTCGCGCCGGATGAGACGGTCGCGTCCTCCTTGCCGCCGACCTCGCCGAGTTCCGCCTCGACTGGTGCGCCTGCGGCGCGGCACATCTCGACAACCCGCTGCGTGATGGCAATGTTGTCTTCAAGTGGCTCCTTGGAGCCGTCGATCATGATTGACGAGTATCCGGCGCGCAGGCAGCGGGCGCAGATGGCGAAGTCCGCGCCGTGGTCGAGGTGGAGCGCCACGTCGGCGTCGGCCGCCTCGGACTCCGCCCGCACCATGCCGGCGAAGGCCGCTGGCGAGGCGTATTTGAGAGTGGAGGTCGTTGTCTGGATGATGACGGGCGACCGCGCCTCAACCGCCGCCGCGACGATGGCCTGCACCATCTCGAGGTTCTCGGCGTTGAAGGCCCCGACGGCCCATCCGCCCCTCTGCGCCGCGCGCAGCATCTTTTCTGTTGTCACGTATGCCATTGTCCCACCAGCCTCCTACATTCTCAATTCTCAATTCTCAATTTGCCCCCCTCCTGCCCCCAGGCGTTGGCGGGGGCGACGGTGAAGCGCAGCGGTCCCGGCGCGGCGAGTTCGGCGCGGGAGAAGACGCAGCTGGGGGGCTCCGTGTCGAGGGAGTCGGGACGGTTCACGCCCGGCGACAGGACACGCTTCTCGATGATGAGGCGCGGCTCGCCAAAGGCCAACGTATCCACGCGGACACGGTAGTCGAAGGGGCGCAGCCCGCACGGCTGCGTCACGGCGCGCGGGAAGCAAACGCGCACCTGCGGCGTCGGCTCGCCCTTGCGGTTCGCGCCGTCGGGGATGTCTTCGAAGGTTATTCCCGCCCCGTCCGGGAACTGCGGCGGCGGTCCCGCCTCGGCGGCTCGGACGGCGTTGCCGAAGGCGCCTCGCGCTATGGCGTCGGGCCCCGTCTCGATCTCCCAGTCGGGGCCAAGCGGGAGACCGGATTCCACGTCAAGGCGCTCCACATGGAGGTGCCAGCCCTCGACTTCGACGATCATCGCGTCGTGTCCCGCGAACGACGAGACGTTTGGCATCTGCGCAAACGGCGCGGGATCGTCGGCCAGCCAGGAGATTGCGACTGAGTTCTCGTGCCCGCGCGGGACGGCCGCATTCAGCAATCCGCCCGCGTTGATGGCAGTGAAAGCCCCCTGCCACGCGGACTGCTCGTCGGCGAGGCTGGAATGGGTGTGGCCGAAGAACGCGACGGCCTCGGAACAGCCCACGAGTGTTGTGCGGCATTCGCCGGCCCCGTCCTCGGCGCCCCAGAGGTGGTCGCGGAAGCGGCAGGTTCCGGGAATCGTCCGGTGCTGCGCGTAGAAGAAGGACTGTCCCGGATTCTCGGCGCGGACGGCGGCAACGGTCTCGGCAAGCCCAGGCGAGCCGCCAATGTATTCGGGAGTCACGGATCGCAGGAGGAAGTTGTAGCCCTTGACTCGCACGCGGCGCAGCGGCTCCCATGTCTCGCCGAAAAGGCGTTCCCAGACGGCGGAGCGGTTGTCGCCCTCGTCGAGACCTTGGGGAAGCGTCAGGCCGCGTTCCTCGTAGCGGTGGCGCACATGCGGGTATTTGCGGATGCGGCCCTCCATGTCGTGGTCGCCGTAGAACATCAGGTTCGCGACGGGACGGCCGTCCGGGAGGCGGCCGCCGGGGAAGACCTCGAACCACACGCGGGCGACCTCCTCCAGCTCCGTGACGAAGCCGTTGTCCGTGAGGTCGCCGCAGACGAGGACACCATCCACGCCCCGGTCGCGGAAGCGCTCCAGGGCGGTGCGGAAGAGTTCCGAGCGATCACACGGCCCAACGGCGGGGTCTGTCAGGTGAAGGTCGGAGAGAACGCCGAAAACTAGATTTCCTGAAAGCCGATCCATGGTTGAGTGCGGAAATGTGCGCGGCAGCATCATGCCAGGCGGCAGGCCTCGTGGCCGACAAGGCGGCGCGAGGCGCGGTCGAAGGAAAGGCCAATCGCCCAAACGGGCTTGCCAGAGGCCAGATATGGCTCGGCGTAGCCCTTTTCGCGTATCTGCGCGAAGGCCTTGTCAACTGGCTCGCCAACTTTGAGTTCGAAGATGCATGTAAGCGCCGGATGGTCGGCCACGATGTCGGCGCGGCCGTCAGACTGGACATCCTCCATGCGGAATGAAAAGCCGCAGCTTGCCAGAAGGAACGACAGGCAACGCCCGTAGGAGTTTTCATGGACGCTGCCTTCGGTGGGGCCGTATGCCATGGCGGCGTAGAGGGATTTCAGGCCGGCATAAAAATCATCCCATTCCTCAGCCAGGAGATTGTCGCCAAGGGAAGAAGCCCATTGCGCGCTTTTGTCCGCCGCAACCCCGGTCATGAGCATGCACAAGTCCTGCCTCACCTCCTCGTCTGGCACTCCAAGCACGAACTGCCGCGTCTGGGGATTGTAGCCCTTGATGGTGAGGTATCCGGACTGGTAAAGAATCGGTATCGGCTGGAGATTGCGAAGTTCGGCGACGTCGAATGCCGACTCCCTGACCTTTTTCGTCCCTTCCGGGTCAATGCGAAGCACATCCTCACGCTTGAGGAAGTTCATCAGCATCGAGGGGCGGCCCGTCGTCGCCCACGCGGCGGTGAAGCTCGGCTCCTGGTTCTTCAGCGTGTAGGCGACGGAAATCGGGTTGTAAACCGTGGTTTCGTCGTTCTTCGCGAACCGGAACCCGTTGAACCAGCGCTTCATCTCGGCGCGGTAGTCGTCGTAGGGCAGTCCCATCTTCGCGGCATGGGCGCGCAGATGCGGCTCGAAGTATTGCGTCAGTTCCTCCTCCGTGTAGCCGAACATCGTCGCGTATTTGTCCAGCATCGACACGTCCTTGATGTTGCTCAGCGCCGAGAAAACCGAGAGCTTCGTGAACTTCGAGACGCCGGTCATGAAGAGGAAGCGGATGTCGCCAGTCCGGTTCTTCATCTGGGCGTAAAACGACGACATCCTGTCGCGCACCGCCTCGGCCTTGGGTATGTCTGCCAGGCAGTGCCCCACCGGCGCGTCGTATTCGTCGATGAGGATCACGACCCCCTCGCCGAACTCGGCGGGATTCTCCTTGGCGGCCTTGCGCGACCTTTCGGCAAGGGTTTCAATGGCGATTCCAAAATTCTGGGCGCATGAGAGTTTTTCGTCGTATTCGTAACCGGCGTTCATCATGCTTCGCTTCACGTAGGCGACGAAATCGTCCGCAAACTCGGAAACCGTGGTGGTGATGACGTCGTTGAACGCGAAATGGATTACCGGGTGCTTCTTCCACTCCCAGTCCGACCTGTCGATGGCGAGGCCCGTGAAGAGGTCGCGCCGCCCTTGAAAAAGATATTTCAGCGTGGAGACAGTGAGCGATTTCCCGAAGCGGCGCGGGCGCGACACGAAGACAACCTTCGAGTTCTCGTCCGAGACGAGCTCGTGGATGAAGGATGTCTTATCGACATAGATCGCGTGGTGCTTGCGCAGTTCCGCGAAGTCGTCGCTGACATCGTTGATTGGGCGGAGATTTTGTGTCGCATTTTGCATGACGATGATTCTACCACATCGGAATGCTAGGCGCAAGACAATGGCGTGCGCCTTTGGCGGCCGCAACGAGTTCGACGGCAAGGGGGGCAAGGAAGAACTCGCAGAGCGATGGCGTCGAATAGTCGTAGTGCGTGACGGCGGCGGCGATTTCGGCGGCATTCCTTCCTGCGCATGCGCAGATGACGGCTGCGGCAAGCGGCGCTGTCATGGTGCGCCGTTCAAGCTCCTTGCGCGTTCCCAGCACTTCAGGGTTGCCGTCGCCCGCAACGGCCTCCGCCTCTTTTTGTGTGCTTTGCGGGCGCCAAATCCACCCTTGGCGCCAATTCGCATACTTGAAGGGATGTTCGGATGTGTTGGGGTAGTCCTTTGCTGTCAAAACGAATCGACTGGCGGCTACGGCCCCCTTGTCGAGGCCAGCCCGGAATTTCGCGGCGGCCATTGGTTCCTCCTCGCGGTTGGCGAGTTCCCGGAGGGCGAGAGACGCCGGGGTGTATATCCAGAAAAGGTGCGGTTCCATCTTGAAGCCGGCGTCTTCCGTGTCGATGCGGTAGCCGCATTCGCAAACCTCAAGGCGCGTCAGGGAGAGCCCTGGATATGTCTCGTCACGGGCGGTGCGATAGAGGCTGCGCCATGTCCCGTCGCCGGTGGCGTCGGCAAGGGCGCGCAGAACAAAGAGATAGGCCGTTGCGCCGCGAAATGGAAGACTGTCATCCTTCATCTCCCCCCGGAATTCTGAAGAGAATTTGCCATCGCAGGGCATTCTCCAGCCTGTTCTTTTCAAAGCATTCCCAATCTCCACCAGTCTGGCGACGATGCGCTTCCGCAAACCTTCCGCGCAGAGACCCGACCGCAGGAAAGCGTCAAGCCCCTCGAACCACGGGAGTGTCTGGTCTGTGCTGCCGAGGGGATAGTGGCAGCGTCCGTCCGAGCCAACGCCACGGCAGATCATGCCGGGGGTTTCCGGGACTTCGGCGCAAAGCAGAAGCCCCTCTGCAAGGCGGCGGCAGCGTTCCGCGTCGCGGGCGTCCCCCGTGCGCCGGGCTTTGTGGCAAAGGCCGACGAGATACTGCCCCGTGAACATTGGTCCGTTTTCAATTGGACTCCACCAGCCCATCGCATTCGGCCGACAGTCCCTACAGTCCTCCGGAGTGGGAAGTTCGCCGACATAGTCGTGGAGAAGTCCATGCGAGGAGACGAATGCCGCCCAAAGCGCCTCATCCGCCTCATCAGCCGCCGAAAAGCAGTTCTTCATGGTTGCCGACCTTCATCTGCGGTCGTACGCACAATCTCGTAAAGGAAGGTGGCGTTTGCCGGGTCGGCCGCGACGTCGGCGGTGAAGCGCAGGACTCCGCAATGGTGGGGCGAGTTCTTCGAGCGAGCCGCGTCAAATGTGGTCGTCACTTCGCGCACGCGGCGGCCGGAGGGCGAGAGGGCGAATACCTTGGCGGGAGAATCAAGCCGCAGCTCCACCTCCGCCTTGCCCGCCCGCATGAGGTATGGCAGCCGCCCCCAGTCGAGGAGGATGGAGCGCAATGTATCGGCGAATCGCGCGCCGGTGTTCTGGAGGTCGGTGAGATGCGTGACGAGAATGCGCGAAGAGTCGGACAGTGGCTTGCCGTCGAGGGAAGAGGCCCAGACCGTTGTCGGCGTCGCCGGCGAATTGTTCACAAACTCCAAATGTTCACCATTGTCCATCAATGGCAAATCCAAATTCTTCTCTGCGCTCTCTGCGACTCTGCGTGAGTTTTTTCCGCTGACAATCTCGAACCGCAGCGCGCCGCAATCGAGCGCGCCGCCTTCGGCGAAGCCGCCGCAGGTGCGCGGCGTCGCGACGCTGAATGCACCGCGCTCCGAATCGATGCGCACAACTTCCTGCGGACGTTTCGTGGAAACGACCCTGCCGGATTCCAGCCCAAGGTCATGACAAACTTCATCCGAGGACTTGGCAAATGCGACGTCGAAGTCTCCGGCATGCACGGCTCCATCGGGAGGTATCGCGCCAAGCACCGATCCGACTTTCGCACGCCATTCGGCCAACCCCCAGTCAACAACGGCGTCGGCGTCGATTCCGGCGTCGGGCGACGAAATGCGCTTCTGTGGAAGCGTGACCGCGTAGGTGCGTTCAAGAGGCAGGGCATCGCCACGCAGGAAGAGGCAGACAGCCGCGCGGTCAGTAGCCAACTGGAGGGGGTCGGAGGCGTTGTTCCAGGCATAGGCTGGCTTCGAGCCGAGTTTCGCCGCCGCGCGGGCATCGGACTCCCATGCGAAGCGCCAGACTCCGGCCCAGTCCTGAAGTGACGCGGCGGCGCCGGCCGCGAGGCCCGCAACGCCGCGGTAGCGGCCCGGACCGCAGTAGTTGTATTCAGTAACCGTGAAGGGTTTGTCCAGAATCCGCGAGACAGCGACGGGGGGCGCCCCGTAGGACTTTCCGAGGAATGGATTCTCGTTCCGGCATGTCATCGGCAGCATCCACGGGCGTTCGAGAAAGCCCGGATGGTCGATGTAGTAATGTGAGTCCATGTAGTCGAATGCCTCGGCGCGCGTCTTGAGGAGCGCCGCCTTGCAAGTCCAGCCGTCGTTCATGTCCGTGAGGAGCGCCTTGCAGCCAAGGGAGCGCAGAAACTCCCGCGTCCGCCGGAAAAAGCGCGTCTCAACGTCCTGCTGGAAGACCAGAAACGCCCGTCCGTGCCGGTCGCGGAAGCTTTTTGGAATTGTTGCGGGGATGTCGGCCCACGCCTCCGGATCGGCGGCCTTCTTCTCCGCAAGCCATGCCTCCCAGGCTTCCGCCCAGCCGGGCTGCCTTGGCTGTGAGCCGTCGATGTTCCCCTCGTTCACGAGCGAGATCCACGCGATTGCGGGGTCGTCGGCGTAGCGGACGCCTGTCACGCTGTTCGTGCGGCAGAGCCAGTTCGCGGCAAAGGCGAGAAAATTCGAGTAGGCCCCCTCGTGCACCGGGACAGTCCATTTCACGTCCTTCATGGACATGTTGCCGTCGCGTTCGACGCCGATGGCGCGCCACGGGATTCCGGCTTGGTCTCGCGACACGAAGAGGTCGGTCGTGATGTAGATTCCCTCCGCCGCGCACGCGGCCACCAGCGCGTCCATGCGCCGCATCATGCCCTCGTCAAGGCGGGTGCGCGCGGAATCGGGCGCATCGACACACCGGCCGTCGTGGTGGTGGATTCGGGCGGCGTTGTAGCCGCTGCGGGCAAGGAGGCGTGCGATGTCACGGGCCTGTTCTGGCGTTTCCGGGTAGCAAGCGCCGAAGCAGAGGTTCGCGCCGTAGAAGCGCTGCTGGACGCCCGGCAGTTTCTCGAACTCGAAATGCGGCCCGCGCGCGACCACGCGGCCGAACGCGCCGGCGGGTTTGCCGGAGGGGCGCATTTCGGAGAAGTCGATGGCGCTGCCCTCGATGATGGAGTCCGGGACGTCGAGGGGAATCCACTCCGAATCCGCAGTGATTTCAATGGGGGATTCTGGTTCAGGGACGAAGGCCCCGGCCCCGTCAAGCGCGAAGGCGACGCGGCGCTCCACACCGCCCCGGAAGAGCGCCGTCGCCGGATCGTCCGGAGGGAGGCAGAACCGCAGTTCCATTGTCCGCACACCCCAGTATTGCATCAAGACGTCAACCGGCTCACGAAAGGCGAACGAGAGCCGCCGGCCGCCAGTTTTGTCCGTAAGTTCCAGCCGCGAGACACCGGGGCGCAGGATCTCCTTTGCAGAGCCAGTCTCCGGGAGCGTCTCCGCTTCGCCGTCGGCCATGAGGGTTCCCCCGCCGTAATCCTCGGTGCGCAAGGCGAAGGAGACGCCAAGAAACGCCAGTCGAACGTCCGCCTCCGGCGTGAACGACCAGACTGCTTCGGTCGCCCTGTCTGGCAGAGGGGACGCACGGAACACTACCATGACGGACGGATCCTTCGCCGCACCCAGCCTGACGCGCCAAGTCCCGTCATCCATGCGCTCCGACGCGCCCCTTGCGGAAAGCCATGACCAGCCCGCGAGCGTCCCCTTCGCCCGCAGGGACAGCCTGACAGGCGAATCGACATGGAGGTTGCCGCCGTAGGACGGCGAAACAGCGCCACGGGAAGTCCCGGAGACCAAGAACAGCGCCAGGGCGGCGAACGCCGCCGCCTTGACTGCAAAGCCTATGCGTCCCATCTCCAAGCCCTACCTGAACACGATGGCCGTTCCCTCGGCCGCCTTGGCCTTCAGGAACTTCGCTTTCGGTAGAACGCCCTTCGTGACGCGGAACTCGTCGAACCACAGGACGCTGCCGCTGGTGCCGAAGGACAATAACTTGCTTCCGAAGCGCAACCCAGCCCAGGATCCGTTTATCGTCTGCGTGACAGGCTCGCCGTAGTCAACGTAGAAGCGGAATGTTGTCGTGTTTTCGCCCGGCTCCACCGAGACGGCGAAGTGGTGCCATTTGCCGTCGGCTATGGGGAACGTCGTCGTTGCCGATGCCGACACCGTATCCGTATCGGCCCGCAAGTAGTATTTCTTGTCCGCCTGCGCCTGGACCAGAAGTCCGAATCTGTCTTTGTTGGCGGCGGCGCCATACCCTTTCCCAAAAAACAGGATTTCGTTCCACTCCGTCACGTCCGCGCTGTCTTCGGGACCTTTGATGAAGAACTCGATTGTCGCCGAATTGAAGACATTGGTCAGCAGATGCGGGTTGCGGATCGTCTTCGTGACGGCGGCCTTGTCGGCCTTCAGGCTTCTCGTGTTTTCCCTGCGGACAACGGCGTCCTGGTTCCCGTATTCGACGATGCGCTCCTTCCAGACATTGGCTTCGTATGCGGGGGTGCCGGTCAAGACGAAGCCCATGAAGGTCTCGTAGTGGTCGCCGGCGATTGAGGCCATGTTGCCGTCGAACGGCATGTAGAGCATCGTGTCTCCGTCCTGCGGAACAGGTCTCACGCCGAAGCACAGGAACTGCGTCGGCGCGAGGACGCCTTTCGTGATGCGGATTTCGTCGAAGTCCAGCGTGGATCCGCCGCTGCGGCTGCCCAGCACAAGGTAGAGGCTGGACGACCCGCTCCAGGCTGTATCTAGCGTCAGGTCTGCGACCTTTGCGTAGTCCTTGAAGAGCGTGACGGCCGTGCCGTTGATAGTGACCGCAACGTGATGCCAGACGCCGTCAAACCAAATTTGGCTGTCGTTGCTTTTGTTTGAACCAATCTTGAAATAGGCCTTGCCTGCGGCGTCATTTGAATCCTGAAAATAGAATGCGCGATGGCTCGAATTCCTCGGATACTTGCCTTGTTCGTTCGTGCCATTTGGTTCATCCAGCCATATCACCTCGTCCCAGGCCGCGACTTCGTTCACCGAACTGCGCCCGTCGCCGCAGATGAACGTCTCGAAGGTGATGCTCGACACGTCGCTTCCAAGGTCGAAGTTCGAGAGCGGGATATAGACGCGGGACTTGTCCATGCGCACGAACTTGCTTTCGCGGGTCACATTGCCGGAGGCGTCCACGATGGGGTGCGGGGCGTCGTAGGCAACGTAGGCAATCGAGCCGCCCTCCGGGATGTAGGTCGGCATTGATGCCGGGTTGTCTCCGGCGTTGACGACCGAGAGTAAGTCCGCATCGAGCGGAAACCAGGCGATGGTCTCGCCGTCGTTCACGGTTGTGGCGACGGCGGAACCGGCGAGTGCGGCGGCGCAAAGGGCCGTCGCCGCTGCGCGGAAACTATTTAGCCCCCCCCCCCTGTTAATAACTTTGCGGATGGACTTGGTTGTTGTCGGGTTCACGTTTTTCTCCTATTTGTTGAGGTTGGAAAAAAAATACGGGAAATATAATAACAAATTTCGGGAAAAAGTGGAAGGAAAAATCACGAACATGGCGGAAAAATCGCGCCCCAAGCGATAATTCTTTGCATCGTTGAGGCGCTACCGCGCCCCCTCCAACTACCGCCGCCGAGCCTCGCGGCGGAAGTCTGTCGGGGAGGTGCCGAGCTGGCGCAGGAAGAGGTAGCGCAGGGCGCGTTCGTCGGTGTAGCCGCATTTGTCCGCGATTTCCGCGACGGAGAGGTCTGAAGAGGCAAGCAGTTCGCAGGCGCAGGAGAGCCGGCGGGCGCGGATTTCGTCGTCGATGGAGCGTCCGGCGGCGGCCAGGAACCGCTTTTGCGCCGTGCGCAGCCCCAGCCCCATGGCTTTGGCGATGTCGGTGACACGGACGCCTTCGGACAGGCCGAGGCGGATGCGCTCGACGCCGCGCATGACGCAGGGGTCGTCAGTGCGCAGGACGTGCGTGCTTTGGCGGCGCACGACGCGCGACGGCCCGTATGTCACGGTGCGCGGCGGCGCCGACGGATTGGCAATGCGGCGCGCGAGCAGCTGCACGGCGAGTTCCCCCGAACGCTCGAAGTCCGGCTCGACGCTGGAGAGGGTCGGGCTGGTGTTCTCGCACCGGAGTGAGTCGTTGTCGATGCCGATTACGGCGAGGCCGGAAGGGACATCTATCCCGAAAGTCTGCGCGGCCTGAAGGACGAACTCGCCCATTTCGTCATTGGCGCAGAGGACGCCGCAGGGGCGTGGCAGGGACTTGACGAACAAGCGCAGCCGCTCCAGAACTTCAGGAAGCCGTGCGCCGAGGAGGCCGCCGTCGATCGGCTCGAAGCCCCGGCACTCGCGCCGCTTCGCGCGAATGTCGGCGGCGAACACTTTCGCGCGGCGGCGGCTCCAATCGCGGGATTGGTAGTGGCCTACGAATGCGTAGCGGGGGAGGTCAAGGGAAAGAAGCTCGCGCGTGGCCGCATGGACGGTGGCGTCGGAATCGTGGCGGATTTCATCGATGCCCTCCGGGAAGAGGGCGCGCTCGGTGTCCAGGTACACGACCGGAACCGGGGCGAAGTCGGAGGGGAGGAAGTGCCCGACGCGGGCGAGGCCGCCCTCGACCATGCATCCGACGGGCTGCCAGAACTCAAGCGTCCGCTTCAGGTCGGCGTCTGGGATGCCGAGGTCGATTTCGTGGAGGCACCACCCCTGGCGCCTCGCCATGCGATACATTCCCGCAAGGCGGGACTGCTGCATGGGCGCGCAGACGGAAAGGCAGCCGTGGATGTAGAGGACGGTGGTCATCTACATTGCCTCTTCGGCTATCTGCTCCGCACGGACTAGATCGTCGCCCTTGAACTGATAGACAATCTGGTGGAGCGTCGTGCCACGCGCAAGCGACGGCACGGCCCTGTCGGCGCGGTAGCGGGCAAGCTGCTTCAACGCCTCGTCGTACTTGGCCGCGAGTTCCGCATCGGTCGCATCAATTGGGGAGTGCTTGAGTTCTATGAGGTAGCTGTGCGCCGCGTCCCCATAATGGACACGCTCCGGGAAGAGAGCGAAGTCGCAGTAGCCCCGGTTCAGCTCCATTTCCGGACGCGCCAGATAATACTTCAGATGGCCGAACTCGCACTGCATGTAGCCTTGGATGCGCGTCTCACGCTCAATCGAACCGCGCACAGGTTGCGTGTCCTTGAGATCGGACGCCAGACGCTCCAAAAACGGCTTCCATTCGCCATCGTACGCAAAGGCGGCGGCCAAGTCGCCAAGGACGTCCCATCTTGGCTCGCGCTTACGCTTGTAGGCTCCGCGCAGGTAATCAAAGAGCTGGCGCTCCACGCAGATGTTCGGAATCTTGAAGACTGTCCGCCCCCTTTCGCGTCCGGCCATCGAGAGGATGCCGTAGTAGTGGAAGAGCGAGCGGAAGTTCTCCGGGGCCGGTATCTTGTCCGCCGGGAAGGAGTCCACGAGATCGAAGACTAGCTGCTTCTCGGCGGCAAGCCGCTCGATGATTGGCAGAACGTCCTCGCCGCCGCTGTCAATGTCTTTCGCGCGGTCGATGCGGTGCTGGATGTCCGCTATCATCTGGAGCTTGTCGTAGTCTGTCCTGATGTTCCTGTCAACCCAGTCTTCCGGCGGTTCGCCGGTGGCGACGAGACTGCCGAGGAAATAGAGCGCCATGTCGCTGTTGAATACGCTCTCCTTGCCGATCTTCCTCGTGGAGAAGCAGTAGCCGTCATACCACGGCTTGATGAGGCGCACATAGTCTGCCGGTTCTCCCTCGCTGTATCTTCCCGTGCCTTTGAAGTCCGTGTAGAGTTGCAAGACATCCGCCTCCGAAAAGCCCAGCATCGTGTTGAACCGGGCATCCTGGGAAATGTTCGTTGCGATATTGAAGCCACTTGTGAGGTCGTCCATCGTCACGGGCGAGACGCCCGTCATGTAGATGCGGTCGAATGCGGCCTTGAAGAGTTTGAACCAGGATCGGTAGAACCCCTGCCCATGGGTGATGTCGCGATACGGTTCGTTGCCCTCCGCGCGGAGCATCTGGTTCGTGAAGTTGTCGTATTCGTCCAGCAGCAGGTAGAGGGGAAATCCATTCGCCTTCGCCGTCTCGGCGATTTTGCTGAACTTCGCCTGCGTGGAGAGTCCCTTGACGGAATCCGCGAAGCCCTTGCCGTATCCGGATTCGTATTTCATGGCGAATACGTCCAGACAGACGCCAAGGTATTCTTCAAACCGCTGTTGCAATGTGGCGTTTGGCGAAGGGATGACGCAGGAGAAGTCCAACGCCAGCACCTGGTAGCGGCTCTTGTTCTCGGTTGGGTTCTTCGCAATGTCGAGGCCGCCGAAGAGTTTGTCGAAGTTGTCCTTCTCGGCGCAATCGTAGTAGCAGCGGAGCATGGAGGCCATGAGCGACTTGCCGAAGCGACGCGGGCGCACGAAAAAGAGGAAGCGCCCTGCCTGTTCCAGCGTTGGAATGAAGCCGGTCTTGTCGATGTAGTAGAGACGATCCCTGCGGAGAGTCTTGAAGTCCGCAACGCCGTATGGGATTTGGAGGTTGTCTTTCATGGTCGAGCACCCTGTCTATGACGGTTTCCATCATATCATATCGCCATGAGCGGCGCAAATGGGGCGGGTCAGCGCGGCCACCTGTTTACGGGTTAGAGAAAGGGAAGTTGTGGAGGCGCACCTGGATGGTGCCCGGTTCGGCACCAATGGTCCGGCAGACAACAGGGCACTTGGCCAGGAACAGGAAGGCGATTGGCTTGTCGGTGCGCTCGTTCATCGTCTCGAAGTTCGCCTGCCCCTTGGCGACAACGAGATCTGCGGCGGCGAAGGTCGCGCGGAACTCCGCGCCACAGGTGGCGTCCACCACACCGGGAATGCCGTCGTCGTTCGAGACCACCCCGCCCCCTGCCCAGCCATCCGGGTATCCGCTGGCGGCAAGTTCGGCGCGGGTCATGTCGTTGAAGGCGGGCCTGCCGCGCACGGCAAGGGTCACCTTGGCGCGGTAGGGTTCAAGAAGAAGCCGGTCGAAGACGGCCTCGCCGCAGTTGTCGAAAATCCAGAGAATCGAACGCGCCTCGTCCATGCGCTTCCGAAGCGCAGAGACATAGGGATTTTCATTTGCGTTTGTGGACAATGATTCCCTCTGCGCCTCTGTGTCTCTGTGTGAGATTATTTCCCCGCATATAGGCTTCTCGAAGGCCGTTGCCATTTGCCCCATGGCGGCGGCGATGTCGAGGTCTGCGTAGATGGAGAAGTCGAGTATGTTGCCGGCTATCGCGAGGCGAAGACGATGCTCGAAGTCTTTTGTTTCGACAGGATTTACAGGATTGGCAGGATTATTCTCACAAAGGGCCACAGAGCCACAGAGATTGATATTGACATTTGTGTCATTGGTGTTCAATTGGTTTTTTTGACATTCCCATTTCTCCAGCAGCCTCTTTGCCAGCTCCGTCGAATCCGCCTTCTCCTTTGCCCAAGGGTCGGGAACTGCGCCGTTGCACGAAGAGAGCGCATTGTCGATGAGTCGCCGCGCATAGCATGGCGGCGGGAGTGTGAAGCCATCCGCTTCGGCGTCGGCGAGGATGCGCATCCCCTCGTCGGCGATGCGCCTTTCAAGGGCCTCGTCGCCGCGCGCGGAGCGCCGCGCCAGTTCTCGGGCGTTGCGTCCCAGGCAGGAGATACATTCTTTGCAGGCTCTCATGATTTATAAGCCCTCCGGTATGGCGCCGGCACGTGAAGCGACCTTGCCGGCGAGGCGGTTGCCTGCCACGGCCGCCTCTTCAATGGCTTCACCGCGCAGTATGGCCGCCAGGAAGGCGGCGGAGAAAGAGTCGCCGGCACCGACGGTGTCGATGACTGGTCCGTCGGGCAGTGCCGGGCTGGCAAAGGGCGCGCCGCCGCGCGTGAAGACTACGCATCCTTCCGGGCCGCGCGTCTCAATGACGGCGGAGAGGCGCGGGAAACGTGCGAAAAGGGAATCCGGGGCAAAGCCCAGCGCGCGCATCTCGTCGTCATTGACTTTCAGGATGTCGGTGCGCTTCAGTCCGCACTCTACGAGGTCGCGGCTCCAGTAGTCCTGCCGCAGATTGACATCAAAGAAGACCAGCATCGAATCGGGGAGCGAGGCGATGAGCCGCGAGAGGGTCGCGGCGGAGACAGCCGAACGCTGCGCCAGCGTGCCAAAGCAAAAGGCGCGGGGATTGACATCCGCGCTGGTGGGGAATCCTATTTCATCCCACGCGACGGGCTTCACGATTTCGTAAGACGGTATTCCGTGGGCGCCAAGGGTGACGTTGACAGTGCCTGTGGGGAGTGTGGGATGCTCTTCGATGAAGTCCGTCGCCACGCCTAGGCGGCGTGCCTCTTCGAGCGCGCGCCGGCCAAGGTCGTCGCGCCCGACAGCCGAGACGATTGACGCGCCAAGCCCGCACTTGGCGGCATGCGCGGCGAGGTTGAATGGTGCGCCGCCTATGTGCGGCACCCCGTCAATCACGTCCCAGAGGACTTCTCCAAAGGCCAAGACGTCAATCATCGCACTCCCTCGAAGACGATGCGCTCAAAGTCGAGCGCGGACTTGGCGTCGGCGTCCATCTTCGCTTCGTCGATGCCCGGTTCCAGCTCGCGCCAGATCTTGATGTCCTCGCCTACCTTCCCACCCATGCGCACGAATGGCTCCATGCAGACAGTGCCGTTATATGAAATCTCCGCAAGCGCCGTGGCAATCTCGTGCCATGGCATGCGGCCGCGCCCAGGCACGCGGCGGTTGCACTCGCCGGTGTGGAAGTGGCCAAGCAACCCCTTTGTCAAGCGGATGGCGCCACCGATGGAGTCTTCCTCGATGTTCATGTGGAAGGTGTCGAGCATTACCTTAACCGCAGGGATATCCACCTCGCGGACGAACTTCACGCCCTCTGCGGCGGTGTTGAGGAGATAGCCCTCAAAGCGGTTTAGGACTTCCAGGCAGTAATCGACACCGCAGTCTGCCGCGATCTTGCCGATCTCGCGGACGGCTGCGACGGAGCGCGCCCAGTCGCCCGGCTTGTCGATTGGCTTGGAGTAATCGACGGGCCAATAGCTGTAGATGCCGCCGCCAATGGTATGGATGCCGAGCGTCTGAAGGTTCTTCAGGAGCGCGGTGAAGAAAACCCTGGCACCTGCTGCAATGGCCGGATCTGCCGAAGCGAGGTTCTGGTCGGCGTTCGGGCCGTGGCCTGCTGTGAGGAAGATGCCGTTGTCGGCGGCGCACTTCTTCAAGTCAAGAAGTGTCTGCCTGTCATAGCCGTTGATGGGCGTGCAGGCGATTTCGAGGAAGTCGAAGCCGAGGCGTGCGGCCTTCTCTATGTATTTGAAATAATCTGCTTTCCACTGGTCTTCCCAGTATGCGTAGTAGATGCCGTATTTCATAAAAATTGAAAGTTGAAAGTTGAAAGGTTAAAAGTTGAAGGGTTGAGACTATTCGTTCACGAGAAGCGTCTTGCAATGGAAGGTGTCATGCGCGAGAATGTGGGCGAAGGCGGAAGCGCCATCGGCCATTGAAACACGTGCCGTAATGAGTGGCTTGAGTGCGAGGTCCTTGCCTATGTGGTCGAGGACTTCCGTCCAGTCGGGCCTGGGGAGGGAGTTCCAGTTGAAGCGAACGGAGAGTTCCCTGCGCAAGGCGGAGGAGAAAGCGGTCTTGGGGAGTGTCCAGTCTTCTGTTGGGTTGCCGATAAAGGAGACGGTGCCCCTGCGGGCGCAGCAGTCAATTGCCAGCTCGCGAGTGGAAGCCCGACCGCATGCCTCGACCACGACATCGAAGCCGCTTCCGTGTATTCCGTGTGTTCCGTGGTTGAAACCTGAAGTGTCCACGGCCTCAAAACCAAGCTTCCGCGCAAACTCCAATTTGGCGGCATCGACATCGCCAACGACGACCTTGCCTGCCCCGCGTATGCGCAGCCACTGTGCGGCCAAGATGCCAATGGGGCCGCCGCCAATCACGAATGTGCCAAAGCCTTCATCAACATCAAAGCCGTGGGTTCCGCGATGAGCAACGGCCGCCGGCTCCACCATGGCGGCCTCCTCTGCCGACACGCGCCCCGACACTGGCAGGAGGTTCGACTCCGGGACATAGAGATACTCCGCGAAGGCGCCGTCGCGTCGCGAGCCAAAGTAGTCGTAGTGCTCGCAGAGGTGAATCCACCCTTTGGCGCAGGCATGGCACTTGCCACAGGGAAGAAGCGGATATACAGCGCAAAGAGTTCCTGGCGCGACGCGGCCGCCAGACGGCGCCTCCTCGACGATGGCCGAAAACTCATGGCCCATCACAAGAGGGTAGTGGTATGCGCCATTCCCGAAGCCGCGCCCGATGTCGCTGCCGCAGATGCCGGCGGCGGCGATGCGCATGCGGTACCACCCCGCGACTGGGGCATCGGGAATCTCCCTCCAACGCAGGATGGCGTTTTCTTCAAGGACTAAGGCTCGGTTCATGGGGAAAAATCTTCAAGGTCCAATGCAAACTTCGGGAATAATGATAGCAAATGGCGAATTGAAATTCACTTGCAAATTTCTTCATAAAAATTGCATATTTATTTCAAAAACACTTGACATTGCTCTCCGCACTTGGCAGACTTGTTTCAAATGAAAGGACGAAAGGGAAAGGATGTGCTGCTTGCGGTTACGCCGCCGTCGCCGGAGAGGAATGTCGCCGTTGCCCGCTTCGCGCGATCTGCCGGCTGGAACCTCCTGGTGGCAAATCGTCTGATGCGGACACTGGGCGCTTGGCGCGGCGACGGCGCACTGGTCACGCTGCGAGACGACCCAGACATCCTAACGCTTGTGCGACGGCTACGGCGACGCGGCATACCGGTAGTCGATCTCACAGAGGAGCATCATGAGATGCCATTGCCCCGCGTATGCGGCGACAACCGCGCCATTGGACGTCTCGCCGCCGAGCACTACAAGGAACGCAATTACAGCCACGCCGCCTGGTTCTCGACCAAGTGGACGCCCGTCCATGCGGCCAGATATGCGGGCTTCGCGGAAGGATGGGGGAATTGTTCGCGGTGGGTGCTTGCGGAAGGAGTCGAGGCAGACCGCTGGGATGACACGCGGGCGACATCACGCTGGTTCACGGGGCTTTTCCGGGCTGCGCCGCGTCCGCTGGCGCTCCTCTGCTACGATGACGCAGACGCCGCGCTTGTCTTGGCGGCATGCAGGGCGGCTGGCGTCGCGGTCCCCGAGGAAATCGCGGTATTGGGCATCGGCAACGATCTCCTCCTCTGTGAAAACCAGAGCGTACCGCTCTCAAGCGTCCTGCACGATGCAGGGCGCGTTGGCAGCGAGGGTGCGGCGCTTCTCTCGCGGCTCATGGATGGCGAGCCTCCTCCGCGTGCGCCAATACTGATTCCGCCGAGAGGCGTTGCTGTGCGCGCCAGCACCGACCGCATCGTGGCGTCAGACCCGCTGGTGGCGCAGGCACTGTCGTTGGTGGAGGAGAATCTGCCGCGCCAGTGGGGCGTTGACCAGCTTGCTCGTGAACTTGGCGTGGCACCAATAAGGTTGCACCGTCGCTTTGTCGCGGAACTGGGTCGGCCACCAGGAGCGGAAATCAGGCGGCGCCGGCTGGCAAAGGCACGACTGCTCCTTCGGGACGCCGACCTTACCCTCGACGAAATCGCAGCCCAATGCGGCTTCTGCCACGCCCAGCACCTTTCAAATCTCTTCCGCCGCGACACTGGTCTGTCGCCGAGAATATGGAGAATGAGGGAACGGGGGATTAGTGGCTCGGGGCTAGGGGCTAGGGGCTAGGGACTAGGGACTAGGGGCTAGGGGCTAGGGGCTAGGGATTAG
>JAGCUY010000149.1 GCA_017962605.1 Kiritimatiellia bacterium | reverse complement strand
CTCCATTTTCCATTCTCCATTCTCCATTTTCCATTCTCCGTCCCCCGCTTGCAGTGCCTATCGGAATCGTGTACACTTCTTTATATGGACATCAGGCCTCTAAAAGTGACCGTGCGCGAAGTGGTCGCAGGGTATGTCGATGACTCCGACCGCGAGGAGGGAATACGCGGCTACTCCGGCCGCCTCGACATCCGCCCCAAATACCAGCGCAACTACATCTACGACGACGTGAAGCGCAACGCCGTCATCGACACCGTCTCCAAGGACTTCCCCCTCGGCCTCATGTATTGGGTGAGGAACGAGGACGGGAACTACGAAATCCTCGACGGCCAGCAGCGCACCATCTCGATCTGCGCCTTCGTCAGCCTCGACGACCCCGCGCGCGGCTACTCCATCCCCGGACTCTTCGGCAACCCCCACGCCCGCACCTTCAGCCAGCTGCTGCCGAAGGAGAAGGAGCGCATCCTCGGCTACGAGCTTCTGGTCTATGTCTGCGAGGGCGCGGACACCGACCGCCTCCGCTGGTTCGAGACGATCAACATCGCCGGTGAGCGCCTGAGCCCGCAGGAAATCCGCAACGCCCAGTATTCCGGCCCGTGGGTCACCGACCTCAAGCGCTACTTCTCCCGCACCAACTCCCCCGCGCAGCGCCTTGCCGCATCCAAGCCGCAGATTTACATCACCCTCCCCGCCGCCAATGCGTGGAACCGCCAGGGCGGGCTTGAAAAGGCCCTTCGCTGGTTCATCGGCGACCTCCGCGACACGGCCAAGCTGGAGGCGTTCATGTCCGCGCACAAGGAGGATGCCGACGCCGCGCCCGTCTGGCAATATTTCCAGGACGTAATCGCCTGGACGAAACGCCTCTTCCCAACCTACCGCAGGGGGATGGAGAAGGTGGAGTGGGGCATCCTCTACAACCAGTACCACGAGCAAAGCTTCGACCTCGACGCCATCCAGCGCCGCGTCGCGGAACTCTACGCCGACGAGGAGGTGAAGGACAAGAGCGGCATCTACGAATACGTCTTCGACGGCCGCCAGAGCCACCTCAACCTCCGCCAGTTCGAGGACTGGCAGAAGCAGACCATGTTCGAGCGCCAGAAGGGGCTCTGCCCCGAATGCGTGAAGGAGGGCGTGAAGCGCCAATACGACATCTCCGAGATGCACGCCGACCACATCAAGCCCTGGCACCTCGGCGGCAAGACCGAGCTGGACAACGGCCGCATGCTCTGCGCGGCGCATAACCTCGCCAAGGGGGGCGAGTGGTAATGGCGGGCAACAAGGCACTGGGCGACGCCAAGAGCGCCAAGAAGGACGAGTTCTACACGCAGCTTTGCGACATCGAGGCCGAACTGAGGCACTACACGCGCTTCTTCAGGGGCAAGTCCGTCCTCTGCAACTGCGACGACCCCTACGAAAGCAACTTCTTCTACTACTTCGCCTCGCGCTTCAACGACCTCGGGCTGAAGAAGCTCGTCGCCACCTGCTACGACGGCTCCCCCGTCGCATACACCCAGCTCGATTTGTTCGACGCACCGAAGCCACGCCGCGAGCGTCGCGCCTACAAGATCGTCATCACCGAGGTGGGCGACGAGAACGGCGACGGCACCGTTGACATCGCCGACGTCGAATGCCTCGTCAGGAACCGGAAAAACGTCCTCTCCCTCCTTGACGGCAACGGCGACTTTCGCTCGCCCGAATGCGTCGCCCTGCTCGACGAGGCCGACGTCGTCGTCACCAACCCTCCCTTCTCGCTTTTCCGAGAATACCTCTCCCTTCTTGTCCAGCACAAGAAGAAATTCCTCATCATCGGCCCGCAGAACGCCATTCACTACAAGGAGGTTTTCCCGCTCATCCGTGACAATGAGATGTGGCTGGGCTATGGCTTCAACAATGGAAACGCCTTCTTCTCCATTCCCAATGGCGACTCCCGCGATTTCGCTGATGGCGTCTATGACCCGGCGACAGGTTTGGTTAAGTTCCGCAATTGCGCATGGTTCACGAACCTTGACACGACCAAGCGGCATGAGGAGATGATACTGACGCGGGCGCTGGCGGAGGGCGACTATCCCAAATACGACAACTTCGACGCCATTGACGTGGCAAATCTTGACGACATTCCGAAAGACTACGACGGCCTGATGGGCGTCCCCGACACATTCCTCACGAAGTACAACCCCGACCAGTTCGAGATCATCGGGATCGGGTCCGGGTACCTGGCGAAGCAGATTGGCGTGGGGAAGAACTACCGCGGCCGGACGGACATCGCCTACACCATTGACGGCAAGCCCCGCTGTCCCTACTCCCGCATCATCATCAGGAGGAAGAGGTGACATGGCAAGATTATTCATGCGGGCGCTTTCACTCCTTGTGGCGATTCCTGCGTTCGCCGCCACATTCGATGAAACGCATTTCACGTATGAGCCGGCGACCGGCCTGCTTGTCCAAAAGACGTATCCCGACGGGCATTCGATTTCCTACACCTATTTTGACTGCGGACTGCCCAGGCGAATCACCCAGGCCAGCGGGAAATGGATGGAGCGGGCGTATAATGACCGCTGGCAGATG
Source organism: Kiritimatiellia bacterium (assembly GCA_017962605.1). Taxonomy (GTDB): domain Bacteria; phylum Verrucomicrobiota; class Kiritimatiellia; order RFP12; family JAAYLN01; genus RGIG5952. The sequence continues at coordinate 1,996 of JAGCUY010000149.1, read as the reverse complement.
GTTTCGAACTTTTATTCTTCCGCCGACACACCGTGGGTCGCCGTCACGCCAAACGTATTGGGAACCGTTGAAAGGGTCGAGGACGCGAACGGGCTTGTCTATGACTACGGCATCCGCCCAATGGGGCAGTTGGTGACGAACGAAGCGGCCTCTTCCCCCTGGATGTCTTGGGAACTCCGGCATGGACATGACGGGTATTCCCGCGAAATGGGATGGGGCCTTTCCGTTGACGGCGCCCTCAAGGGCGGAATGCGGTGGCAATACGACACCGAGGGGCGGATAAGCCATGCGGTCTGCACGAACGCCCAGGGGCGTGGCGTCTCAATCGCCTATACGAACAGCGGATCATACGCGCACGGGTATTCGATCACCCTGCCTTCGGGAAGCGTCTTCAAGCGGCTTGTCGAGCGCGATGCATACAGGCGGCAACTCGTTACGAGGCAGACATACGACATGTCTGGGAATGTGCTGTTCGACTATTCATACGCATACGACGCATTGGGGCGCATGACTGGGCGGAGCGAGACGAACTCGGCCACGCCGGACACGTTTTCATACTATCCGCCAGGCGGGGTGGCATGGGCGGACGTGCAGGGCGTCAGATTCGGATATGGCTTTGACTCGGCAGGAAACTGCATTGGATTTGCAATTGGCCCGACAACCAATTATTACTGCCACAACCAGCTCAACCAATGCACGGCCCTAGTGTTCCCAGATGTAAACGGCGCAGTTCCCCATGCCTACGACTTGGACGGCAATCTGACGCATGTCGGTGGTGATGAGAGATACGGCTGGGACGGGGAGAACCGTTGGCGCTGCGAATGGAAAACTCACTACTAAAATCAAAATTCATGTGAATTCCGACGGGCGGAATCTACATGCTTTCCCATGCGATTAAAGACGCGAGGTTTTTTCATGAATGCCGATGTTTTTCGATTAATCGAAGAAATTGCCAAGCGTAATGACGAGGCGAAATACTATCCGTTGGAGGTTTTTGTCGATGACGACAATGGTGAAGCATATTTGACTTGTGACAACGGCCTGTTGTTTCCCGAATGTTCCGCTGAATGGCTGTTTTCAGATGTGTCGGACAAAGAGGCGACCGCTTTGTTGACTGCCTTTATGAAAAGCGACAATCATTTCACTTATGAAATTCTTTGCCATCTCTCCAGGCTTATGGCGATAAAAGGGCAGTTGGTAAGCAGCCAGATGGACGACATTGTTGCGACAACCGATTGGAGTTCATATGCGTCAAATGCATCTTTGCTATCCTACCTAGCTGTCAAGCCCGATGGTGTTGAATGGATGCTTCGTTTGTTGGACGTCGTGCCCAACGACGCACGCGATGGGCTTTTTACAGCATGTTGGTATTGCAACGATGTGCGTGTGCAAGCAAGGCTACTTGAAAAGTTTGACGAATGGATAAAGGAAGACCAGACATGGGGTGGAGGAGATAGAGAAGGTGTATGGCTCAAGCATTTTCTTGGCAAGTGGATTTCCGAAGAAACCTTCCCGTATGAACGATTAAAGAATCTTGTTGTCTGGCGCTTCCGTCACGAACATAGCTCACTTTGATTCACTGGAATTGAAGTTCTCCATCGAAAATGAACAATATGGCCGCCTTAATAACGAAGACAATGTGCCCGGAATGGAAAGGAAGGCTGCGCCTCTTTTGTTTCATCTGGGTGGCAGTTTCCGTCTGGCAGTTCTGCCTTGCGCTTGTCATGTTGCGGTCATTTGCGGTTAATTTGTTCCCTATCGGATTCCTCTCTTATGCTTTCAGCGCCGGATATCTGATTGACATTGCCACGGGTTGTCGCAGCTGGGGGCCGATGCCGCTTTCCGATTGGCGGTGGTGCGCTGGCGTGGTTGCGATGCTGTGCGCGAGCGGACTCGCAGTTTTCCCTAAGAGCAGAAAATGTCGTTGTGTTGCAGGACTGTTTTTTGCCGCTCTTCACTTTGCCGGCAGAAAGATGAGGGACAGGAGCGGCGTTGG
>JAGCUY010000148.1 GCA_017962605.1 Kiritimatiellia bacterium | reverse complement strand
GCTTCTTCTTCCACCGCGACGAATGGTGGCGCGACCTCTTCGGCGAGCCATACGAGCCGGCGTGCGTGAAGACGGTCAAGGGCTATGCCTTCGTTCTCGTGAACTGGTGGTCCCGCGTGGCCACGACCTACTTGAGCAATCCTGCGCGCTTCCCGCTGGCGGCCGGCATCCCCGCTGAAGAGCACCCCGCCCCGGCTTTTCTTGAGAAGGTCCTGCCCTCGCTTCCGGCGGACCGCCCATTCTTCTACGTCCAGCACGAGCCGCTCCCCGGGACTGTCTGCCAGGCATTCCCCGATGCGCCGCTAGACGCCACCGGCGCCATCCTTGCCCATCACCCCAACTGCATCGCCCTTTCCGGCCACATGCACTATTCGCTCACCGACGAGCACTCGATATGGCAGGGCGCCTTCACCGCCGTGAACACCTCGTGCGCGCGGGGCTTCGCATTCTCCTTCCCCGGACGAGAGAACGGACACTCCGTCACCGACTACCGCCGCGACCCGCCATTCGAGATGGACCGCTTCAACATCGAGGCCGTCCGGCAAGGGCTCCTGATGGACGTCTTTGCAGACCGCGTTTCATTCTCGCGCTTCGACATCGTTTCCGACGCCTCGCTCGGCGAGGATTGGGTCGTTCCGCTCTTTGGCGGCGGAGCCACCGTGCCGCCGCAGGGCGCGCCGAAATACGACATGGCCGCCCGTGCGGAGGCTTCGCGCCCGCCGCGTTTCGCGCCGGGGGCGAAGGTGACCGTTGCAGAAATCGACGACGGCCACCGCCGCGTCCCCCTTGGCAACGCCCCCGACCCCGAGCCGCGCCGCCAGATTGTCGTGTCTTTTCCGCCCATCGCCGCGACGGCGGTTTCCGACCGCGCACTCGACTTCTCGGTCACGGCGGAGATGCGCATCCAGGACATGTCGCAGGTGGTGCAGGAGAAGCGCGTTTATTCGCCCAACTTCTGCATGGCGGAAAAGTTCGACACCGCCCCCGTGACATGCGCCTTCGCCCGCGACGCCATTCCCAAGAACCGCGAAGTGCGGTTCGTGGTGCGCCCGCTGAACAACTGGGGCAAGGCCGGAGAGCCGATATGCTCCGAATGGGCTAAGTTCGCGCCATAAGGCAACAGCCGTCACCTAAAGGCCACGGGGGAGGCGCCGCAGCGGCGACCTGCTATACTTGAGAGTGCCATGTCCGCAACTTGCAACCAGCAATCTAAACGCACGGTGAAACTCGCGGTTTGCACCGCGAGCGCACAGGGCATGCCAAGCATGCAGGCGAGCGAGGACACGGCGCTCGCCACCTGCACGCCCACGCTGCCAGGCTCCGTTCCCTGTGCGCCCGCGCTGCCAAGCGCGGGATGGCACCTCGACGAGACCACCGGCACCCTTATCCGCGATGTAATCCACCGCATGGGCCGCCGCTGCTTCAACTGGGACTACTGCGGCACAGGCGCCTACCTCATTACCATGACCCTCGCCGACCGCTCACACCCGCTGTTCGGGAGCCTTGTCGGCGACAGCCCCGAAACCGCCGCCGTCGAGCTATCCCCACTGGGACGCGAAATTGATGCGCATCTGCGGCGAATCGGCGAGTTCGCCCCTGAGATCGAGGTGCTGGCGGCGCAGCTGATGCCCGAGCATCTCCATGCCGTGCTGCGCGTGAAGCGCCGCATGGCCAAGCCTCTTGGCATCGCCCTGCGCGGCTTCAAGGGCGGGGCTTCACAGATATACTGGCGCTTTGCAGCGCCAGCGCGCAAAGAGCACGGCGAGCGCGCTGGCACCCGCGCTGCCAAACACGGGTTGTTCGCACCTGGCTTCGTGGACAACATCCTTGGCGACGCGCCGGCCATAAGGAATGGCATAGCCTACGCCCTAGACAACCCGCGCCGCCTATGGCTAAAGCGCGCCCGCCCCGAACTCTTCCAAGTGCTGCGAGATTTGCCGGTGAAACTCGCGGTTTGCACCGCGGGCGCACAGGGCACGGCAAGCGCAAAGGGCACCGTGAGCGCACAGAGAACGGCGAGCGCACAGGGCACGGCGAGCGCACAGGCCCCCGCCCCATGTGTGCCCGCGCTGCAAAGCGCGGGGATCTCCCATTTCGCCGCCATTGGCAACCAGGCGTTGCTGCGCGCTCCTGTCATCTGGCAGGTGCAATGCTCGCGCAGTTGGTTCGAGTACCGCCGCGACGCGGCCGGAACCCTCCTCAAGGATGCGCCTCCGCTGCGCTCCACGCCAGAATTCGAGGAACGACGAGACGCATTTCTCGAAGCCGCCCGGCGCGGCGCAGTTCTGCTCTCCCCGTGCATCAGCCACGGCGAGCGCGAAATCGCCCGCCTTGCCTTCGAGCACGGCCACCGGGTAATCACCCTCTCAAACAAAGGTTTCAACCCTCTCTACAAGCCTGGCGGAAAACTCTTCAACCAATGCGCCGATGGCAACCTCCTCATGCTAGCGCCCGCCGCCTGGCCCTACGTCCCCGGTGAAAAGGCCATGACCCGCAACGACGCCTGCGTTCTGAACCGAATCGCGCAATGGCTTGCCGGAAGCGGAGCGGTCGAAATTCGCTACCAGGGCGTAACCCCCACTCTCATAGAAAAACTGGCCCTGGCGGCCGTCAAATACGAACCCACCCCACAAAAATGAAAAACAACGCTCAATGTGCACCCGTCCTGCCAAAGGCGGGATTCTCCTTCACCTACGGCGACCGCGCCGTTCACTGCACCGCATCCATGCAGGTGGACGCCCACCTCAATGTTACTGTCGAGGCCGCCGAATACCCGGAATTCAGCGCCACCGAATGGGTGCTCTGGTTCGAGAACCCATCGTCGGAGCGGAGCGAAATTCTCTCGGACATCCGCGATGGCGACTTCACCGTGCCGCTGCCGCCAGCGCAAGAAAAGTTCATGGGCGACATCTCCCTTCCCGGCGACAGGGCCGTCATCTCGATGAACGGATGCGTTCCGGGAATCGACTACTCGGTTGACGACACCTCCTCGGCCACCGAGTTCGCCGCTGCGGCGCACTACTTCCATCCCAGGCGCGGCAAGCCCGGAAGCGTCTCCTTCGACTTCGCCAATGCGGGTGCCCGTTCGTCCGATGGCCAGATGCCATTCTTCGAGGTGACGCAAGGCGGACAGGGGGCCATCGTCGCCATCGGCTGGACTGGCGGCTGGCGCGCGAAGTTCACCGACGCCGCAGACGGCGTCCGCGTCGAAGCAGGGCTGGCAAAGGCGCGCTTCTTCCTTGAGCCTGGCGAAAAGGTGCGCACAAGCCGCATCCTCGTGATGAACTACTCACAAGGCGAAGACGCCTCGAACAAGTTCCGCCGCCTCGTCCGCAAGCACTTCTCGCACGTCGCCTCGCGCCCGAGCGTCCGCGAGGGCCTTCTGGCCTACGAGCTGTGGGGCGGGCTCACCTCGGAGGAGATGATCCGCCGCGTGAAGACGCTGAAGGCGAAGGGCCTTGCCTACGAGGACCTGTGGATTGACGCCGGATGGTATGGCGACAGCAAGAAGTGCGATGACGCCTACACCGGCGACTGGTGGTCCTGGACGGGCGACTGGACGCCGAACAAGCGCGTCCACCCCGATGGCCTCGCAGACGTGGCCGCAACCGCGAAGGACGCCGGAATGGGGATGATGCTCTGGTTCGAGCCGGAGCGCGTGGTGGGTTCTTCCAACTTCGCCAAGGAGCACGCCGACCTCCTCTCCGGCGCGCTCCTCTACTACGGCAACGAGAAGGGGCGCGTCCACGTGCGCGAGACCATCTCCGACTACGCAAGGCGCCTCGGCTTCTCCTGCTACCGCCAGGACTTCAACTACGATCCCGCGGGCGACCTGGCGAAACTCGACCCGCCGGACCGCGAGGGCATCGCGGAAATCCGCCACATCAACGGCCTCTACCGCCTGTGGGACGAACTCCTCGACCGCTTCCCGGAGATGCTCATCGACAACTGCGCCAGCGGCGGTCGGCGCTTCGACATCGAGACTTTGCGCCGGTCGGTCGCATTCTTCCGCAGCGACTACCAGTGCGGCTTCAACCTCAACCCCGAAGTCCTGCAGGCGCACAACGCGGGGATTTCCCGTCTCCTCCCCTACAATGGCTGCACGGTGAAGCTCAGCGACGTCTATTCCCTCCGCAGCGCCTATTCCGCCAGCCATGGCGTGGCCTACTGGAACGCGATTTTCCAAGATGAGAAAGCCGTCGATTGGGCGGCGGCGAAGAAGTGCTGCGACGAATACCGCCGCATACGGCGCTTCTTCCCCTGCGACTTCTACAACCACGGCAGCGCGACTCTCGACCCGACGGCCTGGGCGATCTGGCAATACCACGACCCGGAAGCCGGCGAAGGCGTGGTGCTCGCCTTCCGCCGCGCGGAGTCGCCATCTAGCCGCGCAAGCGTCGCGCTCAAGGGCCTGCCCCCCGGCGCGGGAATCGATGTGGAAAACCTTGACTCGGGAGAAAAGGCCACCGTCTCCGCAGACGCGCTGGAAATCTCGCTTCCCGAGCGCCGCACATCCACAGTCCTGATCTACCGCTGCCAATAATTATGAACTGGGCGTGCGCCCTCCCTAATCGATGACATCCGCCGTGTCTTCGAGGGCGGAGTCTTCGGTCGCGCATGTTTCTGAAAAAAGGCGTATAATGGATGAAGTCTTTTTATCACCCTTCACCATCTAAAAACATCAACGCATTATGGCCAAGATCACATTCATGGGTGCCGGAAGCACCGTTTTTGCCAAGAACGTCCTCGGCGACTCCATGCTCTGCGAGGCTCTCTCCTCCAGCGACATTGCCCTCTACGACATTGACGGGACGCGCCTGCGCGAGTCGAAGCGCATGCTCGACACGCTCAACAAGAACGTCAACAAGGGCCGCGCGAAAATCAAGGCGTACCTCGGAGTGGAAAACCGCAAGAAGGCGCTAGACAAGGCGGACTTCGTGATCAACGCCATCCAGGTCGGCGGCTACGACCCCTGCACCATCACCGACTTCGAGGTTCCCAAGAAATACGGCCTGCGCCAGACAATCGCCGACACCCTCGGCATCGGCGGCATCTTCCGCACCCTGCGCACCCTCCCCGTGATGCTTGACTTCGCCCGCGACATCGAGAAGGTCGCGCCCGACGCATGGTTCCTCAACTACACCAACCCGATGGCCATGCTCACCGGCGGCATGCTGCGCGGCTCCTCCGTGAAGACGGTCGGCCTCTGCCACTCCGTCCAGGTCTGCTCGAGGAGCCTCCTCAAAACCCTCGGCCTCGACAAGAAGTATCCTATTGAAGAGGTCGTGGACTACATCGCCGGCATCAACCACATGGCCTGGCTCCTGAAGATCGAACACAAGGGCAAGGACCTCTACCCCGAAATCAAGGCCGTCGCCGAGAAGAAACTGAAGCAGTGGCGCAAGGCGAAGGACCTCAAGGACAAGAGCGGCAACATGGTCCGCCTCGAGATGATGCTCCGGACCGGCTACTACATCACCGAGAGCTCCGAGCACTTCTCCGAATACTGCGTCCACTTCATCAAGGCAGCCGCGCCGGAGCTTGTCCCCGAGTTCAACATACCGCTCGACGAGTATCCGCGCCGCTGCATCAACCAGATCGCCAACTGGAAGAAGATGAGCAAGGAGCTGGTCGGCAGCCCGAACCTCACGCATGTCCGCTCCCGCGAATACGCCTCGCGCATCATGGAGGCCATCGTCACCAACAAGCCTGAGCGCATCGGCGGCAACATCATCAACCACGGCCTGATTCCGAACCTCCCGCCGGAGGCGTGCGTCGAAGTCCCGTGCCTCGTTGACGGCAACGGCATCCAGGGCTGCTACGTCGGGAACCTCCCCGAGGTCTGCGCCTCCTACAATCGCACGAACATCAACGTGCAGATGATGACCATCGAGGCGGCGCTAACGCAGCGCAAGGAGTGCATCTACCAGGCCGCCATGCTCGACCCGCACACCGCCGGCGAGTTGACGATCGACCAGATCCGCGCCCTCTGCGACGACCTCATCGCCGCCCATGGCAAGTGGCTCCCCCGCTACAAGTAGCGGGGCTGCGGCTGTTTTCTTAGCGGCTTAGGGTATGGAGCACGACCTCGGACGGGCAGTTCAGCCGGCAGGCGACGCCTGACGCGCCGCAACCACACGACGTATAGCCCATCATGTTCCCAACGCGCCAGGCGCCTTTGTGGAGGCGCACCGGCGGCGGCTCGTTCAGCTTGACCATGCGGCCGCCGGGAAGGCATATCTGTCCGCCGTGCGTGTGACCGGAGAGAAGAAGCGACACTCCTGCGGCCTCGGCCTGCTTCCACACCCGCGGCGAATGTGAGAGAAGCACCTTCACGACTCCTGACGGAGCCGCCGCAAGTGCCTTGCCGATGTCATGCGTCTCGAAAATCACCGGGTCGTCTATGCCCGCAAAGCACAGCGACGCCTCGCCGCGCCGCAGGACCAAAGACTCGTTGAGCAACACGCGGTAGCCCGATGACTCCAACTCAGGCGTCATCTCGATTGGGTCATGGTTCCCCAGGACGCAGAGGACCTCCCCCTTGAAAGCCGGACGCAGCCGCGCCATCAGCTCCATCGTCTTATCCCATTTGCCGATGGTCCTGCTGCGGTAGTCGCCGGTCATCACGCAGAGGTCATATCGCAGCGGCGCGACAGCGCGCGCGATTGACTCGACCAGCGCCTCCTCAATGTCGATGTGGAGGTCGGAGAGGTGCAGGATGCGGAAGCCGTCAAACTCCGGCGGAAGCGCAGGGCCGATGGCCACGCTGTTTTCGCGGACAACCGGCTCCAGCAGCTCGCGGCGCCCGCGCCCCCAGAGGCCAAGCGCCTTGAGGACGGCGCCTACTGCGGGATGGAGGAGGTGGATCTTGAAGTAGGTTCCATGCCTTGAGACGAAGCGGTTGAACTCGTCGTCGCGGTAGCGCTCGATGGCGATGCGCCGCGCGTATGCCTCCTGCCCAAGGCGCTCTTCAATCGTTAACTCGTTGACCTTCGACATGCGACAAACGACATGCGACAAGCGGGAAGACAGCCGACATTCGACAGCCGACAACCGGTAGCCGCAGCGGGATTCGGGATTCGGGATTGGCCATTGGCAACATGGGTAATTGGCAACACTTTCACATTCCCCGTTCCCTGTTCCCCGTTCCCCGTTCCCCGTTCCTAGCGGCAAAGGGTGTAGAGGACGCCGGCCACCACAGCGGAGCCGATCACGCCGGAGACGTTCGGACCCATCGCGTGCATGAGGAGGAAGTTCGACGGGTCGCTCTCAAGGCCGACCTTGTTCGAGACGCGCGCCGCCATCGGGACGGCTGACACGCCGGCGGAGCCGATGAGCGGGTTGATCTTCTCCTTGAGGAAGAGGTTCATGAAGCGCGCCATCAGGTTGCCGGCGCCGGTGCCCACCGCGAAGGCGCAGAGGCCGAGGAAGAGGATCTTGAGGGTGTCAAGCGTCAGGAACTTCTCGCAGGCGAGCTTGGAGCCAACGGAGAGGCCGAGCATGATGGTGACGATGTTGCAGAGCGGGCCGGAGACGGTGTCGGCGATGCGCGCCACCGAGGGGCCGACTTCTTTGGCGAGGTTGCCGAACATCAGCGCGCCGACCAGCGGCACGGCGCTGGGGAGGAGGAGTCCGCAGAGGAGGAGGACGATCAGCGGGAAGCAGACCTTCTCGACCTTGGTGACGGGACGAAGCTGCTTCATCTTGATCTTGCGCTGCTCGGCGGGGACGAGGAGCTTCATGATCGGCGGCTGGATGATGGGGACGAGGGCCATGTAGGAGTAGGCGGCCACGGCGATTGCGCCGAGCAGGTCAGGGGCGAGCTTGGAGGTGAGCCAGATGGCCGTCGGGCCGTCGGCGCCGCCGATGATGCCGATGGAGGCCGCGCCCTTGAGGTCGAAGCCCAGCGCGATTGCGCCGAAGAAGGCGAGGAAGATGCCGAACTGCGCGGCCGCGCCGAGGAGTGCCGTCTTGGGGTTGGCTATCAGCGGGCCGAAGTCGGTCATCGCGCCCACGCCCATGAAGATCATGATGGGGAAGAGGCCGGTGTCGATGCCGAAGGAGAAGAAGTAGTAGAGGAATCCGCCCGGCTCGGTGAGGCCCGTGGCGATGTCCATCATCGGCGGCGCGGTGACGCCGGAGAGCGGCAGGTTGGCGAGCAGGCCGCCGAAGCCAATCGGGAGGAGCAGCAGCGGCTCGAAGCCCTTTACGATTGCCAGGTACATCAGCACTAGGCAGACGAGAATCATCGCGAACTGCCCGGCGCCGTAGGTGAGGACGCCGCCGAGGACCTTGATCTCGTGGCCCTCGTGGAAGGCGCCGTTCCAGTCGTAGTAGCCTTCGGTGAGGTAGGAGGGCGGCGTGTCGCCGATGAAGCCGGAGATGCCGGTGGTGCCGACGAGATCCTTGACGCGGCCCAGCATCTCGCGCCAGTTCCCGGCGGCGCCCTTCGTGGTGGAGGCCGGCTCGTTGGCTACGCGCGTGGCGGCCACGTGCATGCCGTCCTTGCGGCGGTACGCCTCGACGGTGGAGGTTGTCTCTGCGAATGCGGCGGCGCACAGCATGGCCGCGGCGGCGATGATTGAGATGCTTTTGTTCATGGCGTAAAAAATAGTTCTTCTATTATCTCAAAAATCGCGAAGTTTTGTATTGCCGGCGCAACTTGGTATAATGGAATGCGCAATGACACCACTTGCATTCGTCCTTATTCTGGCGTCAGCCGGACTCCACGCGACCTGGAACATGATCGCCAAGAAGCAAGGCGCGAGCCTCGCCTTCTACGCCATACTCGGCACCGTCGGCCTCGCCTGGTCATCCTTCTTCCGCCTGTACTCCCCTCTTCATTTCGTAGGGCAGCCCCCCGCCTTCTACGCATGGCTCGTCGGGATGCTGCTGTCCGAACTCACCTACGCGCGCGGCCTCCACCTCTCATATACCTCGCTCGACATGTCCACCGCCTACCCGATGATGCGCTCGATCCCGCTCATCCTGCTGGCGGTCATCACGGCCGTATTCGGCTTCGGCAAGCCACTCGGTCCCCACGCGCTCTTCGGCTTGGCGATGGTCTTCGCGGGATGCCTCGTAATCCCGCTCAGGCGTTTCTCCGACTTCTCGCCCGCGCTCTTCCTCGACCGCAACTTCCTCTACGTCATCCTCGTCGCCCTCGGCACGACCGGCTACACCCTGTGCGACAGCCAGGCGCAGCGCGTAATGCTCGCCGCCGCGCCCGACGTCTCCAAGCCGATTGTCTCCATCACCTACTACGCCTTCCGCGCCATGACGCTCACCACGCTGCTTTGGATCGTCGTCCTCGCAGGGCGCCACACCCGCATGGAGGCGCTCGACATCTGGCGCCGCCGCTCGTGGATGCCGCTCGTCGCGGGCGCATGCTCATCGCTCACCTACGTCCTTGTCCTCGTGGCGATGAACTTCGTCACCAACGTCTCGTATGTGCAGGCGTTCCGCCAGATCGGCCTTCTGTTCGGCCTGCTCGAAGGCGTCTTCATCCTGCACGAGCGCTGCACAGCGCCCAAGGTCGTTGGCCTGGCCCTCATTCTCGGCGGGCTGGCCGTCTCGGTGCTGTAAAAACGAACGTCCGGCAGGCGCGGGCCTGCCGGACGCTGTTCTCTGGCTAATGGGCGGCGGCTACTTCGCCGCGCGCTTCTTGCGCAGGTCCATCACGCGGTTAATCTTGCCCTCGCTGCGCGGAAGCGTGTTCGGCTCCGCGAGGGTGATGCGCGCGTTGATGTTGATGATGTGCTGGATCGCCGCGCCGATGCGCTTCCGCAGGGCCTCAAGCGACTTCACGTCGTCGCTGAGCGTCTTCTCGGAAACCTCGACCTTGACTTCGAGAGTGTCGAGGTCGCCGGCCTTGTCAACCACGATCTGGTAGTGCGGCAGCACCTTGTCAACGGTGAGCAGGCCGCTCTCGATTTGAGACGGGAAGACATTCACGCCGCGGATGATCAGCATGTCGTCACTGCGGGCGCTGACGCGGGCGATGCGGCGCATCGTGCGGCCGCACTTGCAGACGTCGGGCACGATGCGCGAGATGTCGCGGGTGCGGTAGCGCAGCATCGGCGTGCCGGTGCGGTCGAGCGTCGTGAAGACGAGCTCGCCCTCCTCGCCGTCTGGCAGCGGCTCGAGGGTTTCGGGGTCGATGATCTCGGGGTAGAAGTGGTCCTCGAAGACGTGGAGGACGCAGCGGTACTGGCAGTCGCCGGCAACGCCGGGGCCGGATATCTCGGTGAGGCCGTAGATGTCGTGGGCCTCGATGCCGGTGAGGTCCTCGATCTTCTCGCGCATTTCCTGCGTCCAGGGCTCGGCGCCGAAGATGCCGTGCTTCAGCTTGGTGTCGCGGCGGAAGTCCATGCCGGCCTTGAGGCCCTCGTCGATGAGGTGGAGGAAGTAGCTGGGCGTGCAGGCGATGGCGGTGACGCCAAGGTCGCGCATGAGCATGAGCTGGCGCTCGGTGTTGCCGCCGGAGGTCGGCAGGACGGCGCAGCCGAGGCCCTCGCCCGCGTAGTGGGCGCCGAGACCACTGGTGAAGAGGCCGTAGCCGTAGGAGACCTGCATCACGTCGTGGGCGCGGAGGCCGAACATCGCAAGGGCGCGCATGGCGCCGTTGCGCCAGACCTCGATGTCGTTGGCCGTGTTCGTGATCACGATTGGCTTGCCGGTGGTGCCCGACGAGCAGTGGAAGCGCACGACCTCGCTCATGTCCGCCGCGTTGAGGCCCAGCGGGTATTCGTCGCGGAGGTCGGTCTTCTTCATGAAGGGGAGAAGGCGGATGTCGGCGAGCGTCTTGATGTGCTCGGGCTTGACGCCGCGCTCGTCCATGCGCCTGCGGGTGAGCGGGACGCGCTCGTAGCAAAGCCTGACAGTGGCCTTGAGGCGGTGGAGCTGCATTGCGGCGAGTTCGGCACGCGGCATGAAATCAAGAGCCGAAATCGGGTGGACGGGGATGTCGAGGTCGTGTGCGAACTCGAAGTTGTGCATGGCGTTGCTCGCAGTCGTTTGGTGCGGGTGTCGTGGGGAGTGGAGCCAGCAGTCGGGATCGGACCGACGACCTGCTGATTACAAATCAGCTGCTCTACCAGCTGAGCTATACTGGCTAAAAAGGATAAATCATTATATCAAAGACTCCCTCGCCCCGCAAATTCCAGGGGAATTTTTTTTGTATTGGGTTAGTGATTCGTGGGCGAGTCTTCCCATGAATGGGGAGCGGAAGTTGCGGCATTGAGGCGGCTGGCTTGCCGGAGCGATGTTGCTGTCGCCAAAGGGTCATGGCGACATTGGCCCTTGAGTCTTCGG
>JAGCUY010000147.1 GCA_017962605.1 Kiritimatiellia bacterium | reverse complement strand
GATGCGGACTATTTGTGGTCGTCTGAAAAGCGACTACCGCTATTCGGGCGCAATTGTCTATAACAACTTCCCATGGCCGGGGGAGGATGGGGCGACATTCGACAACCGACAGGTCGAAATGCCGGATGCCGCGGGGGCTTTTGGCCGTCGGCCGTCGAATGTCGCCGCCATTTGCGCCACGGCGCAAATGATCCTCGACGCCCGCGCGGCGCATCCCGACTGTTCGTTAAAAATCCTCTACGACGAACTCACAATGCCGCCAGATTTGCGCAAGACCCACCAAGAGAACGACCGCGCGGTGATGGCCGCCTACGGCTTTTCCACCAAGATGACGGAATCTGAATGCGTGGCCGAACTCTTCAGGCGCTACCAGGCGCTGGTGGATGCGAAAGGAATATCAAAGTGAAATACCTTCCTGCGCTACTTCTCGCCTTTTCCATTCCTCCTGCTTTCGCCGATGACTTGCCAGCGGTGACAATTTCCGGACGCACATTTCCATTGTCATTCGAGGACACCTCTCTTTCCTCTTCGGCGAGAAACCTCATGGCTGCAGACGTGGCGGCAATGTGGCAATCGCAACCGGGAAGCATCGTTCAGGCAGGGACTAACGGCTCTGAACGGTTATTCAACCCTTCGCGCTGGGGGTCGCCGTATCAAAACGGATTGGATTTGCCAGACTGCCTCGTCGATGTTGGAACCAACCGATGCCTCCTTGTGTCCCATGCCGTGTCCGATGCGTATCTTCAGGCGTTTATATTTGCCGAGGCGCACACGAACGAACTTCTTTCATTGCCAGCATTTGTCGATGCGCTGGCACCGGCCGCATTGTCCAACGCCCCATCCTCGACACTCGCCGCACTTCTGCTGGGAGAGGATGAAATCGGCGAAGGGCGCCGGACGAGCATCGTTTCAGACTTGACGCAAATGAGCTTTGTCCGTCCGAGTCTGCTAGGTTTCCGCATGGCTTCGGGCAGTGAGGGCTTTGTCCCCACTGGGACACTTCTCGTTGCGGTGCCTTGCAGTGAACGGGCATCGGGGCATTGGGACTTGTGGGCCGCCGCATGGATTGGCGGGGGATGGAGGCTTGTTCCCCCGCAATGACAACTTCGGTAAAACGCTGATTTCTGCCCAAAGCGCGGGGGAGGGCGTTCCCCGTTCCCCCGTTGCGAAAAACAACCCATTGAACTATAATCATTAACCGTAATGTCAAACTTCACATCCCCTGTAAAAATCCTTTCCTTCAACATCCGCGTTGCCATTTGCGAGCGCGGGACCTCCCATCATTGGCCGCTGCGCCGCGATTTCTGCCGCGACGTCATCGCGCAGGGCGGCTACGACTTCATTGGCGTCCAGGAGGCGTGGTTCTCGCCAGACGACCCCGACACCGACCAGGCCGGCGACCTTGCGCGCGGCCTTCCCGCCTACGGCATGTTCGGCACCTCGCGCGACCCCGACACCGCCAACGGCGAAGGCGGCCCGATCTTCTACCGTCGCGACCGCTGGGAGCTGGACGCAAATGACAACGGCCACCTCTGGCTCTCCGACACCCCGACCGTCCGCGCCTCCAGGCTCGAAGACGCCACGCACTCGCGCGTCATGGCCTGGGGGCGCTTCCATGAGATTGAAGGCGGCAAGCGCACTGGACGCACCATCCTCTTCTCCAACACGCACCTCGACTACCTCTTCGAGCATACGATCCTCCTCCAGGCGACAATCTGCAACCGGCTCCTTGCCGAGCGGTCACGCCCCGGCGAACCCGTCATGCTCACCGGCGACTTCAACTCCTACGAACGCTCGTGGCCCATCCGCCACATGCTCGGCGAGACATTGCCGACGGCACCCGCCATCCCCCCTGCCCCGCTCCCGCTGCGGGACGCCTGGCGCGAGGTGCATTCCAATGAGCCGGACGTCCGCACCTTCCATGGTTGGGGCAGGCCCACGGAAGACCGGCGCATTGACTACATCCTCTTCAATGGCGACCTTCGCGTCGTGGACGCGCAGATCGACCGCACGCAGCGCGACGGCGTCTTCCCGTCAGACCACTATCCGCTCTCCGCCACCTTTGTTTGAATTAGCAAAAATCAAGGGAGTGCTCGGCAAAAGAGAAAAGCTATTGCGCTTAGCCTAAAAGCGTCGCAGCGGCATGCATGGTGCAAATCTGATATAACTTGTTCGTTTACGATATTGACGCACCAGATGCCGAATGATAGAATAGTATCCTGTCATTGAATCGTTTTCGCGACTGCAAAGGCGCGGGCAAATGGTTTGAACGCGCCAAAAGGGAGTGAAGTGCAAATGAAAACAATTGATTGCGATGTTGCGGTCGTCGGAGCCGGGCCAGCGGGGCTGGCGGCGGCCGAGGCGGCCAAATCGACTGGAGCCGGAAAGGTCATCATCATTGAGCGCGACATCCGCGCCGGTGGCATACTGCAGCAAGGCATCCACCCCGGATTCGGACTTCAGATATTCGGTGAGGAACTGACCGGGCCGGAATACGCCGAGCGCTACATGAAGCAGGCGGATTCCGCCGGCGTCGAATTGCTTCTCGGCACGACGGCTCTGGAACTGCGCGACCGCGAACTCGTCTGCGCCGGAACCGAGGGCCTGCTGCATGTCCGCTTCGGAGCACTCGTCCTGGCCATGGGCTGCCGCGAGAGGACTCGCGCCAACCTCGTGATTCCGGGAAGCCGCCCCTCGGGCATCTACACCGCCGGCACAGCCCAGAAGCTCATCAACATCTACGGCGACAAGATCGGCAAGGAAGTCGTCATCCTCGGCAGCGGCGACATCGGCATGATCATGGCGCGGCGCCTCACCCTTGAAGGCGCTCATGTCAAGGCCGTGGTCGAACTGCTGCCCTTCCTCGCCGGCCTCACCCGCAACAAGGTGCAGTGCCTCGACGACTTCGGGATCCCCCTCCTCCTCTCCCACACCGTCGTGGACATCGAAGGCGTAGATCGTCTGACCAGCGTCACGGTCTGCCCGGTGGACGAGAAGCGCCGCCCGGTTCTCGACAAGCAGGAGAAGATCCCCTGCGACACGCTGCTCCTCTCCGTCGGCCTCATTCCCGAGAACGAACTAAGCAGGACGGGCAAGATCGAGCTTTCGCCGGTTACGCGGGGCGCGGTCGTGAACCAATACAAGCAGACCTCGAACCCGGCGGTCTTCGCATGCGGGAACGTCCTTCATGTGAACGACCTCGTCGATCATGTCAGCCGCGAAAGCGCCGAGGCTGGAAGGAACGCCGCCCTCTACGCGGCGGGCAAGCTGCCTTCGGCCGCCGCCTACGCCGCCGTGCCAGGAAATGGCATCCGCTACGTCTGCCCGCAGAAGGTCGTCGCCGACGGCAACGAGGAAGTGACGCTCTACTTCCGCACCATGATCCCGGGCCGCCGCACAGTCATTCGCTGCACGGCGAACGGCAAGGAGCTGGTCAGCAGGAAGTGCGTTCGCACGAGCCCCGGAACGATGGAGAAGCTCGTGCTTTCAAAGGAAACGGTCGCATCGCTGAACGGTCCGATTGAGGTCAGCTGCGAACATGGGGAGGTTTTGGCATGAAGAGGACAATCATCTGCACGGTCTGCCCGCAGGGTTGCGAGATCGAGGCCGAATTCACCAACGCTAGCGACATCGTTCTGAAGGGCTTTTCCTGCCCTCGTGGCGAGCGCTACGCCAAGGACGAGTGCCTTGCGCCGAAGCGCGTATTCACTTCCTCGGTTCGGGCGGAGGCGCCCGGGCGGCGCATGCTGCCTGTCCGCACGAAGGAGCCGATCGCCAAGGAGATGCTGCTCCCCTGCGCCGAAGCCGTGAGGCAAATCCGCCTCGACGGGTCGGTCAAGGCCGGCGATGTCATCCGCAAGGACTTCCTAGGGACGGGATCTGATCTGATCGCCTCCATGACTTTGTAGGGGAAAGGTTATTTGAAATGCACAAGGCTGACATTCTCATCATCGGAGCCGGCGCAGTTGGAACGGCTCTGGCCAGGGAGTTTTCCAAGTTCAAGGTCAAAGTCATCGTCTGCGACAAGAACGACGATGTCGGTGGCGACGCCTCCAAGTCATGCAGCGGCCTGACCTCCACCAGCGCGACGATGCCCGTCGGGACGCTGGAGTGCAAGATCAGGACGATTTCGCACACCATGGTCGACGTCCTCTGCCGCGACCTTGACATCCCGATCATCCACTGCGGCAGCATCGCGCCGGTCCTGACCGATGACCAGATGGAGCAGGTTCCGAAGCTGATCGACCGCGCATGGCAGAACGGCGTCTGGGACTACGAGTTCATGCCCCGCGAGGAAATCCTCGAGATGGAGCCGACGCTGAACCCCGAAATCAAGGGCGGCATCTACAGCCCGCGCGACTCGCAGATCAACCAGTTCCTCATGGTCGTCGCCGAGGCGGAGAACGCAGCAGAGAACGGCGTCGAGTTCCTGCTTGACTGCGCAGTTACCGGAATCGACACCAAGGACGGCCGCATTCAGCGCGTCATTACGACGAAAGGCGAAATCGAGGCCAAGTGGGTCATCAACGCCGCCGGCCTCTACTGCGACGACATCGCCAAGATGGTCGATGAGTGCGACTTCTCAGTCCACCCGCGCAAGGGCGAGTTCTTCGTCCTCGGCCACGACACGCCGGTGAAGGTGAAGCACATCATCTCCTCCGTCCCGACGCCGAAGACGCGCGGCGTCCTCGTCATCCCGACGACCGACGACAACCTGCTCGTAGGGCCGACGGCGGACGACGTCGAAGACAAGAACGACAAGAAGACAACCCGCGAGGGGTTGGAGGAAGTGCGGACGAAGGCCCTGGAAATGGTCCCTGGGCTGCGCTTCGAGGACACGATCACCCAGTTCGTCGGCGCGCGTCCGGCGCGCGTTCCGGAGGGCTACAACATCCTCGTCTCCGAGAAGGCGAAGGGATACGTAGGCATCTCCGGCATCCGCTCGACAGGACTTACCGCCAGCATGGCGCTGGCCAAATACGTCATCCACGAGATGAAGGCCGCCGGCCTCGAGCTTGAGCGCAAGGTCGGTTGGATCCGCACCAGGCGCGGCATCGTGAAGTTCAGCGACAAGAGCGATGCGGAGAAGGACGCCCTGATTGCCTCCGACCCCCGATACGGGAAGATCGTCTGCCGCTGCGAGCAGATCACGGAGGCGGAAATCGTGCAGGCGATTCACCGCCCCGTCGGCGCAAGGACTCTGGACGCCGTGAAGCGGCGCGTCCGTGCCGGAATGGGCCGGTGCCAGTCGGGCTTCTGCGGGCCGCAGGTAATCGGCATCATAGCGCGCGAACTCGGCATCAGCGAATACGAAGTGCGGAAACGTGGCGTCGCGGCATACATGCTTGACCACTAGGCCAGTTCCCCTTCCCCGTCAAGGCGCTACCGCGCCGGAACACTGGGGCCGGGAAGGCTACGCCGCCGGGGGAGGACAAGCGACATGCGACACTCGACACGCGGGAAGACAGCCGACATTCGACAGACGACAGCCAGCATGTCGCGCGCCAGAAACCGAGATTCTGAATTCGGGATTGGCCATTGGCAACATTGGTAATTGGCAACATTTCCACATTTTCACATTTCCATTCCCCATTCCCTAGCCCCTAGTCCCTAGTCCCTAGTCCCTAATCCCTAGTCCCTAATCCCCATTCCCCGTTCCCCGTAATGTCCCCCAAACTCCTCATCCTCGACCTTGACGGCACAGTCTATAGCGGCGACGCACCCATTCCGGGCGCCGCCGACGCCATCGGCGCCGCCCGCAAGGCCGGCAAGCGGGTTCTCTTCGTAACCAACCGCGCCAACCGCCCAGTGTCCACAGTTGCGAAGCAGCTGCGGTCACTCGGCATCGACTGCAAGAACGACGACGTCATCACCACTGCGGCAGTCGCGGCAGCCCACTGCGCCGGGAATGGCGGAGGCCGTTGCTTCCTCATCGGCGGCCTTGGACTTCGCAGGGCATTTGCCGAACGCGGGCTGACATCTGCGCCAGACGGCCCGGCTGACTGGGTAGTTGTCTCGCTAGACCTTCGCTTCTCCTACGCCAAGCTACTGCGGGCGACCACCCTCATACAGGGAGGGGCGCGATTCGTCGCCACGAACGCCGACCTGCTGATGCCGATGGGAGACCTCATGATGCCGGGTGCAGGCACGCTCGTCGCAGCCGTCTGCGCCGCAACTGGCAAGGAGCCGACAATGATCGGCAAGCCCTCCCCGATGCTCTTCCACGAGGCTCTCCGCATTACGGGGTGCGCCCCGGAAGACGCGCTGGTGGTAGGAGACAACGTCAGCACCGACATCGCGGCTGCGGTCGCGGCCGGCATACCGTCGTGCCTTCTGCTCACGGGCGTTTCGACCCGCGCCGACGCCGAACATTCGTCCAAGCGCCCCACGGTCGTCTGCGCCAACTGGAAAGAGCTCAAACGGATGATCTCGGAGTGACGGTCCAGCCCGTTCCCTGTTCCCCGTTCCCTGTTCCCCGTTCCCCCTCACGGGGCGAGCCCCGCGTCACCGAAACCGAAGTCAGTCGCGCCACCCGCGGATGCTTTCGGCGGTTTCGGCCGCCATCGCCGCCTTGTCCTGCGCGGCGTGGTTCCCGTTCACGAGGCCGACGAGGAAGCGCGCGAAGAGCTGCGCGTTTTTCGCGTACATGTTCGTGCCGTGTTGCCGGAGCAGCCGGACGGCTTCGCGCTTCCGGGCACCGGTCAGATGTTTAGAGCTTCTCCAGCATGTCGGCAATGCCTGCCAGCCAAGGAGCGTCCAGCGATTCCACGTTGCCGGTGTCGCAGGCGGCGGCCATGGCCGGGTCGATGGGCATGCGGGCAATGGCGGCGACATTCGAGCGGGCGGCGGTTTCCTCCAGGTGGCTTTCTCCGAAAACGCGGTGCTCCTTGCCGCAGGCGTCGCACTTGAAGTAGCTCATGTTTTCGATGATTCCCAGAACGGGGACGTTCATCATTCTCGCCATGTTGGCGGCCTTTTCCACAATCATGCCCACGAGTTCCTGGGGAGAAGTGACAATCAGGATGCCGTCCAGCGGCAGGGACTGGAATACAGTCAGCGGCACGTCGCCCGTTCCCGGCGGCATGTCCACAAACATGAAATCCACATCGCCCCATTTGACATCCGACCAGAACTGTTTCACCACGCCCGCGAGCATCGGGCCGCGCCAGACTACGGGGTCGGTTTCGCGGGGCAGCAGCAGATTCAGGGATACCAGTTCGATGCCCGTTCCGCTTGCGGCGGGAGTCATGCCTTCTTCATCCCCGGACAAGGAGCCGTGGACACCGAAGGCCTGGGGGATGGAGGGGCCGGTGATGTCTGCATCCAGAATGGCCACGGCATGTCCACGACGGCGCATCAGGGTGGCCATCAGGGAAGTCACCATGGATTTGCCCACGCCCCCCTTTCCGCTCACCACGCCGATGACCTTTTTCACATGGCTGGATGCGTTGGCGGGTGCGGAGAAATCGAATTCCCCGGCATTCCGGCTGGGACAGTCCTCGCCGCAACTGGCGCAATCGTGATTGCAGTTTTCGCTCATTTTCAATGCCTCTAAAAGAAGTATTATACCACTTTCATTGTTTGGCAATCAAATATCCAAATGCGACAGTAACGAGGCCGATTGCGACGCTGCCAAACGCATAGGAAGGAAAGCGCACAATCGGCCAGATTGCGCGAGTTCAAGCGGCTCCTTAGAGAATGTCGAAAATGTGGTGAAGCCTCCGCAAAGGCCGACGGTCAAAGCAATCCGCAGTAGGCTTCGGCCGCTTTCGCCTATTTGGCGAGATCGTCAGCGGAGGCGGAGGCAGGGAACATGCGTGGGAGCATGACGAGGGCGGCGGCGAGCAGTGCGCACGAGACGGCCAGCGCGGCGCCGGCGGAGACCGCGCCTGGAAGCGCGCGGGTCATGCCCGCGACGACATAGCCAACGAAGCTCGCGACGCCCACGACGAGCGCATAGGGCAGCTGCGTGCGCACGTGGTCGATGTGGCGGCACTGCGAGCCGGTGGAGGAGAGGATCGTCGTGTCCGATATGGGCGAACAGTGGTCGCCCATGACGCCGCCGGAGAGGATTGCGGAGAGCATCAGCACGTTGAGCGACGGGTCCACCCTGGCGCAGACGGCGGCGGAGATCGGGATGAGGATGCCGAATGTCCCCCACGAGGTTCCGGTCGAGAAGGACACGGCGGCCGCCAGCAGGAACATAGCCGCCGGAATGAGGGCGAGCGGCAGCACGCCGGCGTCCGCGCCGCGCTTCACGGCGGCGGAGATGAACGCATCGATGCCGAGCAGCCCGTTGCAGATGTTCGAGAGGGTCCACGCGAGGGCTAGGATGACGAGCGCGGGGACCATCATGCGGATGCCCGCCGGGACGCACGCGAAGAACTCCCGGTAGGTGATGACGCGGCGGGGGATCGCGAGCACGAACGCGGCGGTCAGGCCGAGGAGGCACGCGGTGGCGAAGGCAAGCGCGGGCTGAGCGTTCTCGCCGCCGATGGCGTCGAACGCCGACACGCTCGAGTCCGACCAGTAGCCGCCAAAGGAGAGCATCAGCGCGATGCCGGAGACCACGAGGACGACGACCGGAACCACGAGGTCCCACACGCGCCCACGCGGCGAGACGACGGTGGGGTCGAGCGCCTCCTCGCGTGTTTCGGCAGCCGCCGCGCCGGCGGGATCACCTGCCTGCGCGCGGGCTTCTGCGGTAGCCATCGGCCCGAAGTCGCCGCCGCGCCGGACGGCGAACCACAGCACCATCGCGATCGAG
>JAGCUY010000146.1 GCA_017962605.1 Kiritimatiellia bacterium | reverse complement strand
GCGAGCGAAGTGACGGCGGAGGCGACGGGGAGGCGGATGGCGGATGCAGGCCGAGGCGAGGTGCGAGGCCGCAAGGCGTGCCCGGCGACAGGACGGAACGGACTGGCGCGGGACGCAGATCGCCCGGAATGCGCCGCCAGCCCCCGCACCTAGCCGACACCGAGCGGCGCGAACGAGACGGCGCAGCGTCGGATTGGTAAAGGTGTCCCCGCCGGCTTTCCCCGCGAAAAAACCGCTTGGCCGAGATCGAGGGAAGGCGCGGGCGCCAATCCAGCGAAGCGGCCAGACTAAAGTCTGCCGCAAGCGTCCGCCGCAGGCGGATTGGCCCCGCGCATTGCCCGATGTCGGCCAAGAGAGAAGGTTTTTCGGGGAAAGCCGACGACAGAGACAGACAAACACTACCTACACACGACCAGACTGACCGACTTAAATCACACACTTTATCAGCACACCACAAAAAGAATTTACGCTTGACATTCCTGGACGATTCCCATACCATTGTCATTGAAGAAAATGAACAAGGACAAGCAAAAACTCCTCCCTTCGGGCTCCGCGGCGGCCTTCCCCAGCTGCGGTAATGGATTCGCAATTGGCTGCAACTACTGGGCTTCCCACGCCGGAATGATGATGTGGCGCCGCTGGGACGCCGCGCAGGTGGGGCGCGACTTCGACGCCCTCGCCGCAAACGGCTTGTCGCTCCTGCGCGTATTCCCGCTCTGGCCGGACTTCCAGCCGCTTACGGCCCAATACGGCGGTTGCGGGCAATTCCGCGCCTGGGCGCAGAATGACGCCCCCCTGGCCAATTCGGATTGCGTTGATGAGGAGATGATGGGCCGCTTCAGGATGCTCTGCGACATGGCCGCCGAGCGCGGCCTCAGGCTCGTCGTGGGCATCCTCACGGGGTGGATGAGCGGACGACTCTTCGCGCCGCCCGCCCTTGAGCGACTGAACCTCCTCACCGACCCCGCAGCCCGCATGTGGGAGGTCCGCTTTGTGCGCCATTTCGTCCGAGAGATGAAAGACCACCCCGCGATTGCCGCATGGGATGTTGGCAACGAATGTAATTGCATGGGCGGAGCGAACCGCGAAGAGGCATGGAACTGGCTATACGAAATCACGGCGGCAATCAAGCTAGAGGACTCCTCCCGGCCAGTGGTTGGCGGGATGCACAGCCTCCGCACCGATCCTGCGGCCTCGTGGAATCTGCGCGACCAAGGGGAACTCGTGGATGTCCTCACGACGCACCCATATCCGCTCTGGACGGCCCACATGAACCATGAGCCATTCGACACTCTTCGCAACGGCATACACGCGGCGGCGCAGTCGCTGCTCTATTCAGGCGTTTCCGGCAAGCCCTGCTTCCCGGAGGAGGCCGGAGACATGGGGCGCAACGTCTGTTCCGAGGCGCGCTCCGCAGGGAGCGCCCGCGCCGCCATCTACACCTCCTGGGCCTGCGGCCGCGGCGCCTACCTCTGGTGGTGCGCCTTCGACCAGGGGCAGCTTGGATTCCCGCCATACGAATGGACGGCTCTGGAATGTGAACTCGGGCTTTTCGACAAGGACTTCCGCGCGAAGCCCGTCCTCGCGGAGATGCGCGCCTTCATCGAGTTCCTGAAGGGATTCCCATACGCGGAACTTCCTCTGCGCCGCGTTGATGCGGTGTGCCTCGTGAGCGAACGCGAGGACGCCGAGCCGCAGTCGATGGGCGCTTTCGCCCTTGCCCGCCAGGCCGGATTCGACATCTCCTTCGCCGGAGCTGAGGGGGCGATCCCCGATGCATCCTTCTACATCATGCCTTCCGGCGAGGGCTATGACACATATTCCCTTCCCGCATGGCGACGCGTCCTCGACAAGGTGCGCGGCGGCGCGACGCTGCTTCTCTCCAAGGGCGGACGCATGGCCCTTGGCGGACTGCGCGAGGCCACGGGGAACGAAATCGACTTCTCAATGCAGGATACTCCATCAGAGGTAGAGTTTACGCTTGCCGCGCATCCGGGGCGGACGCTCCGCGCTCGCTCTTCCTCGACCGCGCGCATTGTCGCACATGAAAGCAAGGTTATTGGCGAAACGAAGGATGGCGACGCGATGGTTACAGTCGCCGACTACGGCAAGGGGCACGTCGTTTTCGTGAACGCTCCGATTGAGCGCGACAGCTTCCTGCGGACAGGCGCCTATTCGGGCGAGAATCCGAATCCGCTATACCTCGTCTATCGCGAAGCCGCGCGGATAGCGGGCGTGCGGCGGATTGTCGAGAAGGACGACTGCCCTTGCGTGGGCCTAAGCGAGCATAGGCTTGATGACGGCAAGACCATTGTCGTGGCGGTGAACTACGAGCCACGCGAGGTTGAGTGCGCCGTGGAAGTCAATGGCGCGGTTGGCCGCGTGTGGAGCGGAAGGGCAGGGGATGGCAAAATCTCCCTCCCAGCCAATGGCGTGGCCATCTTCGAGGTGATCGAATAGGCTAAGCCGGTTTGCCGCTACTGGTAGTTCCGGATGCGCACGTCGATGGAAGTGTCGGCGAGGAGTTCCGCCACGCGCCTGACCGGCGTCTCGGAGTAGTGGTAGGGGAAGAGAACCTTCGGCTTGATTGTCCGCGCCGCCCGCGCCGCCTGCTCCGGCGTCATCGTGTAGGGTTGGTTGCAGGGCAGGAAGGCGATGTCCACATCCGCCAGCTGCGCCATCTCGGGGATGTCCTCGGTGTCGCCGGCGATGTAGATGCGGAGGCCGTCCAGCGTAAGGACATAGCCGTTGTCGCGCCCCTTGGGGTGGAACCTCGTGTGGCCCGGGGTGGTGTTGTAGGCAGGAACGGCATCGAGGGTTATGCCGTCGGCGATGGCGATGCTGTCGCCATTCGCGAGGGCGGTGCCGGAGCCGAGCTTGCCTTGGACGGCCTTGTTAGCGTAGATCTTCGTTCCGGCCTTGCGTAGCGCGGCGATGGCGTCGCGGTCGAAGTGGTCGAAGTGCTCGTGCGTGACGAGAATGATGTCGGCCTTGGGGAAGGCGGTGTAGTCGGTGGCGGGCTTGCAGTCCTTGCCGACGGGGTCGACCTGGATTTCCAGACCGTCGAACTGGATGCGCAGGCTGGCGTGCTTGATGGCGGTGATTACGACGTCCTTGCCGCCCTTGGTCTTGAAGGAGTCGGTCTGGAATTCGGCCGCGAGGCCGCTTGCAGCGATTGTTGTTGTCATGGCGAGTGCGAGTAGGATTGGCGAATGATTCATGCGGCCAATTCTACAAGACTTGCACCCGAAAGTCAAATCCCCGCGCTAGCAGTCTGTGTTTGAGTAGTAGTGAAGTGTGCGATGTGAGTCAAGGCCGTTTGCTTGTCTCTGTGTCGGTGTGTGTTGTCTGTCTCTGTCGCCGGCTTTCCCCGAAAACCCTTCTCTCTTGGCCGATATCGGGCAATGCGCGGGGCCAATCCGCCTGCGGCGGACGCTCGCGGCTGACTTTAGTCTGGCCGCTTCGCTGGGTTGGCGCCCTCGCCTTGCCTCGATCTCGGCCAAGCGGTTTTTTTGCGGGGAAAGCCGGCGGGGACACCTTTACCAATCCGACGCTGCGCCGTCTCGTTCGCGCCGCTCGGTGTCGGCTAGAGGCGGTGGCTGGCGGCGCACTCCGGGCGATCTGCGTCCCGCGCCAGTCCGTTCCGTCCTGCCGTCGGGTTCGCACCTCGCCACGGCCTGCATCCGCCATC
>JAGCUY010000145.1 GCA_017962605.1 Kiritimatiellia bacterium | reverse complement strand
TGAATTTCAAATTTCAAATTTAAAATTTCAGATTTGAGATTTGGGATTCCGGATTCCGGATTCTGGATTTCGGATTAGAGATTAGAGATTTGAAATCTGAGATTTTGGATTTGAGATTCTGGATTTCATGCCTTGAATTTCAGATTACAAATCCTTTGCCGTTTCCTTGATGAATGCGGCAAGGGTGTCGCGCAAGTCGGGGCGCAGGAGTCCGTAGATGATGTTGGTCTTGATGAAGCCCATGTGGTTGCCCACGTCGTGGCGCACGGCGTCGATGATGCGTGCGTGGATTGGCGATGCGTGCGCCAGGAGGCGCAGGGCGTCGGTGAGCTGTATCTCGCCGCCTTTGCCGGGGCGGACGTCGTGCAGCGCCGCAAAGACGTCAGGCGTGAGCACGTATCGGCTGGCGATCGCGTAGTTGGAGGGGGCCTCTTCAGGTGCCGGCTTCTCCACAAGATCGTCAACGCGCCAGATCTTGCCGTCGCCGATGTCCTTCTCCGGCTCTCCGGCGATGACGCCGTATTTGCTTACCTTCTCCGGCGTGACCGCCTCGACGGCCACCACGCTGGTCTTGGTCGCCTCGTAGGCGTCGATCAGCTGTTTCACGGCGGGAACGCCGCTGGTGGATTGGAGCAGGGTGTCGCCCAGCAGCACGGCGAATGGCTCGTCTCCCACATGGGCCTCGGCGCAGCGGATGGCGTCGCCCAGGCCAAGCATGCGCTTCTGCCAGACGAAGTGGATGTTCGCGAGTTCGGAGATCCGGCGGATCTGGCGGAGTTGGTCGAGCTTGCCCTTGGCCTCAAGCTCCCACTCGAGTTCGGCGGAGCGGTCGAAGTGCTCCTCTATGGCGCGCTTGCCGCGCCCGATCACCATGAGGATGTCGGTGATGCCGGACGCGACGGCCTCCTCCACGACATACTGGATGACCGGCGTATCGACGATTGGGAGCATCTCCTTGGGCGAGCATTTGGTCGCCGGGAGAAAGCGGGTTCCGAAGCCCGCTGCTGGAATTACTGCTTTGCGAATCATTGCTTGTCCTCCGCAAGCGCGAGAAGGTATTTGCCGTAGTCGTTCTTGCGCATCAGCTCTCCGGCGGCGCGGAGGGCCGCGGCGTCGATCCATCCGTTGCGGAATGCGATTTCTTCGAGGCAGGCGATGCGCAGCCCCTGGCGGTCCTGGATCGTTTCGACGAAGGAGGCGGCCTGCAGGAGCGACTGGTATGTGCCCGTGTCGAGCCATGCGATGCCGCGGCTCATTATTTCAACGTTGAGGCGCCCTTCGCGCAGGTAGAGTAGGTTCAGGTCGGTGATTTCAAGTTCGCCTCGCGCGGAGGGCTTCACGCGGCGCGCCATTTCCACCACGTCCGGGCCGTAGAAGTAGAGGCCGGGGACCGCGAAGTTGGATTTCGGCTTTGCCGGCTTCTCCTCGATGGAGATGGCCTTGCCTGCGGCGTCGAACTCCACCACGCCGTAGCGTTCGGGATCGGATACTTGATAGCCAAAGATGATTCCGCCCTCCTTCAGTCCGCCGGCGCGGCGCAGCACATGCGAAAGCCCCTGGCCGTAGAAGATGTTGTCGCCGAGGACGAGCGCTGTCGGTTCGCCGGCGATGAAGTCGGCGCCGATGGTGAATGCCTGCGCCAGCCCTTCGGGGCGCGGCTGCACGGCGTAGGAGATTTTCACGCCGAACCGCGAACCGTCGCCCAGCAGCCGTTCGAAGGAGCCGATGTCCTCCGGCGTGCTGATGAGGAGTATGTCGCGGATGCCGGCAAGCATGAGCACCGACAGCGGATAATAGACCATCGGCTTGTCGTAAACGGGCAGCAGCTGCTTCGATGTCGCCCGAGTTATCGGGTAGAGCCTTGTGCCGGAACCCCCGGCTAATACGATTCCTTTCATTAATTGCGTCTTCCTTGTAAGAGGATATTATTCTACCATTTTCCCCAAGACTTGCAATTCATCGCCCATTTTGGTATCATGGTTTCCTACTAATTTTCAATAGGAGAAGCCAACATGGCAACCAAACTTGAAGAACGTGTAAAAGCGATTATTATTGACTCTCTGGGAGTCAATGCCGACCAGGTGACGCCCGAGGCGTCCTTTGTGAACGACCTTGGAGCCGACTCGCTCGACAACATCGAACTCATCATGGCCTTTGAGGAAGAGTTCGGCGCCGAGATTCCTGACGACGAGGCCGAGAAGCTGACGACTGTCGGCGCGGTGATCGAGTACCTCAAGAGCAAGGGTCTCGATAACGAGTAGTTGATTTCCTTTCGTTTGGGTTGCGGAAGAAAAAAGGACGGGGACCGGCTTGCCGGCCCCCGCTCCTTTTTTCGCTTTTTCAAGCTCCCGGCTTATTTGGCCGGGAACTTGATGGCGGCCTGGGCCGCCGCGAGGCGCGCTATCGGCACGCGGAAGGGCGAGCAGGACACGTAGTCCAGGCCGATGCGGTGGCAGAACTCGACGCTGGTCGGGTCGCCGCCGTGTTCGCCGCAGATGCCGCAGTGCAGCGCCGGGCGCGTCTTCTTGCCGAGCGTGATGGCCATCTCCATGAGCTTGCCGACGCCAGTCTGGTCGAGCTTGGCGAAGGGGTCGTTCTCGAAGATCTTGGCATCGTAATAGGCGCCGAGGAACTTGCCGGAGTCGTCGCGCGAGAAGCCGAAGGTCATCTGGGTGAGGTCGTTCGTGCCGAAGCAGAAGAACTCGGCTTCCTTGGCGATCTCGTCGGCCGTGAGGGCGGCGCGCGGGATCTCGATCATCGTGCCGACTTCGTAGTCGAGCTTGATGTCGGCGTCGGCGATTTCGACGTTGGCCGCGTTGACGACGATGTCCTTGACGAACTTCATTTCCTTGACCTCGCAGGTCAGCGGGATCATGATCTCAGGCTTGACCTTCCAATCCGGGTGGCGCTTCTGCACCTTGATGGCGGCGCGGATGACGGCGCGGGTCTGCATCCGGGCAATTTCCGGGTAGGTGACGGCGAGGCGGCAGCCGCGGTGGCCCATCATCGGGTTGAACTCGTGGAGCGAGTCGATGATCTCCTTGATGCGGGAGACGGGCTTGTTCTGCGTCTTGGCCAGGAGGGCGATCTCGTCCTCGGTGTGCGGCACGAACTCGTGCAGCGGCGGGTCGAGGAAGCGGATCGTGACCGGCTTGCCCTCGAGGGCCTCGTAGAGCTGCTCGAAGTCGTCCTGCTGGTAGGGAAGGATCTTGGAGAGGGCGATGCGGCGCTCTTCTTCGGTGTCGGAGCAGATCATCTCGCGGAAGGCGGCGATGCGGTCTTCCTCGAAGAACATGTGCTCGGTGCGGCAGAGGCCGATGCCTTCGGCGCCGAGCTCGCGGGCCTTGCGGGCGTCGCGCGGCGTGTCGGCGTTGGTGCGGACCTTCAGGCGGCGGAACTTGTCGGCCCAGGCCATGATGCGGCCGAATTCGCCGGCGATGGTGGCGTCCACGGTGGTGATGACGCCGTCGTAGATGTTGCCGGTGGAGCCGTCAATGGATAGCCAGTCGCCCTCATGGTAGGTCTTGCCGTTCAGGGTGAACTTCTTGTTCTCCTCGTCCATGGCGATTTCCTGGCAGCCGGAGACGCAGCAGGTGCCCATGCCGCGGGCGACGACTGCCGCGTGGGAGGTCATGCCGCCGCGCACCGTGAGGATGCCCTGGGCGCTCTTCATGCCTTCGATGTCCTCGGGTGAGGTCTCGAGGCGGACGAGCACGACCTTCTCGCCGCGCTTCTTCCATTCCTTGGCATCGTCGGCCGAGAATACGATCTTGCCGCAGGCCGCGCCGGGGGAGGCGGGGAGGCCCTTGCCCATGACCTTGCCCTTCTTGAGCGAGGCGGCGTCGAACTGCGGGTGGAGCAGGGTGTCGAGGTTGCGGGGCTCGATCATCAGGACGGCCTCTTCCTCGGTGCGCATGCCTTCGTCCACCAGGTCGCAGGCGATCTTCAGCGCGGCCTTGGCGGTGCGCTTGCCGTTGCGGGTCTGGAGCATGTAGAGCTTCTTGTTCTCAATTGTGAACTCCATGTCCTGCATGTCGCGGTAGTGCTTTTCAAGGGTCTCGCAGACCTTCTTGAACTGCTCGAAGACCTCGGGCATGACCTCGGCCATCTTCGCGATCGGCATGGGGGTGCGGACACCGGCCACGACGTCTTCGCCCTGGGCGTTCATGAGGAACTCGCCCATGAGCTTCTTCTCGCCGGTGGCGGGGTCGCGCGTGAAGGCCACGCCCGTGCCGGAGTCGTTGTTGAGGTTGCCGAAGGCCATCATCTGGACGTTCACAGCGGTGCCCCAGCTGTAGGGGATGTCGTTGTCGCGGCGATAGACGTTGGCGCGCGGGTTGTCCCAGCTGCGGAAGACGGCCTTGATGGCCTCGCCCAACTGCTCGCGGGCGTCGGAGGGGAAGTCCTTGCCGATCTTGTCCTTGTATTCGGCCTTGAACTGGGAGGCCAGCTCCTTGAGGTCGTCGGCGCCGAGCTCGATGTCCTGGGTGACGCCCTTCTTGGCCTTCATCTGGTCGATGAGCTTCTCGAAATACTTCTTGCCGACCTCCATGACGACGTCGGAGAACATCTGGATGAAGCGGCGGTAGCAGTCCCATGCCCAGCGGGGGTTGCCGGTCTGGGCGGCGAGCGACTCGACGACGGTCTCGTTGAGGCCGAGGTTGAGGATGGTGTCCATCATGCCCGGCATCGAGGCGCGGGCGCCGGAGCGCACCGAGACGAGGAGCGGGTTCTTGGCGTCGCCGAACTTCTTGCCGGCGCTGGCTTCGAGCTTGCCGACGTATTCGTCGATCTGGGCCTTGATGTCGTCGCCGATGACCTTGCCGTCGTCATAGTAGCGGGTGCAGGCCTCGGTGGTGATAGTGAAGCCCTGGGGGACGGGGAGGCCCAGCGAGGCCATTTCGGCGAGGTTGGCGCCCTTTCCTCCGAGGAGTTCGCGCATGTTGGCGTTACCTTCGGTCTGACCGCAGCCGAAGAAGTAAACGTACTTGGTAGTCTTGTTTTCCATTGTTTGCATTCCCATGAATGAATAATTAGTAATCCATCTATTATACAGAAAGACGCCATTCGCGTCAACGGAATGCGATTTGCGGTTCCGCCAAACTATGCCGAATGGCCTCTTGCTGCTTCCAGTTGCTGGAGTTTTTTGTATTGGGTTAGTGATTCGTGGGCGAGTCTTCCCATGAATGGGGAGCGGAAGTTGCGGCATTGAGGCGGCTGGCTTGCCGGAGCGATGTTGCTGTCGCCAAAGGGTCATGGCGACATTGGCCCTTGAGTCTTCGG
>JAGCUY010000144.1 GCA_017962605.1 Kiritimatiellia bacterium | reverse complement strand
CGAATTGGAGACCGGGCCACTTGCCGCAGGCGAGCATGTCATCTTCGCGGCGTTGTACAACCGCTTCGACTGGGCTACGATGAAACTCGCGCGGCCCTACTACGACTTCTACCTCCATGGCGGCTTCTACCATGGCGTGTCGCTCGCCTTCGACAATAGGAAGCTGTTTGTCAGGACTCGCGACTACCGCACCGGCACCGTTGAAATCGAGGCCGTGAACTTCGCCGAGCGCGATTTCGACGCAACACTCCTGTTCGACGGCAAAAGAGAAGTGGCGGCCACCTTCCGCGCCGGACGCGCTAAAGTGAAAGTGCCTGATTTCAAGGTGTGGTCTCCCGATGCGCCGAATCTCCACACGGTGGAGATTGAGGGAACGGGGAACGGGGAACGGGGAACGGAGAGTAGGGAACGGGGAACTGGGAACGGGGAACAGGGAGCGGCTGTTCGCGCTCGCTTTGGCATTCGCCAAGTCGAGGCCCGCGACGGGCGGATTTTCCTCAACGGCGAGCCGATTTACCTGAAAGGGGCCAACCGCCACGAAGCCCACCCGACCTTTGGCTCGGCAACTTCGGAAGCGCTTATGGCCATCGACCTCCAGAATCTAAAGGCGCTTGGATGCAATTTCGTCCGCGGGTGCCACTACCAGCAGTCGCAGCGTTTCCTCGACCTTTGCGACGAGCAGGGCATTCTGGTTTGGGAGGAGTCGCTGGGCTGGGGCAACGGCGGATGCGGCGAGAATGAATTGATAGACGAAGACTTCGCCGCCCAGCAAGTGGAGCAGACGCGTGAAATGGTCCGCGCCAGCTTCAACCACCCGTCCGTCATCATCTTCGCCTTCATGAACGAATTCGCTTCGCAAAAGCCCGAAGGCAAGGCTCTCGCCGACAAACTTATCGACGCCATCCGCTCGCAGGACTCAGGCCGGTTGGTGACCTTCGCATGCAACCACACCCCCGATGACATCTCGAATGCCAACACGGACATCGTCGCCTTCAACACCTATCCCGGATGGATTGGCACAGACGCCGGATCGCCCGAGAACCTCAGGCGGATTGTCCGCGAGGATGTGGACAAGATTGTTTCGCGCTTCAGGTCGCTATATCCCGACAAGCCAATCATGGTTTCCGAGATGGGGACTTGTGGCGTATATGGCCAGCACGACGCGGCCGGGGCACAATGGACCGAAGAGTTCCAGGCAGAGTATGTGGGAGACACAATCGACGCAGCGTTCGCGAACAAGGATATCTGCGGCTTCACCATCTGGCAGTTCACTGATGCTCGGAGCTACCACCGTGGCGGCGCGACGATACGCACCAAGCCCTTTGCGCAGAACTTGGCCGGACTTTTCGACGGCTTCCGCCGACCGAAACTGGTAACGGCCACCGTCCGTGAGCGCTTCACGGCCAAAGACGCATGACCGGCAACAAGCAAACTTCCAAGGCGCTTTAGCGCCAAACTTCTAAACCTCAAAACATCCAGGGCGCGTTAGCGCCAAACCTCAAGATACTATGTCACTAGTCACCATGAAGGAAATGCTCGGCGAAGCCCGCCGCGCGCACCGCGCCATTGGCGCCTTTAACATCACCAACTACGAGACGGCCGTGTCCGTCATCCGCGCCGCCGAGGCAGAGAAGGAGCCGGTGATCGTCCAGCTCTACATGCGCCTCTTCGACACCGGGAAGGCGAGAGACCTTGCCCCGACCCTACGAGCCATGGCGGCTCGTGCCTCCGTTCCGGTGGCGCTGCACCTCGACCACGGCTCCACGGTGCGCCAGGCCGAGGACGCACTTGCCTGGGGCTACACCTCCGTCATGTATGATGGCTCTCGCTCTCCGTATGACGAGAACGTCAAGTGGACGAAGCATGTCGCCGAATACGCCCACGCCCTTGGCGCCACCTGCGAGGGTGAGATCGGCCATGTCGCGCAGGGCGACGAGACGGCGCTTACCGATGTCGACGAGGCAGTCGCCTTCGCGAAGGCGACAGGCGTCGATGCCCTGGCGGTCTCCATCGGCACGGCGCATGGCTACTACAAGGCGGAGCCGAAGCTCGACATCCCCCGCTGCGCCGCAATCGCGGACGCGCTGCCTGAGACGCCGCTCGTCCTGCATGGCGGAAGCGGAACGCCCCTAGCCGACGTGCGCCGCGCCATAGAAGCCGGCATCGCCAAGGTGAACATCGCCACCGAGTTCCTCGACACCTTCATCAAGGCGTCTCTCAAGGTCTATGGCGACCTCAACGGCGGATTCGTCCCGCCCGACAAACTCGCCGACCCGATTATCGATGCCTGCTCGGCGCATGTCACGCGGCTGATCCGCTTCTTCGCCGGCCGCGACTAACCACCAACCACTAGCGACTAACCACTAGCGACTAACTACTAACTACTAACCACTAACGACTAACTACTAACGACTACTCTCAAAACTATGGCTACTATCACAATCATCGGTTCAGGAATGATGGGAAGCGCCCTTGCCTTCCCCGCACGTGAAAATGGAAACACCGTCCGCCTTGTCGGAACGCCTCTCGACCGCGACATCATCGACGCCGTGCGCAAGACCAACCGCCATCCCAAGTTTGACAAGCATTTCCCCGAAGGCGTCCCGCCGTTCCCAGAAGGCGTCGAAGCATACCAGTTCGAGGAGGTCGATAAGGCCCTTGAGGGCGCTGACCTCGTCATCGGCGGCGTATCCAGCTTTGGCGTGGATTGGTTCGGCGAGGAAGTCCTGCCGCGCATCCCGCTTGACGTGCCCGTCCTCTCAGTCACCAAGGGACTCTTCGATCTGCCCGACGGCACTCTCCTGACCTATCCCGAGCTCTGGCGTCGCCGTCTTGCGAAGAAGGGGATCTTCCGCGAAGTCTATGCCATCGGCGGCCCCTGCACCAGCTATGAACTGGTTGCGCACGACCAGACAGAGGTCGCCTTCTGCGGCCCCTGCATCGAGACTCTCCGCCGCATCCGAGCGATGATGGAGACTCCCTACTACCACATCTCCCTCTCCACGGACACCACAGGCATCGAGAGCGCCGTCGCCCTCAAGAACGGCTACGCGCTCGGCATCGCGCTCACCATCGGCCTCAACCAGAAGGAGCGAGGCATCGACAGCGAGCTGCACTTCAATAGCCAGGCCGCCGTCTTCGGACAGGCCGCCACGGAAATGGCGCGACTGCTCGACCTCCAGGGCGCAGCCACGCTCGACAACCTCTGCGTGGGCCTCGGCGACCTCTACGTCACGGTCTACGGCGGCAGGACAAGGCTTGTAGGCATCCTTCTCGGGCGCGGACTGACCATCGACGAGCGCATGAGTGTGTTTTCGCGAGGGGCCAGCGACAAGAGCATCCTGCTCATGGTATGGATATTCATCCTGGCTGGGGCCTTTGCGCAGGGTGCCAAACAGATGGGGGCCATTGACGCTGTGGTGAACCTCACACTGACCGTACTGCCTGACAACT
>JAGCUY010000143.1 GCA_017962605.1 Kiritimatiellia bacterium | reverse complement strand
GCTATGAAAGCGCACGCGCGCTGCGCCGCGCATTCCAGCGCGAAACCGGGCAATCCCTTTCAGATTGGCGTGCAAGCCAGCAGGGCTGACAACAAGGCGCTTTGCGATTCCAAATCAGACCGCATCGAAGACGCGGACGAAATCGACCTCGAAGAAATCGGGAAGGACGGCATCGAAGAGGGCAGGGGACGGCTTGCCCCATTCAATGCGGCCATCGGAAAGCCCGCCGTCGTTGCCGACCTTGCGGTATCCTCCCGGCTCAGTCGAGATGAGGACGAACTGCTCGACATTCGAGACTGGTTCGTTTTGTTCACCTACCTTCTTCCCGTTGGCGTAGAAGGTGTAGCCATCGGGCGACCAGTCCACGCCGTAGTCGCACCAGCCGTCAGCCATGGTCTCGGCGTCAAAGGAGAAGTGCCCGAACCAGCGGCTGTCGCTGCCGTAGCCGCCCCAGCCGTTGCCGCATACAATTTTGCCATCGGTGTGCTGGCGGTAGTTCTCCATGATGTCGCACTCGACGCCGCACGCGGCGGGATCCGGGTGGGAGCCGATGCCGGGGGCCTGGAGCCAGAAGGCGGCGTGCCAGCCCGCGCACTTGGGAAGGCGGCAGCGGACTTCGTAGTAGCCGAACTTGTGCATGAAGAGGGGCTGTTTCTTCGCGCCGAAGGGCCAGAAGCCGCCCCTCCCCGGCTCGCGGGGGATGTCGTATGTGAGCGAGCCAGTCTGGAGATGCGGCGAACAGAAGTCGTCGCCCTTGCGAAGGAGGTGGAGGCGGACTGTGCCGTTGCCGGTCATCTCGACGCCCTCGTAGTCGTGGGCGAAGGCTGGGAAGTCAGCCCCCCAGAAGGACTCGCGGCACATCCACTTTGTCTTGTCGATTTCCGTGCCGTTGAACTCGTCATGCCAGACGAGGCTCCATTTTTTGCCTGGCGGGAGAAGCGAAGGGGCCTCGCCGGCGACTGCAGAGGTGGAGATCTCGGTTGCAGGAACTGGTTTGATGTCGATTTCGTTGAAGCGTGCCATGTGAATAGTACCTGCGATTATTATCGCACAATTTCGTAGAAGAAGGTTGCGGAGGCATGGTCGTAGCCAGTATCGGCGGTCAAGGAGAGCTTGCCGGACACAGGGTCAAAGGATGCGGGAACCTCGGCTACTCGGTGGCCGGTGGGGGAGAGGCGGAAGACTGTTGCGGCGACTGAAGTGGCCGCAACAGGTTTCGATGAATCGAAACTTCGGCTGACATTGGAGGAGGGGGCGGCAAAGGAGCCATGTGGTTCCAGCGCCAGCGTTATGGTTGCGCGGCCGCGCCGCACGAGGGCGGGGGTGGCGCCTTGCTCCATCCATGAGCGAGCTTCGGGGCCGTCGAAAACCGCGCCGCTGTTGGCCGCGTCGGTAACGTGCGCTACAAGCAGCCGCTTGGAGGAGGCGATGGGTGCGCCGTCTAGGGAAGATGCCCAGACTGATGCGGTGACTGGAGTCGCCGCATCAGGTTTCGATGAATCGAAACTTCGGCTAAAAGTGGAGGTGGAGGAGGAACCCGCCATTGGCATGGCGGGCGCACAAATCTCAAAGCTCAGCGGCCCTGCGTTGATGCGCCCGCTTTCGGCGAAGCCACCGCATGTGCGGGGAGTGGCTATGAGCATGGAGCCAGACTGGGAGATGGAGACATGATTGTCGCTTGCATTCGATTGCACTCGATCGCCGCCGGAAGCGTTTTCTGCTTCGGCCGCCTCGTTTGCGGCAGGCACGGCCGCGTCTGCCGCAAGCCTCGTTCCCACGCGGCATTTCCATGCAGAAACTCCCTTGCGTGGCGAGCCGAACTGCACCGCGCCGCGCTTCGGATCGCGAAGCTCATCCTCGCGCCAGGTCTCCGCGTTTTCTGCGTCGGGTGGCAGCGGTGGCATGTCGCCTCGCAGGTATAGGGCAAGTGTGGCGTATTCGCTGGCGCGCTGCACGGGGTCGCTGTGCAAGTCGAAGAAGCGGATGGGCATGGAGCCAGGAGCCTCGACGCCCTCCTTGGTGTGGCTCCAGGCGAAGCGCCAGATGCCGCTCCAGTTCTGCAGCGCGGCAAGTGAGCCGGTTGCAAGTCCGGCGGCAGAGCGCTGTCGCCCCGGTGCCGCCCAGTTCCACTCGGTGATGCAGAAGGGCTTGCCAAGGACGCGCCGCCATGTCGCGCTGGGAACGCCGCCATTCACCATGAAGGGGTTGTCGGCCTCAATGACGGTCGGGAAGCGCCAGTTCTTGCCGAGGAAGCGAGGATGGAAGTAGTAGAAATGCGTATCGATGTAGTCGAAGTCGCGCATCGTCTGAAGATATTGTCCCGGATAGTAGCCGGCGTTGAGATTGGAGAGAGGCGCGTTGCAGCCGAGTTCATCGCGCAGGAGCGCGCGGAGTCGCGAGAAGAGCATCGCCTCTCGCTCCGCCAGAAATAGAGCCAGCTCGCCGTGGGTTGTGGTGGAGCCGTAAACATCGGTGGGCAAAGGACGGGGGACGGAGCCCCCCGAGCCCCCCGCTTGGGCCGATGCCGAGCCCCCCGGGCGGGCGGCGCACCATTCCGCCCACGCCTTGGCGAAACCGGGGCATTTCTTCAGGCCATCCACGCCGTCGCGTCCAAGGTTTCCCTCGTTGATTAGGCCGATGCCGCAGAGCGCCGGTTCCTCGGCGAGACTGCGCCCCGTGAAGCGGTTCTTGTGCGTCATGAAGATGCGCGTCCATTCCACGAGGTTGCTGTAGGCCGGCTCGTAGAAGGCGCACATGAGCTTGAATTCGCGGTCGGGCACGGTGCCGTCGCGGTCAATGCCGATTGCGCGCCAGGTCATGCCTTTGGTGCGAGAGACGAATAGATCGGTGGTGATGTATAGCCCATGGCGGATGCATGCGGCAACGAGGGCGTCGAACTTCTTCCAGTTCCAGCTGGGCACGTCGAGCGCGGCGCCGTCGCCACGCGGCTTTGCGCCTACGAGGAATGCCTCGTGGTGGTGGATGCGCACGGAATTGAAGCCCATGCGGGCGAGATTGGCGGCAAAGCGGTCCGCGTTTTCCGGCTCCGGGACGTTGGCGCTGTGGACGAGGTTGACGCCGCAGAAGCGAACCTGCTCGCCAGGGCGGTTCTCGAACTCGAAATGGTCGCCGACGACGATGACGCGTCCGAACTTTCCGGCTGGTTCGTGATGCGGAATGACTGCGGAGAAGTCGAGAGCCGAACCTGATTCAATCCAGTCGGCCCCGGGCGCAGGCGGAGGGCAGGGTATCCAATCTTCGCCCGCCTCGACGCGGACGGGTTTGGGAATTGAAAGCGCGAGCGGCGATTCGGAAACGCGGAAGACTACTCGGGTCGAATATTCACGGCCGGCCTCGATTTTGTCGGCGGCGAGTATTAGGCGCAGCGAGATGTTCTGCGCCCCCCATCGGGCGTTGTCCTGCACGAGGATTTCCTGAGGTTCGGGGAACTCAAGAGAAAGCCAGGGGGCGCCGCCAGCGCCTAGAAAAGCCACCGACCTGACGGCGTTGGAGAAGATGTGGGGAGAGGGCGGAATGGCGGTGCCGACGGGGATATGGGTGGCGTCGGCGAGAAGGCCACCGAGAATGTCGGTTTTCGGGATGGTGCATTGGACGCCGACGAAGCGCGGGGAGCCGTTGCGGCTGGGGGAAACCGTCCATACAGCCTCGACGCCGCCATCGCCGGTTTCGCGGAAGTTGGCATTCCCATTGATGACGAGGCCGAAGTCGGCGGCGTTCTCCGTAGCGGGGCTGCACTCAATCACGAATGCGCCGCCGGGCGTTCCTGAGGCACCGTGCGGCTTCCAGTTGGAATCGAATGACCACGGCACGAAGGTCGCGCCACCGGGGAGCGAGAGGCCGCCGCCGAACATGGCGGAGGCAGGACTCGGATTTGCAAAACTCTGATTGGCTGACAGGACTAATATGGCTGCGGTGCAAAGAAAGCCGCTCAAAAGGCTAGTCGCTTGTCGCTTGTCGCGTGTCGTCATTTCATAATCCATCCATTTTAGCCCTGTAGTTCAAGCCAGCCGGCGCTCCAGGGCTGAAGCTCCGGGATGGTGACCAGAAGGTCTGCGCCGTCGCGGCGCAGGGGAAGCATGGCTGGCGGCTCGCCAATGGCGTGCCAGATGGCGTGCAGGGAACAGGGGGTGGCGCCTCCCGTCGAAATGCGCAGTCTCAGCGGAAGTGGCCGCTGCGTGTCGATTCGGGCATTGAGGAGCATGATGGTGCGCAGGGAGCCGTCGTGCGCTACGCGCGGCACGACAAGCCCCACGCAAGGCTCCTCCGCGATAACCGGGAGGCGCCCGCCGGCGCGGGCGTCCGCATCGGCGCGGAGACGCATGAGGTCTCGCGACGAGCAGGAGCAGATTTTCAGCGCGGCGTCTTCGGGCGTCATCGCGCCAAGGGTGCGCCCCGGACCAGGAACGACCGGGACGCCTGCCAGGGCATAGGCGTAAACGCCATCTAGTGGAAGGTCTGATGGGACATCGAGGCCCGCCGGAACTGTGCCTAGATTGGCGTCGCGGTAGCATGCGAGGAATTCGCGCGCGGCGGCGAGAGGGGAAAGGATGTTCTCGGAATACCAGGCGTCGGTTTCGGCGCGGGTGTCCATGACCAGGGCCGAGAGGCCGTTCATGCCGTAGGCGAGGCTGGCGACGGCCTCCAGCAGAATGCCGCGAGCAGTGCGGCTCGCGAAGGCGCGGGGGTAAGTTTCAATCTCTGGGAGCCAGGTGTCGATCCAGGGAGGGTCGCCCAGCATGCGCCGCTGGCGGGCGGCGGCAAGCGCCTTTTTGACGGGGCCGTTGGGGTCTAGGTCGTAGTAGGCGCCGCTGCCGGGGCGGGAGCCGACATTCTGGCCACCGCCGGCCTCGCGCAAGGCTTGAAAGACTGCCAGTTGCGAATCATTCGGCCAGGAGCCATGCTGGTAGCCGAAGCGGGTCTCCGGAGATACGGCGTGAGCCTCACTAGCGATAGTGGCCGCCACCTCCGCTATGGAGGAAAAGGAGAATCGCTCCCAGTCGGCGGGCAAAGGACGGGGGGCCCTGCCCCCCACGCTCCCCGTTTCCGCCTCGAAGGCGGCGCGGCAGGTCTCGCACCAGCAGCCGATTTCGCTGCCGGAGACTGCCGGGCGGTGGTTGTTCACGCGGAGGTCGTCGTCGATCCAAAGCCATGCTGGCTGGATGGCGGCGGCGTAGAGGCGCGCCATTTCGCGGACGTAGGCGAGGAATGACGGCTGGCGCGGGCAGTTGCATGCCACGCATTCGATGCCCGATGGGCCGGTGAAGCCGCGCCAGTTGCGACCGGCCATCTCCTCCGGCGTTCCGGCGAAGGCATCGCCATGACCAAGTGTCGCCTGGAACTGGAGGCTAGGTTCGATGCCGGCGCTGCGCAGATCGGCGGCATAGCGGGCGAGGCGCGCGGTGTGCTCGCGGTGCCATTCCATCGGCGGGAATGACACGCCCGTCGAGAACCATACTTCGTCGCACGCGCGGCGGTTTTCAGACAGCGCCTGCAAAGTAGCGGACCACTGCCCATCGCTTGCGGTGTGCGGCGCGCGCAGGCGAATCTGATAAAGGCTGGGGGAGGAGTAGTTCATGGCATCGCGAGTGACACAACGCGGGGCGAGGTTTCTCCAACGAGGGAAACATCCTCGAAGACAAGGTTGCGGAATGGGCGGTCGGGTGTGTCATCTATGACGGAGGCACCGGAGACCTTGCCGCGGACGTGGCGGAAGGCGATGTCCTCGAAGACGCTTCCCGTCGCGTGCTTGTAGTAGAGGTGGCAGAAATTGCGCGACTCGATGTCGAGGTTGTCGAAGGTGACGCGCCGGATGTCGCAGCCGCGCTCACCGCGCGCCCATGAGCCGACGGCGCTCACTGCTGTGCGGGTGCCACGGATGACGAGGTTGCGGAGCGATGCGTCGCGCACCTCGCCGTCGCCCACGCCGACGCGGATGGCGTTGCAGCCGGAGGAGAGGCGGCAGTCATGGACGCGGACATTGGCGCACGGGCGCGGCGCCAGAAGGTGGGCGGCATCGGCGCGAAGGGTGATGGAATCGTCCGCAGTGTCGATATCGCAGTCGGAGACCTCGACATCCTCGCAGCAGTCGATGTCGATGCCGTCGCCGTTGTGGGTGTGGAAGGGGCGGCGGATCGTGCGAACTGTCAGCCCATGTGCGGAGACATGCGTGCAGCCGTGGAGGAAGCACGACCAGTAGGGCGCATTTTCAAGGGTCAGACCCTCGATGCGGATGCCGTCCGATTCGACGAAGTAGAGCATCTGGCCGGGGCGCCAGGAGATGCCGCGCGAACCGCCGGGCCAGGGCTTGCCATCGGGGCCAAGGAGAAAGGCGGCGGCGTTGCCGTCGATGCGGCCCTCGCCGCGCACGGCGACGTTGGTCTGCCCAATGCAGAGCAGCAGATGCGCACCGGAATTGCTCTCCGCCTCGCTCGTCCAGTTCTGCGGGCATACATCGGCAGTGTTGTAGTCCTCGCGGTCGGGGCTGGCCTTGAGTGTGGCGTCAGCGGCGATGACCAACGACACGTTGCTCCTAAGGAAAAGCGAACCGCAAAGGAAGGTGCCACCAGAAAGTAGAACCTCGCCGCCGCCAGATTCG
This sequence comes from Kiritimatiellia bacterium, assembly GCA_017962605.1. Classification (GTDB taxonomy): domain Bacteria; phylum Verrucomicrobiota; class Kiritimatiellia; order RFP12; family JAAYLN01; genus RGIG5952. The sequence continues at coordinate 13,747 of JAGCUY010000143.1, read as the reverse complement.
GCGGCGGCGTCAATCGCGCGCTGGACTGCGACGGTGGACTTGCCCCCGCCGGCGGCGGGGGCGACACTCAGATTTGCAAAACTCCTATTTGCCGCCATGGCGGACAGGGCGACGGCAAGGGCGGCAAGGCGCATGGCGCTAGAACTCGAACACGAAGCGGGCGCCGTTGGTTTCTCGGTTGTCGGTCGCGCTTGAGCCTGTTGCGCCGATTGCGCCGGAGACGTTGCGCCTTGCGGAGCGGCATCCGCTTGCCGGGGTGTCCTTTGAGCCACCGCGAATCACGCACTTGTCGCCAACGACGGGAATTTCACCACAGGGGTCTGCTTCCGCCGTGGATGGATAGGTGCGCTGCTTGTCGCGGCAGAACTCCCAGCAGTTGCCGTGGAAGTCATAGAGGCCCCAGGCGTTGGGCTTCTTGGTTGCCACGGGCTGCATGGGCTGGCTTGTCCCGGCGTTGTCCTGATACCAGGCGAGCTCCGCGAGGCTTGCGGAGGTCGCGTAAGAGGACGATGTCTCTCCCGGATCGCATGGCGAGCCGTCGTTGAAGGCGCTTTGCGTGTCGGCGCGGCAGGCGTATTCCCATTGGGCTTCCGTGGGAAGCGCAAAGCCGGAGAAACCGGTCTTGGCGTTGAGTCGCGCCAAGATGGTGTCGCAGCGGGTGTTGCTGGCGCTTCCGTAGGTATAGCGGATTTTCCCTGCCGGGACACTGCCAAGTTCGCCTTCGTCGCTGAGACTCTGGATGCTGCCGCCCATGTTCTTCCATTGACGGCGCGTGACGGGCGTGACGCCCACGAAGAACGATTTCATCGTGACGGGATGTTGAACCTCATTTACGTTTCGTCCCAATTCGCTTTCCGGCGATCCCATGAGGAACGTGCCGGCGGGAACGCATTTGAGCCAGAGTTCGTCCCAGAGGAACGCCGTGCTGGACACATCGGGATCGACAGAGCCGAAGTGGTGCGGCCACGATGACGCGGCCGTTCCCCCGGTGACATCGACTCGAAGATAGACGCCCTCGAGATGATTCGTGTAATGGGCCGAGACGACGACGGTTGCGTTGGACGTGAGGTTGCCTTTCCAGTCGGTGCGGGCCTTCCACACGATCTGCTTGCCGGTGCCGTCGGCGATGAAGTGGGTAAGGTTCGTGGAGACGTCGCCGCTGAGCGTCTGCACGGCAGCGACAGGGAGCGGGACGCCGTTGGTGAGGACGTCGAGCGTGACGAAGGCGGGTTCGCCGTTGTTGGCGAGGTCGTAGGAGACGATTACGTCCTGCTGCTCGTTCTGCGTGAACGAGACATTAGAGACGGTGGCGAGATGGTCGACATTCGAGGCAAGAGCCGGGAGAGTCGCGCAGATGGAGAGGAGGAAGAGAGAAGTTTTCATTGGTTAAGCCTTTCTTTGTGGAACCACGAAATACACCAAATACACGAAATTGAAGCCTTGGTTTTGGTGTACTTCGTGTATTTCGTGGTTTGTCTTTACCTTATGACGATCACGAAGGAGAGGGCGGTGGCGGTGTCGATGAAGCTGTCAGCCACGACCTCCGTACCACTGCGAATGCCGGCGAGCATCGCGGCGGGTCGGGTCTCGAGGAAGCCGGCGGCGGAATCGCCGCTGCCGCGCTGGACGCCGAGCGCCGGGTCGGCGGCGGAGCCCTCGTCCGTCTCGACGACGAGTCGGTAGCCGGTGACATTGTTTGCCGTAGTGCCTTGATCCCCGGAGAGCAGACGGAACCAGGGGTTGCAATCGCCCCAGCCGCCGCCGAAAGAGGAGCCGCGGCGGACGCGCTTGCCCTCGGCGTTGGTCATGGGGCCTTTCGGGTCGGTTTCGGAGGCGGACGACGTGTAGCCGTTCCCGCTTGTCGCGAAGTCGCGGCACCATTCGTGCAGGGTGCCGGTCATGTCGTGGAAGTCCCAGGAGTTCGGCTTCTTCACGCCGATCGGCTGGACGGCGTTGCCGGAATTGTTCTTCGTCCACGCCATGGCGTAGACGTTCGCCTGCGTCAATTCGGAGCCGTCGCCGAGGACGTGCCCGGAGTGGCCGCCCCGGCAGACGTATTCCCACTGCGCCTCCGTGGGAAGGTCGAACTGGAGTCCCGTGCGCTTGCGAATGCGCCCCACCGAGGTCCAAGCCGAGACATTGTTGTTCGTAGGCCAGTTGGCATCACGGACATTGGTGTATTTGATGTAACCGGCCGGGTAGCGGTCGCCCGCGATCTCGCCCGTGATGGCTGAGTTGAGAGAGCCGTAGATTACGCGTTGCTGCGGAACGGTCATTGGCAAGACGGCGCAGTAGAAGTCCTTCGAGAGCGTCACTTGGTGCGCGGGCTTGTAGTTGGTTGTGTCATCACCCATCGTGAATGTCCCGGCCGGGACGCGGCGGAGCCAGAGTTCCGTCGCGTAGAAGGCGGGGGAGTTGGTGTCGGGCTTGCAGGCGGTGTATTGGACGGGCCAGTAGGCGGAGTCCTTGCCGCGCGAGAGATCGACGACCATGTAGAGGCCCTCGAAGTGGTTCGTGGCGATGGCGGTCACGCGGACGGCGGCGTCCGTGAGGCCGACGTTCGGGAGGTCGGCGCGGGCCTTCCACGTGATGCTGTGCTTGTCGGTGCCGGGCCAGACGAGCGAGGCGGTGTCGGCCGGGGTGGTCGAGACGTTGCCGGTGACGCGCTTCACGCGCGTGGCGCCGACGCTGACGCCGTTGGTGATGACGTCGAGCGAGACGAATGCCGGCTCGCCATCGCTGGTTGCGAGGTTGTAGGTGACGGTCACATCGTGTGTCGCCGCGTCCTGCGTGAACGCGACGTTCGAGACCGTGACGGTGGCGCTTGCCGCCGATGCCGCGAGCGCGGCTAACGCAAGCGCAACGGGCGCGGAACTCCGATGGGATGTGGGCGCAATGGCTTTCCTTTTTATCATGGTTATTCTCCTTGTGGCATCCATTCTACACTTTCCCCAAAGGAAAAGTCTTAATTTTGAGAAAAGTTTTTTCCGCGACTACTTCCAGCTGTTGCGCCTGCGCCAGTCGCGCATGGACATGCCGCAGCGCTTGCGGAAGAGGATGTCGAGGTCGCTGTCGGAGCCGAAGCCGCAGAGGCCGGGGATGGCGCCGATGGCGGTGTCGGTCTGCGCAAGGAGCGTGAACGCCTTCTCCATGCGGACGTGGAGGATTTCGTCGAGGACGGAGTGGCCCATGGCCTCACGGAAGCGCATGTCGAAAAGGCGGCGTGAACCGGGGAAGCGCGCCGCGAGGGCGCGGGCCGTGAGGCCGTCGCACGCTTCGCGGCGGATCATTTCGGCGGCTTCGAGAATGCGTGGTTCGCGGCGTCCGCGGCCGCGCGTTGATTCGCGGCGCAAGGTAAATAGCGGACCCATGCGCTCGGTGGTGTGCGGCTGGCGGCGGCCGTGCATCCACTCGTCGAGCATCCGGGCGGCGAGATAGCCTATGCGCTCGAAGTCGAACTGTATGGTTGAGATGCTCTCGTGGGGCAGGCGGGCTTCGCGCTCAGTGCCGATTGTCGTCAGCAGGGTTAGGTCGCGGGGAATGTCACGGAAGTGCCTGCGGGCGGCATCGGCGACGTTCGTTGCCGTTGGCCCCTGGACTGCGAAGATGGCGCATCCGCGCGGAAGGTTCTTCACCCAGTCATTGATTCTCCCGAGGTATGACTTGATGCCTTCGCCTTTGCGGGCCGTAAGGATGTGGCACTTCTGGCCCTGCGCCTCAACAAGAGACTGGAAGGCGCGGATGCGGAAGTCGCTCCACTCGCGTTGGCGGACGAACCCCACTGCGCCATAGGATGAAGGGTGGCTTGCGGAGAGTTCGCGCAAGGCGTATCTGGCGACAAGCTCCGGGTCGAGGATGATGCGCGGCGCCGCGCCGCACAGACGCTCGTTGAGGACGTCGATGTATATGACAGGCGTTCTGCCGAAGAGGGAAGGGGGAAGGTCGTCCCAGCGTCCGGCTCCCTCGACGATGCATCCCAGGGGGCGGCGGCGTTCGATTATCGCCGGCACCATCCATGCGCGCGACGCTTCGCGGGGAACTGCCTCGACACGCCAGCCACGCGCAGCCGCATAGCGGCGAATCCCGTCCAGCTTGGCATGCTGGCAGGTATCGCTCCTGATCATGTGGAGATAGAGTATGGCGTTGGCGGACACGGTGAAATAGTTTAGCAAAAAGATGGCTGGGATATGCTATAATCAGCCTCATGATCGAAGTGAAAATGACACCTGAAGATGCGGCGCTTGAAGTCTGCCGAATTGTAGGCGCGGCTGGCGGCCACGCCTACCTCGTAGGCGGCGCGGTCCGCGACAGGCTTCTGGGGCGGAACTCCAAGGACCTTGACCTCGAGGTCTATGGAATCGCCCCGCAGCGGCTGCTTTCGCTCCTTGGCGAACGCTTCCCGCTAGACCTCGTCGGCGCCTCCTTCGGCGTTGTCAAACTGAAGGGGCTTGACATCGATGTCTCAATCCCGCGCCGCGAGTCGCAGTCCGGCCTTGGCCACAAGGCTTTCGAAGTGCAGTCCGACCCCTCTCTCACCGTCGCCGAGGCGGCGTCGCGCCGTGACTTCACAATCAACGCCATCTACCTTGACCTGCTCACCGGCGCCGTGGAAGACCCATACGAAGGGGAAGGGGACCTACGCGCAGGCATCCTGCGCCATGTTTCGGAAAAGTTCGCCGAAGACCCGCTGCGAGTACTGCGCGGGATGCAGTTCGTGGCGCGCTTCCGCCTCACCCCCGCGCCGGAGACGATTGCCATCTGCCGCTCCATTGGAGCCGAGAACCTGCCGCCAGAGCGCATATTCGAGGAATGGTCGAAGCTGCTTCTAAAGGGCATTGCCATATCTGCCGGTCTAAATTTCCTCCGCGAGACCGGCTGGGTGCGATACTATCCAGAACTTGAGGCCCTCATCGGCTGCGAGCAGGATCCGGGATGGCATCCCGAGGGCGATGTCTGGACGCATACCCTCCAGTGCCTAGACGCCTTCGCAAGGGAGCGCACCGGCGATGCGCGCGAGGATTTGACCGTAGGGCTGGCGGTTCTCTGCCACGACCTCGGCAAGCCAGCCACAACGCGCTTCGAAGATGGGCGCATCCGCTCGCGCGGCCACGATGAGGCGGGAGTCGCGCCTACGTTGTCCTTCATGCGCCGCATGACCGCCGAGCAGCGCCTGCTTTCCGAAGTGCTGCCGCTTGTACAGGCGCACATGGCGCCGGTGTCGCTCTGGCATTCAAAGGCCGGGGACAACGCGGTGCGGCGTCTTGCGGCGAAGGTGGTGCGCATAGACCGCCTCATCCGCGTCGCCCGCGCTGACGCCATTGGCAGCGGCACCGACCCCAACGAGCCTATTCTCCAGGACGAGGCGCTGCAATGGCTGGCGGCCACGGCGGAGCGACTTCAGGTGGCGGCAGCGGCGCCAAGGCCAATCCTCATGGGCCGCCACCTGATTGCCCGGGGCATGGAGCCATCGCCCCGCTTTGGCGAAATCCTGAAACGGGCATACGAGGCACAGCTGGACGGCGCCTTCACCGACGAGGCCGGGGCAATTGCCTGGCTGGAATCGAAAGGAATGCGCGAGGGAAAGCCACCGCAATCATAGGGTGCTGATTAAATCCTGGTCGGCTTTCCTTATGGCGTCTGCCCTTGTGTCTTCATTTGCCTCCGGCCTTGCCGGCAGGGAGTTGATGCAATCGTCCATTGTTGGCAGGACGGACCCCTCAACGCTTTTTGTGCGAACCACCTTGACGTTGCACTTCTCTTCCCAGATGCCAAGCATCTCGTCTTCATTTATTATGAAGCATTTTTCGGCATTGACAACCATTGTGACCACCTGAAGGTCATTAATTTTACCCAGTAGGTAATTGCGGCAATTATCCGCGAAGTACACAGGTGAGGGCATGTGGTCGTATTCTGAGAACCATAACGGCGAATCATTATGAGGCGTTTCCTCATCCGCAAGCCAGTCGCCTTCCTCGCCATTGTGCACTATGACATAGCACAATTTGTCAATGATGGCGACATCATATTTGAACGTGGCGGACTCGTTGGTGCCGTGCCGCGCCAAGAGTTGTCCATTCCTTGCGGCGATTATCGCGTCAACATACGCGTCAATCCCGTCATCATACGGCCTTCTTACTAGGCCAACTGGAGGCGAATTCTCATCGTCATCCTCGTCGGCATCCTCTTCCTTTTCGCAGTCGTCGTCGCCATTCTGCGTCAAGAACATTTGCAGTTCCCCTGCGTCATGGAATACGGGGATGCCCTCTTCCGTTTTCAGCTCATGGGGTGTGCAAATGAACAAGGTGGCCGCATGGGCATTGAAAAGTCTTTCCAGAAGTGACTTTTTGTCTTCACCGCAATCGATTTTCACGGTTGTCGAAAAGTTGGCCCTGAAGAACAGGTCATCGGGAGATTCGCCGAAGATGAAGGCCGCTTCCTCCTTGATGTATTCCAAGGGCTCGGGGCCTTGAGACAAAACCCCGATGTCGCGGTCGTTCTCGTAAACGTCGAGGTTGACATCGTTGCCGTCCAAAACGGAGATGGGAGTCTCACGGCAAGACAGCAATGGGATGTAATCAGACATGAGCGCTTCGATGGCTTCTATTTTAGCAGCATCCATGGTTGCCCCTCCTTTCGCGCTTCATACCCATTCGGACATCCCTCAGCTCATCCTGGAAAATCACCTTCTTGCTTACGAGGAGTTCCGCAAGGCGCTTCAACACGGCCTTTTCGCGGCCGAGCATCTGCTTGACGTGATTGTAACGGCGCTCAAGCATTTTCCTGACAATTGGTGAAATTTCCTTCCACTCCAGGCCTTCGGGAGGGATTCCCAGTCCGTAGTCGGACGAGAAACCGGCCCTGATGTATTGGATGGCGTAAAATGTCGCCTGTTCGATGTCGCTGACGGCGCCATCCGTGAGCCTGCCCAAAAGCACCTCCTCGGCGGCGCGCCCCGCAAGGCTGATGTCAATTGAAGAAACCAGCGCTTTTTTCGTGTGGTTTGCCAACGTCGATGCCGACTGGTGTTCGAGGAACCCGAGTTTGCCGCCGTTTGTCACAATGGAGACTTGGACAAACTGCCTGCCGCTGCACATGTCGCAGCAAAGGGCATGTCCGGACTCGTGCGTCGCAATGGCAAAGGTCTCGTCCTCCGTCAAATTCGGCTGCTGGGTAAAAGCACCTTCCACAACGGTCGCACGCGCACGGAGGTAAATGTCCTTAGACAAATCTGCCGGGTCGGACGAAAGCGCCATTTCGCGGATAATGGCCTTTATTGTCACCGGCACAAAACCTGCCGTTGTCGCGGCGATGAACTCTATGAGATCTTCGCCAATGGTGGCTTTGTACTCTTCGGCCGCAAGTTTGACAAGCGTCCGGCGTTCCTCTTCGTTCAACGGTGCGTATAGGATAGTCTGGCCGAATCGGCCGGAACGAGTTATCGCCGCGTCAAGGGAGTTGGCCCTGTTGGTGGCCCCTATGTACATGATCTTCTTCGATGCGGAATTCTGCTTGAAGCCGTCGATTTCCTGAAGCAGCAGGTTGATGCGGTCAAGATAATCTTCCGACTTCCCATCGCGTTCGCCCGCCACAGCGTCAAGTTCGTCAAGGAAGAGAAGGATGCCGTCGCCGGCATATTTCCTTATGGTGGCAAAGGCCCTGATCACGGCTTCCGGGCTGGAAAGGTCGTTGCAGTTGAGGATGACGTATGGTTTGTGCAGGTCAGCGGCCAGCGCCCTCACCAAAGACGTCTTCCCGCACCCCGGCGGGCCTACTAGCAGCAGGTTCTCTGGTTTTATCTCCGTCTCCCCTTCAAAATAGCGCTTCCACCTGTTGGCAAAGCGGAGAGGGGCCGATATTCCAACAAGGCGGTCGAAGGTGTCGGAATCCTGTGGCGGGGTTACGCTCACAATGCCGTCTTTCAGCGCGGGAAGCATGGTGTGGCCTGTCGCGGTTATCGTCAGGGTAGCGGTGGTGCCTTCCACCTTCAGGTTGGAGGCAACCGTCAGGCGCTTGCGCATGTGCAGGTTTTTCGTCACGGTGGCGATGTCAAGAGGCTCCGCGCATTCCACGACTATGTTAGCCGTCTTGAGCTTGCGCCATATCTCCGGCGTCTCGGACATCGCCTTGCGGAATGGTTCCAATGCGTCGCAGACTATCGACGCGATTGCGCGCGGGTCAAGTGACGTTATCGTCTGAACAAGCAAGTCGGCAACGGCGGCCGTGTCGGCGTTCAATTTCCGGATGGATTTCTTCAAGACGGCAAACTCATGCTCAAGGGTCCGTCCCATGAGCGTCCGGATTCCATCGGCGCCCAGAGGCTTCATCAAAACCACTTGGGTGCACTGGTTCACCATCATCCTGATATTACGCTGGGCCCCTGCTGAATCTATTCCGGCACACAATTCCTCGACAAGGCGCAGCCTGGTTGAAGACGCGGCGTTTTTCATCACTTCAGATTCAGAGGCGCAGTCGCCGCCGGCGGATGAGGTGAATATGCAGATCGCGTTCCTGAAATCGACGTCCTTGGCCATGCAGTCGTCTTTCAGCTTTCCTGTCGTGATGGCCCGCATGACATGATTCAGGCCAATGAGGTGAAGCGTGTCGATGTTTTCGAGCACGATGACGCCTTCGGGATTTTCATGAATGGGAAGAGTGAAGGCACCAGGCAAGGGGCCGCCCTTCCAGCGCGCGTCGATGCCGACGAGGTCCCTGGATGAATCCCTGGACGAATAAAGGCCCGCGTCAAGAAAGGCTATCCGTTCCGTGTCGGTTATCTTTTCTATGGCCGAAACCAAAGACTCGGCAAGGAGGGACTTCCCCAAACCGCTGGCGCCGCAGATGAAAAGCGACAGCGGGCGTTGGCGTTTTCCAACAGGCGTGTTCCAGAAATCGAAAATCGCGTCGCAAACCTTTTGGATGGCTTCGTCCTGCCCGATGATCTTCTCGCGAAGATAATCCCGTATGTAGTTGACTTTCGTCAAAATCTCCTTGACGTGTTTGTCGTTGCGTGAATGGCCGCATGCCATCACCGCCTCGATTATTGAAGGTTTGGCGGCCTGTGGGTCAATGCCGTTGATCTGCATCAACTCCCGTATGGGGCTGTTTTCATCTGGATCCAGAAGCAGTGCGGCCGCAACATGGTGGATGTCAACGGGGCAGATGCCGATGGAGCCCATGACTTTGCCAAGCACCCCGCCGTGAAGGCTTAAGACCCGATAAGTCTCGCTGGAGAACTTGGTGACGTTTGCCGAATCGCCTTTCCCGCATTGTAGCGGCAGGCCATTCGCGTAGATAAGCTCCTTGCGCCCTAGCAAACGACAGAAGAGGCGCGGAGACATCTCGTTAATTGCCGAAAACAGATGCTTGCGTTCAATACGCGGCGAATTGTCGGCGGCAGCTATTCCAGCAGCCTTTCCCAGCATGGTCAGGTAGCGGTCAGTATATTTATGTGGACTAGTTTTATTCATTTTTTTCCTTCCTTTGTTTAGTTTTGATTTGGGCAAAGGGAATGCAATGCCCAAATGAATATTTGGAAATGGAGAAGAGAAAGGCATCCCGTGCATGGCACAGGGCTTTTCTTCAGTTTGTCGGAAAAGCGGAAAAAAGAATTCCGCTTCAGCGGTGACGCTCTTGGAGCCTCAAAGGCGCACTAAGCCCTTCGGGCAAAGATTGAGAGTCGGAAATGGCTAGAGCCACTTTTCTTCGACTGCAATCTGATGACCAAAGGCATCGGTGCGTGCAAAAAGGTCTTCCTTTTCCGATTCGCGGTCATTATTCATAGACTGCTTCTCCTTTGGCGGTTGGTTTGGCCGTTGATAAAAGCCCCCTTTGCCTGGCCAGGACGGAGGGAACAAGTTAGGGTTAGAGACAAAAAAGAAAAGGGGAAAACCCCTTGGATTCTTTTGAAAATTATGTGAAGAGTATATCAAAAAAAATAATATTGTCAAGTTTTTTTTATTTGGGGGCTTGACTCGGTTATAAAAAGAAGGGGCCTGGTGGAAACCAGGCCCCTTCTTTTTCTGTTTTTGCTTTCGCAATGCGCTAGATCAGCCCTGAGAAGAACTTCACGAAGTTCAGCGGGTTGCGCGGCTGAGCGCCTTCGCCAACTAGCGCCAGGTCGTAGAGCGCGCCGATCTTCGCGAGGAAGGCCTCGTCGTCGCGCGTCGGCGACTTGAGTTCGTCGGCTAGGCGCGTCAGCACCGGGTGCTTCGGGTTGAGCTCCAGGATGCGCTGCTGCTTGGGCACTTCCTGCCCCATGGCCTTCATCATCCGCAGCATCGCCGGACTCATCGCGCCTTCCTCCGCCACGAGGCAGCAGGCGCTGTCGGTGAGGCGCGGAGAGAGACGGACGTCCTTCACGTCGTCCTTCAGCTTGTCCTTGATGTAGTCTAGCAGGGCCTTGTATTCCTTGCCGGCGTCTTCGAGTTCCTTCTTCTCGGCCTTCTTCTCCTCGTCGGTGCCAAGTTCGATTTCGCCCTTGTCGATGGCCTTGAGCTTGGTGCCGTCGTAGTCGTAGAGGGTGTCCACGATCCACTCGTCAACGGCGTCGCAAAGGAAGAGGACGTCCAGACCGCGCTTGCGGAAAGCCTCTAGCTGAGGCGAGTTCTTGGCGTTCTCGTAGGACTCCGCCACGAGGTAGTAGATTTCCTTCTGGCCTTCGGGCATGGCGTCCTTGTAGGCGCGGAGGGTGGTCATCTTGCCCTCTTCGGTCTTGTCCGACGGGAACATGACGAGTTCCTTCAGCTTGTCGGAGTGCTCGTAGTCGGAGTGCAGCCCTTCCTTGAGGACGCGGCCAAAGGCGCGGAAGAAGTCGAGATACTTCGCGGCGTCGTCCTTCTTGAGCGACTCCAGGTCGGCGAGGATCTTGGAGACGAGCGACGAGCGCATCTTGCGGATGACCGCGTCGTCCTGGAGCATTTCGCGCGAGACGTTGAGCGGGAGGTCGCTTGAATCGACTACGCCCTTGACGAAGCGCAGGTAGTCGGGGAGGAGCTCCTCGAAGTCCGAGCCGATGAATACGTTCCGCACATAGAGCTGGAGCCCGTGCTTGCGGTTAGGCATGAAGAGGTCGAAGTTGGGCTTGGCCGGGATGAAGAGGAGCGCCTTGAACTCGAGCTGGCCTTCCGCGGAGTAGTGGATGGTGCGGAGGGGCGCCTCGTATTCATGGGCGATGTGCTTGAAGAACTCGGTGTATTCCTCCTCCTTGATCTCGTTCTTCGGGCGACGCCAGAGGGCGCGCATCGTGTTGAGGGGCTTCTGCTCCTCCTCTTCGCGGCGCTTCTTGTCCTCGTCCTTCTCGTCCTTGGGCGGTTGGGCCTCGCGGAAGCGGATCGGGTAGGCGATGAAGTCGGAATACTGCTTGACCAGCGAGCGGACCTCCCAGGAGTCGAGGAAGCGCTTGAAGTCTTCGGTGAGGTGGAGGGTGATGGTGGTGCCGGGAACTGCGCGGTCGCCCTGCTCGATGGTGTATGAACCTTTGCCATCGGACGACCACTTCACGGCCTCCTGGCCCTCGCCGCGGTGGAGGGTGTCCACTGTGACCTTGTCGGCGACCATGAATGCGGCGTAGAAGCCAACGCCGAACTGTCCGATCATCTCAGGGGAGTTTGCGCCGCCGTCCTTTTTGAGGGCGTCCATGAAGGCCTGCGTGCCGGAGCGGGCGATGGTGCCGAGGTTCTTCTCGGCTTCTTCGGCGGTCATGCCGATGCCGTTGTCGGAGACGGAGAGCGTGGCTGCCTCCTTGTCGGCGACAATGGATATGGCCCATTCGGGGGAGTCGGCGACGAGTGTCTTGTCGGTGAGGCCGAGGTATTGGGCGCGATCGATTGCGTCGGAGGCGTTGGAGATCAGCTCGCGGAGGAAGATTTCCTTCTTGGAGTAGAGAGAATTAACAACGAGGTCGAGCATTTCCCCGACCTCGGCCTCGAAAGGCCGTGTAGATTTTTCCATTTTTGCCTCCTGTCGCGCTATTCAGCGACTTCTTGGAACTGATCTTTGCCTACGCCGCAGAAGGGGCAGGCCCAGTCATCGGGGAGGTCCTCGAAAGCGACATTGTCGTTCTCGGCGGGATCATAGACATAACCACAAACGTTGCACACGTATTTCTTCATTTTTGTATCTCCTAAACAAGGGCTTCCATTATACCAAATGGCATTTCCCGCTTCAAGATGATTTGGAAGGTTGGAGGTTTGGCGCAAGCGCCTAGGAAGTTTAGAAGTTTGGCGCTGGCGCGCCTTGGAGGTTTGGCGCAAGCGCCTTGGATGTTTAGATGTTTGGCGCTACCGCGCCTGGGAGAGATTTACTGCTCACTTCGTTCGCGACGAATGGAGCGGTTTTGGCGCTCAACGCGCGGAGGCGGGCTTCGCCAGCCGTGCCGGTCGGCCTTCGGCGCCCGCCTGGCGCAAGCCCTGCTTCCTCCGCGCATTTCGCGCAGGGTCTCATGTGTAAGCCATATCGGGCGGGGTGCCCGCAGGAAATAGATGGTTGCGAGGCGCGGGCGCCGCAGGCAAACCGGCCCGCGACGAGAGCCATCCCTGCGGATGCCCCGCACGCAAGAACCGTTCCCCTCGTCGCCCGCGCAGCGGGCAGTAAAAAGGGGGAACAGGGAACGGGGAATGGGGAACAGGGAGGGTTGGATGCTTACGACAGGCGGATGAGTTCGTAGTCGCGGGTGCCGCAGCCTACCTTCTCGGCGTGGACGAGCTGGCGCGTCCAGTCGGTGATTTCCGAAACCGTGCCGAAGTGGTCGCGGCCTTTCACCTTGCTTTCGCCCAGGAGGCTGTCGCGGTTGGGGTCGGCTGCGTTCACGGCGTCGGCGGCCGCCTGGTCGCAGGCGACTGGGTCGAATGAGGCGAACATCCCCACGTCGGGCACGATTGGCGCGTCGTTCTCGCCATGGCAGTCGCAGTTGGGCGAGATGTCCATGGCGATGTTGATGTGGAAGTTGGGGCGCCCCTGGATGACGGCCTTCGCGTATTCGGCCATCTTGCAGTCAAGCAGGGCGGGGCCGTCCCAGGAGGTTGGGGAGATGGCGTCGGTAGGGCAGATGCCGATGCAGCGTCCGCAGCCGAGGCACTTGGCGCCGTCGATTGAGCACTTGCGGTTTGAGATGCTGGGGGCGCCGTGGGCGCAGATCGCCGCGCACTTGCCGCAGCCTATGCAGAGGGACTGGTTCACGGCGACCTTGCCGTCGCAGTGCTGGGCCATCTTGCCCGCGCGTGAGCCGCATCCCATGCCGAGGTTCTTGATGGCCCCGCCCATGCCGCACATCTCGTGGCCCTTGAAGTGGTTCAGCGAGACGACGACGTCGGCGTCCATGACGGCGCGTCCAATCAGCGCCTCCTTCAGCACGATGCCGCCCTCAATCGGAACGGCGACTTCATCGGTACCCTTCAGCCCGTCGGCGATGATCACCGGGCAATCGACATTGTAGGGGAGAAAGCCGTTCATCCAGGCCGTCTCGGTGTGCTCGATTGCGTCCTTGCGCGAGCCGACGTAGAGCGTGTTGCAGTCGGTGAGGAATGGCTTCCCGCCGAGCGCCTTGATCTTGTCCACGACCGTGCGGGCGAAGTTGGGGCGCAGGAAGGCGAGGTTGCCGCGTTCGCCGAAGTGGACCTTGATGGCGACGAACTTGCGGTCGAGGCCTAGGTCGGCGAAGGATGCCTTGTCGAGAAGGCTGGCCAGCTTGGCGCAGAGACCGGCGCCGCCGGCCTTGGTGCGCATCGAGGTGAAAAAGACTTTTGACTTC